>QHXW01000101.1:0-16846 GCA_003223115.1 Acidobacteriota bacterium
ACAATCGAGGAACAGGGAAAGGGAGAAACAGGCGCTGGTCCATTCCTGAAACGAAACAAGCAGAGCGCGGATGCACTGTGTCAACCATGATTCTATTTGAGGCTCGTGGCCTATGGCTTTTTCGGGTTGTCCGAGAGGGCATTGGTCTAACCAGTGGCTTACCAATTTCAGTTATTAGGCGCAACATGTGCCCTCGGGGCACCCAGTCTCAGTTTCAATCCTGCACCAGCAGCTGATCCTCCGGAGTGGCGCCGGCCGGAGCCTTCAGAAAGATCAACTCCACTCCACAGCGCGACAGCTCTTCACTCAACAAGACCTGATAGGCATACTTTCGGCTCAGCCGGTCCGGTGAGTAGATCACTGGCACGCGGCATCTGTCATAAACATACAACCTCCTACGCCACACATCAATCCGCACTCAATTTCCGTCAAAACCCCAGCCGACGCTCAAACTCGAAGTTATCTTTTGCGTTCGGGGAGTCCTGTCACCCTTGTTGTCGAAGATCGTACTCGACGAGTTGGACCGGGAGTTAGAGCGGCGCGGCCTTCACTTCGTCCGGTATGCGGACGATAGCAATATTTACGTTCGTAGTCGTCGGGCGGGGGAACGTGTGATGGAAAGCATTACGCGATTCATCACGGCAAAGCTCAAGCTCAAGGTCAACCAGCAGAAGAGTGCGGTGGCACGGCCATGGGGAAGGAAGTTTCTAGGATTTAGCTTCACGAGTGCCGGTATACCAAAACGGCGGATCGCGCCGAAAGCGGTGGACCGGTTCAAGGAGCGGATACGGGAACTGACGAGCCGGACCAGAGGAGTCGGCACTGAACGAATGGCCGAAGAACTATCCCGCTATCTCAGGGGATGGATTGGCTATTTCGGAAAGTGTGAAACGCCTTCGGTGTTGGAAAGTCTTGAACAGTGGCTCCGGCTAGACTCAGGTCTGCGATCTGGAAGCAGTGGAAGCGGGGCACGACGCGGTTTGCCGAGTTGCGCCAACGGGATGTGGGCAAAGACCTAGCCGCTCAAACGGCAGGTAGCACCCTCGGGCCGTGGCGGTTGGCGAACTCGCCCGCGCTCAGCATCGCGTTGCCCAATGCTTACTTCGACTCGCTTGGGATTCCGAGATTAACTGTGAAACCGATTGCTTAACCCGCCGAACCGCCGGATGCGGACCCGCATGTCCGGTGGTGTGGGAGGAGGGGGGGCCGCGAAGCTTCCCCCTATCCCGATTCCAATCGTGGTGCTCATCATGAGCCTGTTTGCGCCGGCACCCATGACCGACGATGGAATCCTGCACGCAAATCGGGCAGTGGCGCACAATGACTTTCGTGCCCGCATCGGCCCAATCCGATTCGAGGTTGTACTGCGCGGCGGAAAGTGGGATAAACAGTATCGTGACCGTGGGGGCCCCGCTCGCGACGTTGCCTTTCCCCAGATCGAACTCGAGGGCGGGACCTTCACCTCCCGAATAAAATCCCGACTGGAAAAGAATAACGCCTTTCGACTGGCCCATCTTCCTCTGCCACGATTAGCCGGTTAATTACCGAAAGCTCACCGCATGTTGCATTTCTTCTCCGTCGAGGGGAGTGAGGCGATGAAAGTTAAGAGGAATGTGAAAGCGGCTGAAGCGATGCGCGGGTGTCAGACGTGCGAGGATCTGAAAAACAACCTGGCTAAGTTCGCCATGATGTATTGGAACACTGTACAGGTGAACCGAACCGTAGCGTCTGCGCATCCGGACAAGGCAGCCGCTGAAGAAATGGTGTGCAGATCGACTGTGGGGGAATTTGTGGGGACCCCTGCTGCTACCGTGTGGTAATGGCGTTCCGCGATTACCAGCGTTGTCTCTTCTCCCGCTCCAAGACACGGCGCAGGCGTTGGGGCGGATCGTATTGAACCCACGCAAGCCCCGCGCCGTAAGAGGGAAGAAGATCGGCAGTTCGAAATAGCGCAGGTAATCCGTGACAGGATCCCGAGGGCCTGTGCCAGGGATGTGACCCGGCGTGTCAGTGGCTCATTCAGAGAACTGAGCATGTCGTTTTGCCGGCCCAGCTTCTCTGCGAGTGCGGCTCCCTTAAGTAAGAACTTCAGTCGCGATTCAGCTGCGAGTTTCCAGCCAGGCTCTTCGATCCCGGGCCGCCGTTCGAGTAGGGCTCCGAAACCGGACATCCCGGCCGCCCCCATCACCTCTTCGAAAGTGATTTTCTCCGGTTTCTTATGCCGAGATTGAGAGACGTCTTTCATCCATCTGTTCCTGAAGCAGACTTGCGAGCTCCTGGCCGGCAATCTCGTAATCTTCCGCGGCTCTCGATCCTGGATCGTAGTCCACCAGAAACTGACGCGCCCGGCTGGCTTTGGTAATCGTGGCATCCACCCGGATCCCATGAAGCACAGGGATGCGCAATCTCTCAGCAATCTCCACGAGTGACTCCATCACGATGGCGGTCATCTGCAGACGGCGGTCCACAATCACCGGCAAAATCGCAACCGGCCGGATGTCCAAATGGAGTGCCGCGTTTAACAGACGGCAAGTTTCGACATTGGCGCCCACGCCCTGGAGACTGAGCGGGTCCATGGCCACCGGGATCAGCATTTGCTTGACATAAACCAGAGCACAATTCTGGAGCATGCTGATCGACGGGGCGACATCTATCAAAACCATATCGTATTCACGGTCAACCTTCGAGAACAGGTTCTCCAAAACCAGCTCGCGGCCGACGATTCCATGGAGAATTTGCTCCGTCATGGCTGTTTCTCGGTTGCTGCACAGGATGTGGATGCCAGGATAAGCCTCGATAATGCAGTCCGCGAACGGGTTGTGCTTCGCCAAAACTCCCATCCGGCGAGGGAACCCCTGCGGTAACAATATTACACCGCGTGGCAAGCTACTGATTCACTGTGGGATCTATTTATGGCGAAGCACAGGCGTAGGAGGGAACGCGAAAGAGATGAAATACCCCAGGGCGATTGGCAGTAGCTTTCGAGCGAACAACCTACTTACTATCAGCGTGTTGCAATGAAATCAGCAGCGCATTTTCTGGCGAAAACCTTTCATTTCCTTTCATCGCGGCGATCGCCGACCCAAAGCCGTGAAATCTTATTGGATACCCAGCTTGACACCTATTACCGTTGCTGCCACGGCCAGCGTAAACAGCAAGGCGAAGGGCACAGCGACGAACCGGAGCCACTTGCCGTAGGACACCCCTGCGATGGCAAGCATCGCCAACAGCGCGCCGGCTGTAGGGGTTATCAGACCCGACACGAGACCGCTGTACTGGTAAACATTCACGACGATCTGTCGCGACAGCCCGAGCAGGTCAGCGATGGGAATCATGACGGGAAGACTCATCATGGCTCTGCCCGATTCACTGGGCATCGGGAATGCGAGCGTCGATTCCGAAATGAACATCATGATGGCCGACTGGCTCAAGGAGAGGTGCCGAAGTGGGCTGAACAGCGCGTTTGCAATCGTGTCCAAGATAAGACCGCTCCTCAGCACAACTGAAATGGCGCGGGCAAAACCCACCACGATGGCTGCGAGAGCCAGCCGACGGAATCCTTCGGCGAATTGCTCCGAGGTGCCACGCCAACCCATGCCTCCGGCCAACCCGGCCACAACGCCCATCAATACAAAAATTGCACTGAATTGGCGCAGCTCCCAATGCAGAAAGATACCACTTAACACAATGTAGAGCATTCCGCCATTCAAGGCCGCTAGAACCCGCTAGAACCCAAATATCTCGGGGTCTCCACTTGCTAGCGGGCCCGTGAGGCGGGTTCGGATGTTGATCGGTTTGTGGCACCACGGGTACGCGAAAGCGGACTGTGTACCACGCCAAGTACGCTCCCCATATGCCCATTGACAGGACGAAAATCACTCCCCTAAAAGCGAATCCTGAGAACAGCGGCAGCTCGGCCATCGGTTGGCTTATACCGAGAGTAAACGTATTGAAGGGCGAGAAGCACGCCGCCACCGTCGCGGTGCCCACCGAAACGCCTAACGCCATCTCATGATCCAGTCCCAGGCGGCGCGCCAAGGGGCAGAGCAGGGGGAGGAAGGCGAGGATCTCCTCGTACATGTTGTATGAGGCGCCGCCGATCAGAAACAGGATCGACACAAGCGCCAAAACTAGTAGCGGGCGGCCGCCGAAACGCCACATAATGTGGTTGAGAAAGTTACTGATCGCTCCTGTAGCTTCGATGACGGTGAGTGCCCCTCCCGCCAGAAAAATAAAAAACACAATCTCCCCGGCTTCCATCAACCCCTGTGGAATCGACATCAGGACGCCCCCGGGGCCGACAGGGTTTTGAGGAACAGATTTGTAAGAGCCGGGGACGACGACTGTGCGCCCAGTTTGAGGGTCAGTCTTCCGTTCAAAACGGCCTGCCAGGAGCCAGGTAAGGATCGCCGGCAATAGGATGATCGAGCCAAGTAGCAGGATCGGATCGATAGTGCGCTGTTTTGTCATCCGCGAAGCGGTCCGGAGCACTATTGTGTCAAATCTAGAGACCTTGTTCGCTTCTGCTCACAACTTCAGCAGCTTTGCTCTCCGGCCATGTCAGTAGCGCCTCCATTTCATTCTTTTCCAGATACGTGATCGGGATTCTCGGTGCCTTCTTGAAGCAGACCGTGCAGATTTCGGCGCACCAGCCCAGGTGCTCGGGATTCCGTTGCGCGATGAATCGGACCAGAGCATGGACTACCGCGAGCCTCTGGTTCCTTGTTGAGACGCCACACCGTCGGACCTGCTCGATGTGGATCAGAAACCCTCGCAGGCGATCTGCCGAAAGATCCGCGATCCTCTTTCATCGGGTTTCGACGCCAACCGAACGGGTACTGCATCGAAGCGTACTACGGCGCCGCGCCGCGCGGGGCAATAAGCCCCGAAGGGCGAAAGCGGCTGGCATTAGCGTTGAAGAAGAGATGGGCCGTCGCCAAGAAGGCTGGCAAGAAGCAACTGGCGTAACCAAAAGCCCTTCGGCAACAGCCTGGAACCAGTGTTTCTTCAGCACCAGATGGGGGAAACGAACAGCCTACTTACTATCAGCCTGTTGCCTCAGCGTCAGTCGTCGGTTGGCCTCGTGTAGGTAATTGGCAAACAAGAACTTGACGATGGCCCCTTCGGCCAGGAAGTCGTAATTGTTTCATTGTTCTCCTCCGTGCAGATGCAAACGCTTTTGAAGCTAACAATGGTGCGAAGCATTTTCATTCCCCCGCTTTGCGAGAGATATTGACGAAAGGCCGGAAATTCGGGCGTTTCGAGCAGTTTTTAACCTAACGCCACCCAGCCACGGCTACCCAGCAGGATAAGAACCAATCGGCAACGGGCTCGGAGAACATCGAGGGAATGGAACAATTACGACTATGCTGGGATAATGAGTCGTAATTGTTCCAGGACGACATGTGTAATGCCGAGCGGCCTCTCACCGCCACCGGGCTTGGGTATCTTCACCCGTCGCACCGGTTGTCGTCGATACGTCTTGTTGCGTAACTCCTCTCCGATCCCGGTCAACCACCTCTCCAATCCCGTCGACTCAATATCTTCGAAGCTCAGCCCATCTACTCCCGGCGCGCCCTTGTTGGCTCGCGCCAGTCTATATGCATGGGACAAAATGTCCTCTCGGTATACCTTGTCGTACAGCAGGTAGAAGCGATATTCCGGCTCGTTCTTCGCCTTGCGATACAGCTTGATCTGAAGTTCCCGAATCTTGCTCGGTGTTGTCAGACTCATAGTCAATCACCGTTCCTTCCCTCCTTTTCAAGCACTCCAGAAGTAAGGGCCCTTTCCTCCGCCGGCGTTACCCGGCCTCATCAGTCCTATCCTATGGCCCTCTCCGACTCCCAGACTGGCCGCCGCCCTTTCTGGCGACGTTCGGAGACGCGACCTCCGCCAGTCCCGAGCCTCCCCCACTGACCCAGATCACCTTCCCTGCATGCTGTGCTCACTACCCCGGTGGATCGGGACAAGTGCTTGTTGGTTTCTTCCCTGCCCGCGCGACTTTCCCCGTTCTTCAGGCCGGTCGGCATCCACATCATTACTTTCGAGGCCTGCTCAAGCTTCACACGCGTTACGGCCTTCAAGGTTGCTCACCCACCATACGTGGGCTTTATCGCGAGGCTCCGCCCTAACCTGTTTCCCGGTTCGGACGCTCGCAAGCTATCAAATCCAACCAACAACTATTTGAGTGGGTCCTTCCCCCACTGGTGATCTACGCCTTTGGGGCGCACTGAAGAAGTCCACCGCTACCAGGTTCTTCACGTGATTTTCCAAGAAGGTCCGCCAAGTCTGCGCTGGCGGCTTCCGGTGACGGTCCAGGTACTTGCTCACGCTGGTCTCGCGGATGTCAATACCGAGTTTGAGCAGTTCGCCGTGAATCCTGGGGGCTCCCCAGGTGGGGTTCGCTCGGCTCATCAGACGGATCAGATCGCCTACGTCTTTTGGAACCGACGGACCCCACATTGGCCACGCTGGACCTTCCATGTCCAAAAAAGGCGAAAGCCTTTCCGGTGCCAAGCGATCACGGTTTCGGGCTTGACGACGATGAGTGCGGAGCGCCAGTCAGGCCACACTCCGCACAGCCAAGCCCAGAGGAGCCGGTCGAGTGGGGTCAACTTCGGCTTCTTCACGTAGCGATGCAGAACGCCCAGTTGGTGCCGGAGCGCCAGGTTTTCCAACTGGAGAGCGGCTCGGGTTCTAAAGAACGATAGGGCGGCGGCAACCAGCGCGATTAGCACGCCGAGCATTAGGTCACGGAGGTGATGGAGAATGCGCAAGCCCCATCTTCTCAGATCGTTTGAGATTTACGGGAGGCACAGATGCATAGCAGAGTTCATCGTGTATCACCGGATCATCGCAGAGATCGATTATCACGGAATGGAAGCGGTACTCAAACCAGCGTATGAAGGTGTCTAAGTCGCGATCGACCGGCCAGGCTGAAGGAACACAGTACCAGCCATCAAGTTGTTCTTCAAAGATCTCGCTGCAGCGACTCTTTCAGATACGCGCGTACCTCTTCTTCGGAAGCGTACTCCGGAAGCAAGTAGATTGTTGGCTCGCGTCTCAGGTCCTCCAGGCTCAACTCGGCACTGGTTGGGTCCGCCTGACGCAACCAGTCCAGAAGTGGCTGAGCGGGCATTACTATGCCCGCTGATCGGTTGATCGCATCCATCGCCGTGCATCCGTATGTGCTCAGGCTGCCTGACGGTAAATAATATAATAATTCAGCATCCCGCCCAGCTGCTGGATTGAGAGGAATCAGCTCGAGTACCACATCTGCGCTTTTGTTGGCCCGGGCCGAACTTGGCGCATTGCAAAACCTTTCCAAAATGTCTGCGGAACGGCCACCTGGAAACTGTTGAAGGGGTTAGCTCCCGTCACTCCGTTTCGCCTTTCCAGAAGGTGAAGGTTTTGGAACGTGGCGAAGCTGTGCACTCTAAATCAAATCGATTCTTGCCTACCAACTCTTTGGCTTTAGTTTGACCCCGCCGAGAATGATCGCCTTCTCGCCGCTCAAAAACTGGATATCGAGCTTCCGTGTTTCGGAACTCACCTCGTGATTGCCGCCCAAATTCGTCCTATTGCCGCCCACACCCGGAGTCGTAAAGCCGGACGCGGCTGAACTCATTTTCAGTTCGAGTGTGGAATCCGCGAGTCTGAATCGACCTCTTTCGGAGGCTCGTGTGTTGGTACCCGCTCCGGATGTGATGCAGGTATGTAGAAAGGTTCCATCTTCGTCGAATTCCCAGGTGTGCAGCATCCGTCCCTCGTATCCGAAGTATTTGCCTGAAAATCTCGAAGCAGCGCTAGTTCGCTCGCCGGACATTCGTGCCTCTTCCTTCGGCGTAATCTCTGTGGACTCTTGAGGCGGCATCTGGCTGGTTTCTTTATTGCCATTTTCCAGCGCATCTTTGGCCGCAGCCCCCAGCAGGAACGCAGAGCGGGACCGTTCTTCATCCCCTTTTTCCGCGTAATAGCGACCCAGTTTGCCTTGAATTCGTGCAGCGTCGGCCAAGTCACCACGGTGATGTGACGCGATGAGATCAAGAATCTGCTGTTCAAGAAAATTGGTCGGCCGCCGAGGCATACCGGAGGTGTCGAATGACTCGATCCGAGACAGATCCGCTGCCATAATGCAGCACATAACGGTCGTAAGCGTTAAGAACAAAAGAACGCGCCCCGACCAGCGTTGAAGATGGAATAGAGTAGGGATTCCCTGTGTTTGCATGGCCAACAGTATTTCTTTAGATACGGGCTGCCGGCAAGATTGTCAAAAGTTAGTGGCGAGTTGGGGCCGTAACCGCAATTGCCGCGCCTTCTTTCCTGTGTTCCGCCCATAGCTTCGTGTGGCTTCACTCATGCGCTTCCGGGCAGCAGCGCTGATTCTGCGCTTCTTTAGTGGAGACTGCTTCGCTGGCGCTGCTGTTTGACCCTGCTGCTTCTTCTGCACTGCCCAGCCGCAATTTTGGCCCCGTGCAGAGGCACTGAGGGGTCTGAGCTTGGCTTGGGTCGGCGTCCAGCACCATCTCCCTTGCCGAGCATTCGCTTAATGTCGGCAATTGCCAGCGTCACATCTCCAAGCTGGTGGCCGAATGCCACGAGGGCGGCTTCGAGGAGGGATCTGTCTGTTTTGAGTTTGGGCATGGTCGGGGTGGATCGTGACGTAACTAGTCAATCTTGACCGTGATTTCTGCGTTGCGACGTGTTTAGACGGCGAGAGAAAACCAAGGCCAAACAATCTCCACCGGCCCCCATTGACATCACTAGATAACAGGTCCAGACTTTCAAGCGAGACAGGACAGATGTGCAGTTCTCTGTTCAGAAAAAGCTGTCCTGCCTTCTTATTGCCACCTCCCCCGTGGAAGTCAAAAGTGTCTCTGTAAGTTGAGTGACTCTATCTTTCATTTTAATAAAATGAAAGAAAACACAGATCCATCTGCGATGCAAGAGAAAAAACAACAAATTATGGCAAACTTGTTTGGAGTGAGGGCGCCCGTTTCAAAAGCGGACGGGCTCAGATTTTCCGTCTGAGAAGCTTCAAAAACTGCAAAACTCTAGGCTAGGAAGCCCCGAAGTGGATTGGTTTCGTGCTAAAGAAGAATTGCGCCGAAAGAAACTTCTGGCTGTAGCGTAGCAGGAGCCGGTCCTCGATCTGGGACGGTGCCAAACAGAGGCAAGGAGGTGGGTCAGTCGATGTAGCTGCGGCCGTTGAGAGGCAGGCTCAACACCTTCTTGGTGTCGATCACTTCGCCAAGTTGTGTGTTCGTGGTCTCCACCTGCGCCGCCGTCGCGTTGACTTCGACTGCCCGTTCGATGCTGCCCACCTGGAGCGTGATATCGACGCGCTTTTGCTCGTTTACCGTAAGCTCAATGCCAGTTGTCACAAACTTCTGAAAGCCCTGCGCGGAGTGTGGGTAGTCTCGTAAATGCCGGCTGGTCGAAGATGGCTCTATGCCGAAATCCGATTACCCTGGAATTCGACTACGAGATCGGCGCGCGCCCACGCGCCGTCGCGCCGGACGTCGATCGGCTCTTAGAAGATCAACTCGATTCACACTTGTTCCCGGGGCGCACGGGAATGGGCTCCAGAAGTTTCAGGCTGCGCGCCGCTCATACCGGCGATGGAGACCGCCGATTTGCGGGATAGCTACGATCCGTCCACGCGATTCCGGCGAGTCCTTGCCCAATGAGAGGTGCGTTCTAGATTCGTGATAATACGTCACGAACGACTTCACATGGCGGTACAGCGAGGCTGCGTAGAGAACGATCACGTGGTCCAGACACTCACGCCGGATCGTTCCGATCACGCGTTCCACGTAGGCTCGTTGCCAGGAGTGACTGCAGCGTGTATGGAACAGTTTATCGGGTGCGATGCACACAAGAAGTATTCGGTGTTCGTGGCGGTTAACGAACGGGGCGAGGCTTCGGCCGCCATCCGCGTAGTACATGATCGGGAGCAGTATCGGCAATTTCTGGAGCGATTGCCCGCAGGCTCGCAAATCGCTTTGGAAGCGGGCGCGCACTATTACTGGATGGAGATGAGATGGAAGCAGCCGGGCACCAGCCGCGATTAGTTCATCCGCTGGAAGCCAAGAAGCGGATGGGCAAGACCGGCAAGAAGACGGACCAAGTAGATGCCCACGGCTTAGGCATTCTGCTGCGCAACGGGGCCCTACCCGAAGTATGGATTCCGCCGTCGGGGCTACGCGACCAGCGGGAGTCGCTGCGGCTGCGCATGTTCTTGGTGCAGCAACGAACGCGGCTGAAGAATCGGATTCAAGGAGCCCTGGCACGTTACAACATTCAGATCGCCGGGGTGAGCGACCTGTTTGGTGGGGAGGGCAGGCTGCGCCTGGGCCCACGCCTGGGAGAGTTGCCGGAACACACCCGGCAAAGTGTGGAACTGGAACTGGTGACGCTGGATTTCCTGGAAGTGCAACTCGGGGACATCGAGAAGCGACTCGAGGCACTGATGAAAGTAACGGCAGAAGCCGATCTGCTGAAGACGCTGCCGTATGTGGGTCGGATTCTGAGCCTGGTGATGACGCTGGAGATCGGCAAGGTGGAGCGGTTTGCCTCGGCTGCGCATCTGGCCGGTTTCGGGCGGAGCCACTGATACCGCCTATCTCGGCGTGATGATGGCGAGGCTTCGAATCAATGCGCGATTTCTGCTTGACGTCTTTTACGAGTTTGCTGCACTATCAAAGGCGGACGGTGAAGCGGAGATGCCCGCGGGAGAGCGGCTTCAAGGAATAACCGACCGGACTCATCGCGGACGATGACGCAAGCTGCGCTGCGCCTCCTCCAATAATGAGAATCCATCGGACCGATAGAACCGGATGCCTCCACTCTAAATCAGACTCTAAATAAAATAGTGTTGGCGCCAATTGATCAACTTCATGCTGGGGGAGTGCCGTTTCAGCGAAGATCACGCTTCATGGCCGCGATCACCGGTTTCCGAGCCATCGGCGAAACGCGCATACTGCGCACACAAACGTCGCTGCGTTGCTCGCCGGACTGACCAGTCACGCGTTTGCCGAACTGGCGGTCCTCCCAATTCTGCTGCTCGCGTGGATGGCGCTGGAGGGTGCCAACTTGGATTGAAGTGAGGGTCGCTCGCCTGGCCTCGGCTTTCGGCCCGTAGGACCGCTGGGGTGATGTGTGTCCATACGACGATTTTGAGACCCCTGGTACCTGCTTATCCCGGCAGAAGTGGCTCCCTTTTAGCCCGGCGCTAAAACCTCTCTCCAACCGGACACGCCGCATTAGCAGCGCACAAGGTCCATCCCACTCGGATCTACTCCTCTCGGAGCGCCACCATTGGGTCTATTTGGTAGCTCGACGCGCCGGAATCACGCTCGCGGTTAATGCCACAGCCGTGAGGATCACGGCAACAGTGCTAAATGTAATGGCATCGGTGGCACCGACGCCGAATCGCAGACTGCTCATTACACGGGTCAGCACCATTGCGCCGATCAAGCCCACAACTATGCCGATCGCCCCAACTTCCATTGCTTGCCTGACGTTACCCGGCTGCGCGCCAAGAGCAATTCGCACGCCGATATCGTGGGTGTTCTGGTAGACGAGATAGGACATGACCCCGTAAGGTCCAAAAACTCGACCTCAATGTTCCAAGAGTGTTTTGTCTATTGTAATCAACGGCTTTCGGACACGCCACCAGCGACGTTACGCGACGTTACAGATCGCAGCTACTAGCCGAGTTTTCCGTTCGCGCGACTTGATCACAGTCGCTGTTAACAGCTCGTAACTGATTGAAAAACACCAGGTTCCCCGCGTTCGAGTTTTTGGACACTACGGGATCGGTGCTAATACTTAAAGTACCCGGCCAGGGATGTGTTGCAACTACGGTTTTTGAGCTGTTCGGGTCCAGTGAGACATCGCTGAAAGGCCCGTAAATAAAGGTTTTGAATCAAACAAATCGGCTCTGTCCTGTTTCGATGACCGTAGTTGCAACACATCCGACGCGTGCCTGCATACTATCGACGTAATGCGGATGCCGACCTCACGAGTTCTCCGCGCCGCACAACGAACGCCAACAAACCATAGAGCCCACGTACGTCAAGAGAAATAGTTCCCCGGTCGAGCTGAAGCCGAGCTCAATGCACACCGTTAGAAAAGGTCCGCGTACTTCAGAGGAAGCTATACCGAACGGCCAAGGCTCAGCCGCAGCGAACGTTCAGGAAGCCGCGGCGGTGGCCATGGCGGAGATCTTCACTCCGACTTGCTTCCAGGCGTCGATTACGGCCTTTTGCTCTGTACTGGCGGAACCGTATCGCTGGCCTGCATGCGCTGCAGTACGAGCGGCAAAGGCTGCGAAACTTGCGGACTGGCTCAGGGCTTTGTCGCAAATCGTGTCGTACCAGATCTGCCCTGCCTTCTCCCACGCATGACCTCCGATTGCCGTCGCGAACAAGAAGAACGCATGGTTCGGAATGCCTGAATTTGTATGGACGCCACCGTTGTCCTGGGAAGTGTGAACAAAATTCTTCATAATGGCTGGCTGGGGATCCTTGCCCAGCAGCTTGTCGTTGAAAGCGGTTCCCGGAGCTTTCATGGACCGAAGGGCCACACCACTGATTCCAGGCGCGAGCAAACCCGCACCGATCAACCAGTCCGCCTTGTCCGCAGTCTGGCTCAGCTTGAATTGCTTAACCAGCGAGCCGAAGACGTCGGAGATCGACTCGTTCAGGGCACCCGACTGACCCTGATAAGTTAGATTCACTTCGCTGCCGGTAACTCCATGAGTCAACTCGTGTCCGATCACATCAAGTGAAATGGTAAACCGGCTAAAGATCACGCCGTCGCCGTCGCCAAATACCATCTGCTGCCCATTCCAAAACGCGTTATTGTACTTCTGGCCGAAGTGTACCGAGGCATCCAACGGCAGCCCTGCGTTGTCTATGGAGTTGCGCTGATAAGCGTTCAGGTAAAAATCGAACGTCGCTCCCAGCCCGTCATATGCTTCATTCACTGCCACATCGGCCACTGGAGCGCCACCCTCGTTCCGGACGACCTTACCGGGCAGTGCCTGAGTGTGTCCAGCGTCATAAATGGTCCGCTGAACCGTGGGCGCCGCGCCGGAGAAATCCTGCCGACCCGCGGGCCCTCCGAGCAAGTTGTACGTGAGACGTTGAGTACGAAAGGTTGCATCCAGGCTCAACGCCTGAATCGCAGCCTCCCGCTGTTCCGCCGTGCCGTTTCTCGCAATGTTGGCGAGTATGTCTGGCGGAAGGATACAGAAAATAGAGTGGTGATGCGATATGCTGCACATAAACAACCTTTGGGATGTTATCACAGATTCTGGGGAAGGGGAAAACCTTATTTTGGCCCTTTTTTTTATTCTGGCTTTGAATATTCTGTTATTCTCGGCTTTGCTCTTTTATTCTTTTACCGCTGTTGAACCTTGTAGTTCTTGATCTTATCGAACTCCTCCTTCGTCCATTCCAGGAATTTTCCTAGCCCCGGAGAAAGCCGTTCAAGGTCGCTGGTCATCATTTCCGAAACTTTCACCGTATGTTCACGTCCGTCATCCAATCGAATTGTGATGTCGTACTGGCGTTGATCCGCAGTTGAAGTGCGGCCGGATCTCGGGCCGGATTCATTCAGGGAACGCAGTTCCTCGGGAAGCTCGAAGAAACGGGCCGGGTCGATCATGCGCCGGACTTCCTGTGCCTCCTGGACCGGCAGGTCGCGAGCGTAGCCGCCGCCTTCCCTTTGCGTGACGCGGGCCGAGTTCCCGGATAGATCCACTTCCGCTTCCATCGCTAATCCTGGTAGAGCTGCAAAGCCGCCGCTTGTGGCGAGCTTAATGCGCATAATTCGGGCGCCTCCTATCGCCAGTGTAGCCGGTAAGGGTATGGATGGCTCCCCATAGTGTAGCCTCACGGTGGAAGCCTTGCCGGGACCGTAAATTGTGACCACGTACAGATTGTCGAATTCCCAGGCGTCCTGAATCGGGGGCACGGAACTGCCCCCCAACGCTCGGATGAGCTCCGGCACCGTATTGCTGTGTCCGGCGACCAGCACCGCGCGGTCTAGACGCCTGAGAATCGCTTGCGCAAGCTCCTGCTGTTTCGCGGCTGGAAACTGGCGATTGACTTCCAGGTGCAGGCGGTCCGCGAGCGGTTTTACGGTAAGCTGAGTGCGAGCAACTTCACTAGTATAGATCGCGCTGATTCCGGCGTCTCCAAGCAAGGCAGCCAGGCTCTTTGCACGGAGTTTTCCCGCGTCTGAGAGGCCCGGATCGTCCGCGGGCATGCAGGTTTTTTCCGCATGACGAACCACAAAGACGGTAAGCGGGAATGGAGCGCACCACGCGTGGACGGAAATCCCCGGAAGAAATGCGACAACAACTATAGACGTGACCCGGCGCCGCATGGCCCGATTGTGCTTATAACATAATGGGAAGTCAAGTGGCGTGACGGCTCACCTTACGTGCCCATTCCAGGCTCTTGGCGAAGTAAAGAGGGCTCTGGTGCAAGCGCTCAAGCCGACGGAGAGATCGGCTAAGCTCCGCCTTGTAAGTGATTGCGAATTGGGCTCAAGCTGCGAGTGCCGCGTTCCACAGTTCCGTCATCGTCGCATCGGACCCGCCGAGCTTTCCTTCGTGAGTGATAGCCAATCACCCCACGATTTATTATAGTACCGATCAGGAGGTATCGTTGTGATCGGTACTATAACATTATGAGAAACCTCTCCTATCGCTCCGATAAACTGCGCGCGCTTCTGCGCCGCAACCAGATCGCCACCCTCGACGAAAATGAAGCAAGCCCTCAGCACTCCGTCGACGTCACCGTCTTCCGCAAGCTCAAACCGCTGGATTACCTCACCAGCTACTCCCATCGCAGCCGATACTATACTCTGCGCGAAATCGCCCGTTTTGACGACCATGGACTATGGTCGCATTCCGACGTCTTGTTCTCCCGTTCGGCACGCTGCTGGCCACCGCCGAAGTGTTTGTCAATCGTTCCCCTCGCGGGTATTTCGCCCATGAACTGGCGCGCGCTTTGCACGTCGCAGTGCAGGACGCCCTGCATCAGTTGACTGAGCAGCATCGTGACTCGCACGTTGGTTTCGGGTCTATACCTATACATGGCCACTGACCGCGCCATCCAGCGAGGGCAACTACTGACACGCCGCACCGTGGAAGCCGTTCCCACCGTGGCGGATGCGTCTGTGCTGCAAGTCTCGAAAGCTTCCATTCTCTTGTTCTACAGTTTGTTGGACGAGCAGCAGCGCCGTTTGTATGCCGGACTGGAGTCGCTAAAACTGGGACGCGGCGGCGAGCGCCAACTGGCCGATTTCCTCGATCTCGATCCTCACACCGTAGCCCGCGGACGACAGCAGTTGTTAGCTCAGGACGTGGAAGTCGACCGTGCGCGCAGAGTCGGCGGCGGGCGCAAGCCGGTGGAAAAAAAACGCCCGAAATAATCGAGGCCATCGAGATTCTTCTGGAGCACGGCACGGCCGGAGATCCCATCACGGGGCTAAAGTGGACTCGCAAGACCACCGAGAAGATCGCCGAGGTTCTTCAGGAGATCGACATTCCGGTCTCGGCCAATACGGTGACTCGTCTTTTGTACCAAATGGATTTCTCTCTGCGCGTCAACCGCAAGCAGATCGCCACCAACTCCAGTCCCTACCGCGATCAGCAATTCCAGCATATCTGCTCGCTGCGCACGCGCTTCCAGCGACAAGGTCTTCCGATCCTCAGCGTCGATAGCAATTAGGCGCGGTTCCGGATTATGCACGGCTTTCTTTTCCAGGGCTGGTTTACGCTGAGTTTCCGCTGACAGTCGTCCTTCCCGCGGATTTGTACCCCGGCATAATAACCGTGTTCTCTTGTGTCCATTCATGTGAGTTCAAAAGCAAAGCGGACATATCAGATTTGGTTGGAACAGAGCGTCTTAAGTTCGCATGTCAGTACCTATGCCAGCTATTTATCCGAGCATAGGTACTCAGCCAATACTGTCGGCTTCTACCTGCACTGTCTCGCTCATTTTTCGCATTGGCTGGCGAAGATGAAAATAGGGTTACGCCAGATCAACGAAGTGCTGGTGCAGCGCTTTATAATGGTGCATCTGCCCGCCTGCAACTGCGCTGGACGGTGTCGCAAAAAGCAGGATGGAACGGTGTCGGCTGCACTTCGACATTTGCTCCGGGTCTTACGTTTGAAACGATGTATTCCACCCCGCGTGGGATCGGTACCAAGTGCGGTGCAAGCAGAGCTCGATCGTTTTGACGTCTACCTTGAAAGGGTCTGTGGGCTGGCGTCAAAAACTCGCCTCCTTCGACTTCATTACCTGAGTAAATTTCTCACCAGCATATTCAAGTGCGGTCCCATTGATCTGGCCCTTCTGAAACCAAGGGACATCGAACAATTTGTCACTCATCACGGCGAAGGGTGTACGAGGGGTTCGATTCAGGTCATGTGCTCCTGCTTGCGAACGTATCTTCGATTTCGAGCCTTCGAAGGCGACCGTACAGAAGCGTTGATTGCTGCCGTTCCGAGAGTACCCCATTGGCGACTTGCTTCGCTGCCAAAGGGACTCACCGGTCAGGAACTCAAACAATTTCTCGCTGCTTTTGATCGCACCACTGTCGACGGGCGGCGTAATTACGCGATGGCTCGATGCCTCGTAGATTTAGGTTTACGAGTTGGAGAGGTCGCTCGTCTCAAGTTGGAGAATTTTGACTGGCGCCAAGGCACCCTGCAGATTGTCGGCACCAAAGGTAGGCGTGCGGACATACTGCCACTGCCCGTCGAGACCGGTCGCGCCATCGTCCAATATTTGCGCCACGCGAGGCCAAAGTGCACAAGTAGGTC
>QHXW01000101.1:16947-18402 GCA_003223115.1 Acidobacteriota bacterium
CGCTCAAAGAGATTGCCGACGTGCTGCGCCACAGAAGCCTCAACACGACCACTCTCTATACGAAAGTAGATCTGAAGCGTCTCACCGCAGTGGCCCTGCCTTGGCCCGGGAGGATGTCATGAAACGAACGCCATCGATGGTTTCTCTGGTCAAGGACTATCTGAACTGTCGTCGAAAACTGGGCGTTGAATTATTGCGAGAAGGCAGCCTTTTGTTGAATTTCGCGCGCTTCGCTGATCATGCTGGGCATACCGGGTCGCTGACACAAGACCTGGCCGAATCTTGGGCATGTACCTCACGCACCAGTCAAATTAACCGGGCTCGGCGCCTCGCTATCGTGCGCCGATTCGCCGAGTATCGCCGGCAATTTGATTCCGACACGCAGATTCCGCAAAGCGGTCTATTGGGCCGGACAACTCGCCGCCTCACCCCACATATTTATTCCGCTGAGGAGATCGAGCGGTTGTTGGCTGCGACCAAGGAATTAAAGTCAACAAATGGTCTTCGCAGCGCCACGTACAAAGCTTTCTTCGGGTTGATTGCCGCAACCGGCTTACGCCTCTCGGAAGCTATCAATTTGAAACGCTGCGATGTGGACCTGGCCAACGGAATACTCACCCTTCGTCATACCAAATACGCAAAAACGCGTTTGGTCCCATTACATCCAAGTACGACGCAAGCTCTGGGGCGCTATTTGTGCTGTCGAGATCAGAAGATCCACGCGCCAGCGAACGACTTCTTCTTCCTCTCCGCCCGCGGAGCTGCCCTCGATAGTCGCACGGTGGAGTACACATTCGGTCGTTTACGCAAGCGCCTCGGTTGGATCGGGCGGGGAAGCTACTCATTCCCGCGCATTATGGACATGAGGCACAGCTTCATATGCCGTCGCTTGGTGTCCTGGTACAAAGAGGGCGTGAATGTGGACAACGCCATTCTAGCTTTGGCCACCTACGTCGGACATACGGAAGTGACGGCCACGTATTGGTACATCACCGGTGTGGCCGATCTGATGGCTTTTGCCGCTCAGCGTTTTCAACGCTTGACCCAGGGAGCTTCAAAATGAGCGCCAAACTTACGGAACCCAACTTCGCAACACTGCTGCAGCGGTTCTTCACTGAGCGCCTCATCCACCAGAAGAACGCAAGCCCAAGAACGGTCTCGAGCTATCGGGACACCTTTCGACTTTTTCTACAGTTCGCCCAGCAACGTTTGCGTAAACCGCCCACCAAAATTGAGCTTACTGATATCGACACAACATTGGTGAGTGCTTTCCTCGACCACTTGGAAGTGGACCGCCACAATACAATCCGTAGTCGAAATGCACGCTTTGCAGCACTGCGCTCCTTCCTCCAGTATGCTGGGTTGATGGCCCCCACTGCATTGGGCACGATTCGGGGTGTCATGGCAATGCCGATGAAACGTTTCGAGCGGCGTCTGGTCGGGTATCTCTCCCGG
>QHXW01000508.1 GCA_003223115.1 Acidobacteriota bacterium
AATGTGGTTCCACTGATTGGTGGGATCGTGCTCTCCGAACTGAAACCGGTTCACGTCGATGAATGGATGAAGAGCCTCCGGGAGCGTGGTCTCGGCAATCGCACCGTCGAATACGCCCAATCGGTTTTGCGCCGCGCGCTTCAGTTTGCCCTGGAATGGGAGCTGCTCGATCGGAATCCGGCGGGGGCGCGGTTCCGTGCCGCCAAGCGTAAGCGCACGGTCAAGGCCAGCGGAACAAAGGTCCGATTTCTGAATCCAGAGCAGGCGCGAGCCTTCGTCGCCGCCGTATCCGGCGATCGCCACGAAGCACTATACGCGCTGGCGGTGACGACAGGCCTGCGGCCAGAAGAATTGTACGGGCTACGCCTGAACGATCTGGACCTGGCAAACCGACGTCTCACGGTAAACCAGGTGCTCGCCAAGACGCGGCGCAAGAAGGGCGAGGATGTTGCGCGCTTCGAGTTCGGGCCGCCGAAAACAGAGCGGAGCCGCCGGACAATCGACTTTCCCCGCTTTGTTGCGGATCTTCTCGAATCCGAGGTTCGGACCGTGCGAAAGATGCGGCAATTTGCCGGCGAGTCGTGGCAAGAAAACGGTTTAGTATTTCCGTCCCAAGCCGGAACGCCCCATGAAGAGCGGAACGTTCTACGTCGCTTCCAGGCGATCTGCGAAGCCAACGGCCTGCCGAAGCTGCGGCTCTACGACCTTCGCCACACCCACGCATCCCTCCTCATTCATGAGGGCGTCCATCCGAAGAAAATCTCGGAGCGACTCGGGCACTCCTCGATCAAGCTGACGATGGATACCTACGGCCATCTCTTCGAAGGAAGCGACCGCGATTCGGCGGAGAAGATGGAAACGCTGTTTGTCGGGGAGTCGAAAGCAGCGCGTGTGCTGACAATGCCGGACCGGAGCCGGGTTGCTGACAAAACTGCTGACAAAAACTCGAAGGCCCGTCTGGCGCTGGCTGCTAAGTGATTGATTTTATTCTGGAGCCACCCGCCGGGATCGAACCGGCGACCTGCTGATTACGAATTTCCCACTCTACCCCTATGCTATTGATTCTATATTCGGCCACAGATCATCCAGTCGGTATATTCGGCGCAGCGGGCGCTTATTGAACCCGATTCTGAACCCAACTCTTGATTTCTTGGCCAGCCCTTTCGGTGTTCGCTATCTCAATTGCAACATCTACGCGCTCGGCCAGTTCTACGGACAGTCCACCGTTCGTGGTGTGGCCGTGCACGTCCCCCAGGCGCTGCAGTGCCACGCCGCCATTCAGCGCCGTCAAACTCTGATCTCGCCGTGCCCGTCCGAGATCCGGATGCCCCCGTTATGTGCCTTGAGATTCAGATCGATTTTGTGGGGGGACGAAAATCTCGTAACCCACCGACCAGTTTTCACGGTGCCCGTTTCGCGGACCATCGGCCATTATGCGGCCGCCGGTGTGAATCACACGATCTGCCGCGCGAGCCCGCGGGCCGCGCTGTCGCTTTCGGCCGACGTCTGGACGCGCGCTCGGACCAGCATATCGTTTCGTTGCCAGCCTCTTAAAGTCAGTCCTGAATCCGACGTAACACAACGTTACATCGGCCGGAAATCGCCTCTTAACCTTAACCTAACGTCATACCAAACAACCCGGCGAAAACCCGTGTTTTCAGTATAATCGAGTTTTTGGATACTACGCCTTTTGGCTCAATGTATCAGTTAATTAGTACACTACTTAAAGATCGTGTGGGGGTGCCAGATGCCGGAATTATCTTTATTTGGCAAAATTAGTAACTCTAGGTGAAGTCAGGACTTGTAGTGGAACAGACGGCTCGCTCCGGCGATAATTAGCCATCGAGATAGTCCATCAATTCCCAAAAATTTTGGCGATAAAAAGAGAATATAACCGCATTTATCACGGACTCTAGAAAAAAAGCGGTATAGTTTAACCAGGCGGTAATCCAATGTTCCTCACCAACGCACCCAAGAACTCTTGCGTTATTAGGGTAGCCATCCTCCCGTTGTTGCTTTCGCTAGCAGCGGGCACAAGCCGAGCGGATATCCTGACTTTCACCTACGTCTCGCCGGACACCGGGTCTGTCCTTTCGGGGACGATGAACGGCACGTTAGAGCCGGACGACAATACATTTGTTGTAACGAGCATGGGACCGGTAGATTTCGACGGAGCCCCAGCGCCGGCGCTGCCTTTCGTCGATTCGCCGGACAATTTCCTTGGTATAGGTCCTGCACTGCCAACGGTGACCCTGAACGCTTCTTTCATGGACTTGTTCGCATGTACTGACAACACTTGCAGCGATGGGTTCCTTTTCGGTGTAGGGGACGGTGCATCCGGTCTATTCGGAGGAGTTCCCGTCTTCATTGGTGGCCCGTCGTTTGGGAATACTACCTCATTGTTCGACGCTAACGGCTGGAGCGCCAGCGTCCCCGAACCGAGCTCCCTTTGCCTTGGATTGACGGCGGTTGCGCTCGGTATAGCTGTCCGCCGCAATAGACGCCGGAGCCGGCCGATATCCGGGTAAGCCGAACCGGCGGGCCTTCCTTGGTCCGTTCAGGAGGATGCCGATTCTGGTTTCATGGTACTGGCGGGGCCGATCAAATTGAAGCAGCGTCCGTGGTGAGCCGTGTAGCAGGTCGTTTCGCTGCCGAGCCAACGCTTATGAGGTCCGAATGCCTTTGGCAACTTTTCTTGGCCCTGCAACTCCGGCGGAGTGTTGGCGCGGTGGGCTCGCTATGAGCTGATTGGCATCGACGAGGTTGGCTAGCTAGGTGCCGATGGCCGATGTAGGAGCCGAGTTTTTGTTCCAAGTCATTGCCGAGCAGGCGGAGAAAGCTGCGGTGATCCTGACGACCAACGTGCCATTTTCGGAAATGTCCTCGCTGGGCACACCGACATGAACACGACCAAGCGCTACATCCATCCGAACGAATCGCATATCCGCGAAGCGATGGCCAAGGTTTGGGGTGGTCATAGTTTTGGTCATAGTGACAAAAAAGGCGACCCGAAGGCCGCCTCTGATTTGTCCGTAACTGATTCTATTGATAAGGACTTAACTGGAGCCACCCGCCGGGATCGAACCGGCGACCTGCTGATTACGAATCAGCCGCTCTACCAGCTGAGCTAGGGTGGCTTTCTTTTGTTTTCATCAGGTTACGGACAACCATAATAGAAAGTTGGATTCAATTTGTCTTTCCGACCTGATCGGTCCCAGCACTCGATTTTAGCAGATGGTCAAGGGATTCGACGG
Organism: Acidobacteriota bacterium; assembly: GCA_003223115.1. GTDB lineage: Bacteria > Acidobacteriota > Terriglobia > Bryobacterales > Bryobacteraceae > QHXW01. Next base: position 3,255 of record QHXW01000508.1, read on the forward strand.
CGACCCTCACGCTCTCGGGGACCGACTTGATGTAATGTTCCAGCGTGGTTTTGGATGTGCGATGGCGCAGGTGGGCCTGGACGTCCTTGACGGTGGTGATTTGGGCCATGTACGTCGAGCAGGTGCGCCGGAGCATCTGGTGCGTGACTCGCTCTATGCCGGCGATCTTACCGGCTTCCTTCAGAGTTCTGTAGAGAAAATTGTTGGTGTTGATGGCTGTGCCGCGGCCGGACGGGAAGATGAAAGCCTCGGGGCTTGCGTCCTTGACGGCTGAGCGCAAAAATTCGAGCTCGGTGTCGATGGATGCCGGCAGCCACACGTATGAATCGCTGCCCTCAGTTTTGCCTTCGACCTCGATGCCGTCAGTAATGCTGCTGTCGATGCGCAGACTGTTGCTCAGCTTGTCGTTCCAGCGCAACGCAAACATCTCCCCGGGCCGGAGCCCAAGAACGAGGAACATTCGCGCGATGAGCCGATCACGATCGCTCAGCTGAAAGAGCACTTGCGGAATCTGCTCAGGTTATGGGAGTACCGTTCCGAGGGGGCGATGGTGCGGTACTTCAAAAGCTGGATGGACCAACTCCGCTGGCAGCGCCTGGTACCGTTTCAGAAACTCGCGGAGATGTTACTGGATCACTTTGAGGGAATCCTGAACTACTGCCGAACGAAAGTCGCGCTGGGCGTTGTCGAGGCCATCAACGGGAACATCAAGACCTTGCTCCGACGCGGCCGAGCTACGCTATCTGCTGCTGAAAGCCTAGCGCCCGGCCGCAATGAAGATAGAATTCGTAGCCTTTGAGAAAGCCGCATGAAATGGGGGACTTGTCGGATTCTTGCGGCTCAGAGCCGGAATTCTTAAGATTAAGAGATCTTTGTGAGCTGGCCCCCTACAACTCTTGCATCCTTATCCGACGGGATTTGTCCATTCGGGAGTACAGCGTAGAAGGTACTGCCTTCTCCTAACCCGGCGTAGCCGGAACCAAAAAAGGGTATACAAGTCCGATTCTTTTGGAATGGCCACCAAACCCGCATGTATAAAGGGCCACACGGAACTATCGAAAAATATCCTGCCAGAAAAAACATCGATTCCATGATAAAGGTACTAAAGTGCTTCGAACGCCAACGGTCCCGCCCTGCGCCTCTACGATGCGCTTGGTGAGTGCCAGCCCGAGACCCGCGCCTTGGGAAGAGGCTTTTCGTGTTGCCTCGAGCTGTCGGAAGTCGGCGAAGAGGCGCGGAATATCCTCCGGTTCGATACCAATTCCCGTATCGACGACCTCAAGACGAAATGCACCGGTATTCTCGCAACTCACGGTGATACGGACTCTCCCTCCCTCAGGTGTAAACTTAATGGCGTTCGATAGGTAGTTGTATAGTACCTGCTTTAGCCTAACAGGATCAGTGAATAAAGACCGCAGTTGTGGATCAACTTTCAGGATCACCGAGATCTTCGCATCGGCCAAAGGCCGAAGTACATTCAGCGCGAACACTGGATCGACCTCTTCCGGGCTGAATTCCAACTTGCCGGACTCCACTTTTTCAAGATCGAGCAGATCGTTCACGAGCCGAAGCAAGTGCGTGGAACTTGCCAGCACATCCTTTAGAAGGTCTGGTGCTCAGGCGAGACCGGGCCAACCGCGGCGCCGAAGCTTGTGAAGCCCACCGGCGCTCCCGTGGTCAGAATCAGATCGCGGCGGGTTGCAACCTCATAACTGTGCAACTCATAGTTACCACCAGCCGGCGCAGCTTCGTACACAATCTTATCCGCAGCATTGCTCAAGCGTCCCTGCACCGGAGCGACAGTGAAAGACAAGCGCTGGATGTTTCCGCGGTTCCAGAGCAGCGGGCCTTGCGCGTCAGTCAGCAGAGCCACGCCTCCATTTCCGAGTGCCTGCCGCCCGTCACCGATCACTGAGAAACTCTCAAGCGAAGTTGTGGCTGGTTGCGATAGGTTAATCCAGGCGGTATGGAGTGGTGCGAACTGGTTTTCTGCAACGGCGGCCAGAACGTAGCGTCCATCCGGACTCAATGTGGGTGTGCCGGATTCAACATAGCGGTCTGGACCGCCCAGACCGACCACCCAGCCCTGGTGGTAGATGAATCCGATGCAATGGCTGCCGCCCACACAGTTTCGGCTGGCGGTATACGCGAGTACGCGGCCATCACCGCTTATTGACGGGCGCTCGGCCTGGAAGAAGTTTGGATCGAGCCCAGGGGATTGAATGAGCAGCTCCAACTGCCGGAAAAGCTGGAAGCCGCGTTCAGCGACGTACCGGAAGATCTTTGGGTAACCTGGTTCGGCCGTGCCTTTAAGTCGGTACGAAGAGGAGAAGTATAGCTGTTGGCCATCGTCCGTTGTGGCCAAGTCCTGAATCTGAGCCGCTCCGCGCAGGCAAAACACAAGCAGAAACACTACGATCCGCATCCAGATCACCTGCCGACCGCATCCATCATACATAGGTCATAGAAAGCATTGATTGAGAAGCGCCGCTTCCTTGCGTCCTTTGCCACCACGAATCCAGATCACATTCCGGCCGCTATCGATGTCGGATACTTTCACGTGCGCTACTTCGGAGACCCTGGGGCCGGCGGCATACATGGCGGTCAGAATCGTTCGGTGCCCGAGGTTCTTTGGTGCCTCCAGCAGCGCTTTGACTTCCTCGCGGCTCAAGATGATCGGCAGCTTTTTCTCATACCTGGGGAAGGGAATGCGTTCGATGCCGATCTGCCGGTGCAGCGTGTTGGTATAGAGGAACCGAAGCCCGCTAACGATCTGTATGTAAGTGGGCAGCGCCACTCCCTACTCTTTGATTAGGAACAGGGACTGATCCGGTTTGTTGGACGGAAGGGCTATTGAACTAAGCCTTCGGTAGGGCCAAGCACTCCCCTTGCCATGAATCGTGTTTCGTGATGTGGTCAGGAACGAAAGGGAGATTTCTTCGTGACCGCATTACGACAACGAATGATGGAGGATCTCCAGATCCGCAACTACGCTCCCACGACTGTCACCACCTACGTTCGTGGCGTTGCCGAATTCCCCAAGCACTTTGGTAACTCACCGGACCAGCTCGGGGGCGGAGCAGATCCGCGAGTATCAACTGCTGGTAAACGCCGGTCACGTCCGAAGCGATGAACTCCCCTGTCGCGTGCGGCATCACGATGGGAACGGTACATATCAGGACTGATGCTGCGTGTTACGGGCAAGCGTCTCGGAATCAGGTGCTTGCCTCCGAAGCCCTGTATACTGATTTCTCGCGTTAGAATGAGTAGCGCAGCATAACCAGCTATGGCTCTTTCCGCTGGCACGCCTCTCGGCCCGTACGAGATCCTCTCGTTGATTGGTGCCGGCGGTATGGGCGAAGTGTATCGTGCCCACGACAAGCGCCTGAATCGTGATGTTACCATTAAGGTGCTCGGCGAGGTGCTGGCTAAAGACGCAGATCGGCGTGCGCGATTCGAAAAAAGAGGCACGTGCAGTTGCCGCTCTGAATCATCCCAACATCGTCAGTCTTTTTGACATTGGAAGCGACGACGAGATTCTCTACACCGTTAGCGAACTGATTGACGCCGACTCATTGCGTGCAATGTTGCGCTGAGGACCCGTCCCGCTTTGCAAGACAAAAGAACCTACATGGGCAGGCTTGGGTATTCGGCAGTCTGCTCGGTCTCAACTAACACCGTAACAGAACCCACCCACCGCACCGTACTATTCAACGCTGTTGCAACACTTCCCTACATAGAGGTACGGAACCCAGCAGGTTCAGGGTGTGGCGTGAAATGTGGGGCAAGAGAAAGGGCGCTACGCCGGCATAATACTCGGCCAATTCGCCCTTGGTGATGCGGCCAGCCTCGGCCTACGTCGAATACGCGTTTTCGTACTTTCTTCAAAACTGGACCGAGCGCTAACGGACTCGCCGCAACCAGCCATCTGGGAAAAACGTTAGTCCGAATTTCTCCCGCGAGTGATCAATTTCGTAGCGGTGGTCTACACTCAGGAAGTCCTGCAAAGCTTCCATTGGACCGGGACCAAACTCGGGAAACACGGGATGCCCGTTCACATTGGTATCTTCAACTACCAGGTAACATCCCGAAGCTACCATATCGCTGTAGATTTTCAACTCCTCGGCTACATGTGCCTTGCTGTGGTCGGAATCGAGCGAGACCATAACGCTCTCGCCCGGCGCGATGAGGCTCTTGACCTTGGCCACGGTTTCCGGAGCCGTCGAAGAGCCCCGGACATACGTGATACGGTTGTGCCTGGGGCGTTTCGGGGAGTCGGCGATGTCGATCGTGATCACGCGGCCTCGTCCCATAAGGTCGAACATCGTGGCGAAGTAATACGCGCTGCCCCCATCCGCTGTACCAGCCTCGATCAGGACGTCAGGACGCGTCTCATGCAGAATCTCCTGGTAAACCCACATGTCCTGCGGTGTTTTCTCGGCGGGAACTCCAAGCCAGTAGGTGCTCGACCAAGTTGTGCCCCGGGTGTTGTAGTAGAGCTGATGAAAACTTTTCCGGGCAGCGTTGTAGGTGGGATGGTTCACAAAATAAAGGCCGCCACCCACAAATCCCAAGACGGCAGCAATGACAATCACCAGAACCGGTGACCGGCGCTGCGGAGTGCCATCATTGACGCTCAGCCCATTTGCGGCGCTTAGCTCCTTCTCGATTTCGACATGAACCTGCGTGCTCTGCATGATTTTGTTCTTGCACTTTCCGGCCAGCGCGCTCCTCCGGACGTGGCAGGACAAGTTGCACCTCCCGCCTGGGCGGCCTGGCGTCGCCAAAAGTAGCCGAGAACGATAATGTACCTGCTTTGCTGAAGATATCAAGTCTGAGAAAGTCAACAGAGGGATTAGCTAGTAGTTAACATAACACAGGATTCCATTCCACCCCTCTCGCTCACGGCCGTATTGTCGGAGGCGTAGTGGGAGCATTCGTTTGGGCCGCGGCGAACTACAGAAGTAGTGGGCACTGGGGCCGCCGTAGATGGGTCGTGTCTTTGGCGTCCTGTGCCATTGCCGGGCTCTGCATATTCCTTACCTACTACTTTGGTCTCTCGTCCGTTGCTCATTTATCGACTGGCGGTGTGGGCCTCGCTTTCCTCTTGGGGACGATTGGCGGTTTGGGTGGACCGTCCACATTCGAGTGGCTCAAGCAAAAGGTCGAAGGGCTGACCCGTCAAGACGCGAACCAAGGTCCAGCCCAACACAATTCCTAGTGCGGGGCAAATTCATATGTCCATTTGCAGTTAACTAGACTAGCAATCGGCAACATCGGTTCCGGTTGCTGGCCAAAGAAGTTGCTCGGGCGGATGGTGCAACCCAGGACATCAGCGCTTCAGACCCGCGGTCCAGTTGAGCACGACAGTAATCGGGTTGGGCGGCAGCTCGCCGCTTTGGGTATTGATTAGAAAGCGGCGGCCGTCGAGAGTGGGTACATAGTGCGTGCGGTTGGCATGTACACCCGCCGGTACGTGGGTCTGGAAGAGCACCTTCGGGATAGCGAATGAGGGACCAGCACCAATCGTGACGGCCATCAACTTTTGGTCCGCGGAGAGATAGTAAATCTCCCGCCCGTCGGCCCGCCATCGAGGTTCGTATCCGCCGTTAGTGGAGACTGGCCATCTCCGATCCGATCGCGGGAAGGTCTCAACATATACTTCGAACCTCCCCGACTCGTTCGAAGTGTAGGCCACGAATTTGCCGTCAGGCGAAAAGTTGCCGTGCATTTCGTCCGCAGTCGAACCCAGAAACCTGACGGGCTTCGCATCGCGTTTGCGCGGTAGTAGCCAAAGATCGAAGCCTGCTCCGGCCTCCGGCGCCGAGAATATGATGTACCGCCCGTCGGGAGACCAGTCTGTGGGGACAAGATTGACCGATTGCGTGCCAGCTGCACGTTCCACATCTGCAGACATAACAGGTTCTTCGTTGCCGCCGCCAAAAGCGCTCTTCTGATAAAACTCGATTAGTCCTGCACGAGTTGTCCGAAACAGCAGACGCACGCCATCGGGCGACCAGACCGGCGCGGCGTTGAACTGCCCGAAGGTAAGGCGGAATGTGCCGCCGCGCGCGAGGTCGGTAAGCCAGATATCGGTGTTGTTCGTTTTCGGATCTACTAACGACATAGCCAGCTGCTTCTCGTCGGGAGATAGCCGGAAGTCGGGATAGTCACCCTCCGTGCCGACCGAATCAAGCGAGGTACCGGAGCGGTCAAACCAAGTCAAGCGGCCGTGCCGCAAGATGGCGCCGGCATAAGCCAGCGTTCCTGTGTGGGAAGTGGACATGGCTCCATCGCTGGCACTGGAACGGCCTACCCCCTCTGCGACCGCAAAGGGTTGGCCTCTGAGTTCGAGACGGTCCGCGTCAAGCGTCTGCGCCAGGAGCGTGTCACCATCCAGCCAGAGCAGATAGCCAGGGGGTGCATAAAGAGCGCTCGAATCGAAGCGCACCAGCAACTTTTTGGTGTTTCCGTCAAGCGACCCTGCAAAAACGCCGCCCTGTTCACTGCCTCGGATGGTGAAAAGGAAGTGACGGTTGTCGGGCAGGAACTGTGGCCAGCGGTGCGTCCCTTCTGCCCGGGAAGCCAGTTTCGTTACGGATGTGATTGGTCCGCCCGCCGCTGGAACGCGGTAAAGACCGCTATTTCCGTACGCGAATAAGATCGTGTCGTCCCGATTCCACGTGCCCCCGCGTGAGTCTGGGACGCCTTCAGCCACCGCTTGCACGGCTCCGCCGGCAGACGAGATTTTTTTTAGCTTCCCTTGGGCGAAGAAGCCCACCCAACGGCTGTCAGGAGACCAAAATGGTCCAACGGCGCCTTCGGTGCCCGGTAGGGGCTGGGCAGTCACTTCCGCAATCCACCGCAACCACAGGATCGGACTGGCGCCCACGCCAGCAGCGGCGAATGAGATTGCACGACCATCCGGGGAAAGTGCAAACTGTGGCACGGGGAGAGTAGTGTTGTAGCTGCCGGAGAACGCGGTTCCAGCGGGAGGGTAGACCGCGAAACGGACCACGTCGCCAGTAGGAAGAGGGCGGCCATGCCAGACGGCGAACAACAGGATGGTCAAGGTGACGAAGAGTGTGGCTGCTGCAATCCAACCGGACCGCTTGCGCCACGTTGCGCGCTTGGGTGCATTGACTGAGGCGGCGAGAGATCCGCTCTCCGCGATCCACTGTAATTCGGCTTTCAGGTCTCGCGCAGTTTGCCATCGGTCGTCCGGGTCTTTGGCCAGGCAGCGGCGCAGCACGTGATTCAACGTAGCGGAAGCGAGACCACCGGCTGAGGGCGGTTCACGCTCCAGAATCGCCGCGATCACGCTGGCCTGGCTCGCGCCTTCGAACGCCCGCCTGCCAATTACCATCTCGTAGATGACCGTACCCAGCGCAAAGATGTCCGTGCGCGCGTCGGCCTCCTTGCCCTCCAGTTGTTCCGATTGTATGTAGTACTGATATTTTCTTTTGGTTACAATCATTTGCATCTACGTATGAGAGGTTGTGTGTGCCAAGTGGGCTTCGTTCTGGCATACTTGTCCGTGTGTAGCCTCTGAAAGGATTCCGATGTTGACGATTTTCAAGCGCCATACCAACGAGTGCATCCAATCCCATGGCGGTAAAGATCCAGGCCGCAAGTATCGCCGGTGCCGGTGCGCTATCCACGCCGAGGGGCATCTCGGCGGCGTGATGTACCGGAAGGCTCTGGACACCAGCTCCTGGACCCGCGCCGAGGGCTTGGCGAGAGACAAAGAAGCGCGGGGCACCTGGAATGATCCCGCCGGGAAGAAGCAGGTCACCTTGCAGGAGGCCATCCACACGTTCATGGTCAGCGTCAGCGGACCTTCCAACGGCAACGCCAAGGGAACCGTGGCGGACATCCGCTCTGCTCTGGTGGGCGTGAATCCGGAATGGGCACAGCGGACCACGCGCACCTATAATGATGGCCTGCTCGATTGGTGCCGCGACCACGGATACATCACACTCCAGGAACTCACGCTGCCGGTATTGACGGAGTATGTTGGCCCCATGAAGTGCAGCCCCACCCACCGCAGCACGCGCATTCGGCTTCTGCGCCGGTTCTTCCGCTACTGTGAGGCTGCTGGTTGGATCACAAAGAACCCGGCCATGGGACTCAGCCATCCCAACGGCAAGGCGCTGGCGGTGAAGCAGAAGGAGCCATTCGACCTCAAGACACTCCCCGAACCCGGCCCGGAGTGGCAGGCCATCATAAAGTATGTTCAAGCCCACTCCAGCGGCCCCAGGTTCCTGGCGCTCACTCTGCTGATGCGCCACGCGGGCTTGAGGATTTCCGACGCGGTGATGTTCAACGTGGACAAAATCATGGATGACGGCAGCATCTGGCTGCGTATGAAAAAAACCGGGGAGCCGGTAAGCATCCCCATGCACTCGGAACTGAAGGCGGCGCTGGATACCATCGAACCCAACGAGCGCGGGTACTACTTCAGCAGCGGCGCTTCGACGGTGAAGACTGCCGCTGACAACTGGCGGCGTAGGTTCGAGGGCGTGTTCAAAGTCGCGGGCATCCAGGGGGGCCATCCTCATCGGTTCCGGCACACGTTTGCCGTGAACCTGTTGCTGCGGGGCGTGCCCATCGATCAGGTCTCCGAGGCTTTGGGTCATAGCAGCGTGAAGATCACGGAGAAGCACTACCTCTGCTTTGTTCCGGCGCGGCGCAAGCAGATCAGTGACTCTCTCCGGCGTGCTTGGGGCGCTACCGCCTACTGCGGCAGGCTGTCGGGCTAAGGCGCATCCCATCATGCGCCCTCCCGGCTCCGCGTCTTCCAGATTTGTTCCGCCAGCCAGACCGGGATGCGCAGCCGATCCCGGCCCGGAGTGTGGCCCTTCTTCTCGGTCGTGTTGATATGCTCTACTGCGGGGTGACTGCGGAGTTTGCGCTGGACGGTTTTCGGGTTCACGTTGTAGCGCACTGCCACCTGTTTGGGGGTTAGGAACTCAGCTCCGTTCGTGCCCTGCTCGACCGTCAGCACCCGGTGCCGCACATTCTTGCCGCCGCTCTCGGCAGTTGCGGGCCGCTCAGTTATGAGACGGAGCGCATCCAGCAGCACCGAGCGCAGCTCGATCAAGACCTCCGCCGGGGATACCCGGATCTGATCCGATGGCCGTCCGATAGTCTTCTCGACATCGGCGAATCTGGTGCGGAGCGGTCTGCACTCCGGCCGATAGAAGGCGCATTCCCGCAAGGATCTCCCGACCCGAGGCATGAGATCATCCATGACCGCCGCGTATGTTTTGTCCATCTCTAAACCGATACGCCGCAACTCGTCGCCTGGACAGGCGGAGCCGTTGAAGTACCGGCTCCAACTCGCCTGTGCTGACTGATCAAATTGCTCGTATTCCTCGAAGTACGTCTCCGTCTGATGGAGCAGCCCGCGAATGGACTTTTCCAAATCGCTCTTCATTGTGTTCTCCTCCCTTCGGTTTTTCCGGACCCAGCCCCGGTCGAGTCCCCGGCCATGATCGTCGCCAGATCGGTGGACGGCGGCTCACTCGTGTGTCTCTCCCCGGCGTGATGCCGCCGCCGATGCCTGCGACTCGCCGATCTTGTCACTGAGTTTCCTGGCGAAACCATTCACTCGACCGCAGGTTTTCCGGCCAGTGGCGCACCCGCGCTGCGTAGACGATCCATTTCCTTTTCAAACTCCGGCCCGTGCGAATCGTCACCAGCGGCAATATGCGCCATGAAGTGCAGCAGGTAGTGCGTCATCAACTCGTCTTCCTCAATTCCTAGGCGCAGGAGTTTGAGACGATGATCTAGCTCCCCAGTGCTGGGTAACATGTAGTTGCCGACCACCGGGATACTAGGGTCATTGGGGACCCACCCTGGGATATACTGCGCCTGAACGTCGTAGGTGGGTAACTGTCCGCCAAAAAAGCACGCATTGAAGTCGTTAAACATTGCCTGGAACCGTATGGAGAATACTGGCACTTCGTTTGCCGACAACATTTCCTCCGCCAGCGACGCTAGGTATAGGTAGTCATCTCCGTACCGTTCCAGCAGGTCATCCAGCTCACCCTCAACACACTCAGCGGTGCATCGAGCGTATTCGCACAGCGCCGGTGCTTCGCCGCTTTCCCTGTACATGAATTCCTTCATGAATATCAGCTGTTCATGAATAACTCGCTTCAGCTTAATTTCCTCGTCCTTTGTGGGTGTTGGCACTTCGTTCATATGAGTTGCTCCTTTTCCCGCGCTTCGAGGTTCAACGCTTTTCGTGTCAACCCCGAACATCTTCCAATCGGCAGGCTCACCGCGTAACCCATTCCGCTCAGCCGCCGCGCCAGCGCCTCCACGCGAGCCTCTGTTGCATCCGGGGCCTCGTCGATCAGAATCAGCGAACTTCTGCACCGGGAGATTGAGCTGGACGGTCCACCAGATTTGATCGTCGAAATCAACCGCGCCCTTCCAGTCCAGGCATTCTTGAAGCACACGTGGCACCAGTCCGAAGACTTCGTCATTGAGTTCTGGCGGCAAGTCGATACTGTGCTTTTCTACGAATCCTTCCAAAACATCCGCATCGGTGCCCTCATCGAGGTGGTCCTTGCAGAGCTGGACCAGCTTAGAGAGCGCGGCGAAAAGGCTCGGATCTCGATCATCTCGGTTCACGTGGACGCCGAGAATTGCGGCTAATTTGTCCTCCATTAATTTCGCGTCCCGAAACGTGCGCCGAACGGCAGCGTAGCCAAAGCTGTGATAGGTCGTAGCTCGGACCCAGTAGATGCCAAGATCCCGAAGTTTCCCGTTGATCTCCTCGATGATGTGTTTGTTGAAGCTGAATATGCCCACGCGCATGGTTTTGGGCACCCGCAATGCGCCCTGCGTGACTGAAAAGGTCTTGCCCACGCCAGCACGGGACTCAACAAGACCATGTTCTTTGCCATTCAGCAGGAAATCCCAGATCGCCTCCTGCTGCGGAGAACCGGGAAGGAGGGGCGACTCTTTCATGTGCCTACAGTTATCCATATCGGAACTCCTCGCAGCAGGGCGGGTGTTGGTTGGTGTTTCCCCCAGTGTTTGAGAAAATCATTTCCCCGGTATTCGGTACATGAGGTTGTGTAGGTACAAACCCACCAACACCCACCACTCCCAGGTCCAAACGAAATGCGCTTGCGCTCATTTGGAACCTGTCCCTGAAGCAGTGTTGGCATCTTTCCTCACAAGCCGCCAGTTTTGAGCGCCAGCACGGAGTCCCACCTTCTCGATTCGTACATCGCCAATACGCCGGTCGCGCTGGCGGTGGAGCAACCTCCCTAACCGAATCCTACGGCTGTGCTCTTCGCCGTTACCGAGGTCCAACTGTTCCGAAAGGGGAAACAGATCGGCGGTAGTCACTGGCTGCGAGCCGAACCTGTCGCACCACACCGCCAGGAAGCCCTGAAACGCTGTGGCGTCGGCATCTGAGTTCTCGCTCAGGTCCTCCGAATTTTCCAGGAAACCTGGAACCCCAGCAACCTGCAAGATGCCGCCCATCACCGCACACCACCGTTCGAATCCGCCGAACGTCTTAGAACCTGAAGGTTGTCCGGCGGCGACCCACGCCTGGATGACTGTAAGAGCCGCCCAGACCAGCACTTCGCGCTGCTCTTCCGCCCACGCCATTAGATCCGGGTGCCGGAACCCTGTGCGAAGTTCGGGCCGCTCCATCTTGGCGTCCAGACGTATGCGGATCGTCCGCCGGGCAATCTCATCCGACAAAAGAGCGTTGTTTGCCGTTGCCAACCAGAGGCAACGGATTGGCACGTCGAGCATGTCCGAGGTGCCGACGACCCGGTCTGAGTAGTGTTCGGCGGTAATCATTGACGCCAAGGCTGCGCTTTCAAGCCGGGCGTGGATGTTGTCGATCAGGAGAACAGAGGGAACGTCGCGTAGTCTAGAGAAGAGTGTTCGCCGCCATTCGGACTCCTCCTTCGCGGGGGAGATACCCGATAAACTGCGACCCAGCGCCGGGGAGCACAGCGCGTGCGCCAGCAATGTTCCCCCTGTGCCCCTGGCGGGCTTCTCGATTAGGTGGAGCGGGGTTGGGCCGGCGATCAGGTCACGGACGAAGGGGAGCAGAAGAGCGCATAGGGCATGCGCCCGCTCCGCGTCACCAACAAATGGGAAGTCGCCTAACAGTTCCAGTAGGATCAACTCCACTGCATACTCAATTTCTTCGCCCGGCGGAACTAATGACACATCCACGAGGACGAAGCCAGGAAGCGGGACGAAAATAGTCCGAGTTGCGGAATTGTAGCCTTCGTCCCGATGGAGGGTTCCGTCCAGCGCGAAAACAGGCACCGTAACAACTCGATCCAGAATCGGTAAAGGCAAGTTAGGCGTCGCCAAAATGTTGACCGCTACTGCCCGCGGAGGTCGAACCCGCCACCGGTTTCCTTCGGCATCCTCCTTGTACCAGAAGACGATCCTAGCCAACCGCTCGACCAACCGCTCGGCGGTCAAATCGCGCAGGATGGGTTGTGCCGTGTCCCCCATTTCTAGACGAACGATTCGACCGGCGAACCTGAAGAGCGTCGGGGGATCGTTCGCCGCGATCAGGGCGTTCAGCGCCTCCGTCGTCACCCTGGTTAAGTCAGGATCACGCGCGTTGATCAAACGTAGTGACGTGTTGTACCATGTAGCAGACATTTAAGCTTCACTCCAGCCTCGTGATCCTGAACGATCCGAGGCTGTTCTTTTCTTTAACTACGCCTCAGTTGCTGTTTGCCCGGGAGCTCGCCGGGTTTCTTCAAACCCCCCGCACGTTGAACATAGCGTTCGAGGTCCTCACGCCGAATCCGGATCAGCCGACCGAACCGCAGGACCGGCAGGTTGCCCGTGCGCTGGTCGGCATACAGCTTTGACCGCGATATGCGAAGGTGCTGTGCAACCTCCGCCAGAGTGAGAAATTCTTTTTCAGCGAACACAGCGCCAATCTAACGCGATAAAAAATGTCGGAAAACTGTCGCAGTGTTCCCGCCTTCTAAACCGTAGTGAAGATAGCCAAAAAAGGTCGGATGTGATCTTTCAGGCAACTGCCGCGAGAGTTGCGAGAGTTTACGAGAGTTTGCGAGAGTTTGCGAGACTTGAACTACTGCCTAGCTAGCCTTCTTTAGCCGGTACTCGATTGCTTTGATGACCAGCGGGGGATAATTTTGGACAGCCCGCACCCAAGAGTAGGACTTGCGATCTCGTTTGCTCCAGGAGGGAGGGATCGGCTGCTGGAGACGGTCCAGTTCGTTGGCGATCGCTTCAAGATTATCCGACTCCCTCCATTTGTCACCGTATGGCTTTACAACTTTGGCGACCACCCGGTGGTGTGCTGTCTTCGGCGGAGGTCCGCGTTTCTTCTTGGCGGGATGTCCCAGATGAACCGACGCTGTAGCCGGCTCCATCTGCGCTTCCATGACTGGCTTTGCAGGAACTTGTGAGCCGTTGTCAGTCAGCTTGCGCCCCCTCAGCGCTAGACCTCTGAGTTCCGCCAGAAACGCACGAACCGTTTCCGGCCGTGTAAAGAAGTAACCCCCGACCTCAATTTCAGGCAGAGAGGGCTGAACCTCCTTCCTGAACTGTTGAAGAAGTTGGTTCGCCTGATCGGACTCCGCATGGGAAAAATCCGCGCAATGGAACGCAAGATCCTCAAAGCAAGTATGCGCGTCAACCTCCAACGATTTCACACTCGCCAGCGTCTGCTCGATCCGCTTCAGAATTTGGCCTTGCTCTTCGGCCCAACGCCGGTACTTGTCTTGCTGCTCGGGATCGAGAGGCGCTGGCAGCCCTTTCTTCAACTCCCAAATCTCGTCGCTACGCTGAAGATCCTTTGATCGCTTCTGGACCTCGGCCCAGAGTGATTCAATCTTCAAGCACAGGTCCGAAAAACGCTGTTCGAGGCTATTGCGCTCCTGCTGTGAGTCGGACACGCCGTTCCCCTCCGACTTTCAAAGATATTCCCTTTGGTGATCGGGGACCGGCAGCGCGGCGGGAATTTCCGCGATTCGGGTGGCCTACCCTAGCCGGTCCCATTCAACGTCATGATAACCGGAAGGCGGCTCTGGTTGGGCATTGGACGCGCACGGGTAGTGCCTGAAAGGTGCGTTGAAAACTTAGTGCACGTTCTCGTCCAAGGGTTCGGCGCAATGTCCAATGCGCGATTGATTGCAGTCAATCCGAAAACCCCAACAAGCCTGGCAGGCACTCCCGTGACGATTCTTTTCACCAGTAAAGACAATCGTCGGCGTCTTGCGATCTTGAGCAACGCCCTGGCTTGCTGTAATCCTTTCTCCGGTCGTTGAGCGGAATCGCACGCCATGTTTGCCTACGTATGAATAAGTTGCGGCAAAAGTCTGATGAGTCTTAAAAGTACCGCCAGAGCCGCCGTTCGGATGAGCCATAGTTGGCTCCATGATACTACCCGGTGATAGTCTTACTGTTCTCGCCAGCAGCCAACGGATTCGCAGGGCTGCTGAGCGCGTCCACCCTCCTTGCAAGTTATATTCCAGCGTGCCGGGCCAGGAATATCGGGTGTGCGGGGGAACTTAGCTCGGCGGGAAGACGTTGTATTTGTAATTCAAGACGCCCGGCTGCGAGCCCACACCAAATACCGAAATAAAAAAAGTAAATCGCGGATCAGATGTGCCCTACGTAACTCTGCTTCAGTCACGTACACGATAAAGCCGTGATTGACACTGTTTGCCTTCACTCTCCCAGTCTCCGGCTGCGGTGACGTTGGCATGGATGTTGAGTACGATATCTCCTCGTAAACGTAAGCCAACAAAGTGGCGAAAGCTATTAATCGTGCAGCCACTCCGGGCCTCACCGTAGCGGCCGTTGCTGCGTGTTGCATCGTTCTATTCTCGGCAAATCTGATTGTGTACGCGCAATCGGACCGATCTGGGAACCCTCATAAAGGCTGGCTGTCAAGGCTTCAATCTGACTCAGCTTCGCGGTGGGATTGCATAGTATCCCTTGCGCGCTTGCACCTTCAAATTATGATCGCGCGTACGCAGGTTCACGCGGCGGAATGAGCCATCAAGCTTCTCGTTGGTCGGCGTGTAGCTGATCGCGTACTGGCTGCGCATCTCCTGCTGCAGCTCGTCAAGAACCTGTGGGAGGGGGTGCTTCTTGTTCACGTAGAAGACTCGCCCGCCCGTTTCTTCCGACATCGTGCGGAGCGCCAAATCCATCACTTGGGTGTACACCTGAAAAGATTCGTCAGCGTACGCGCCAAGGTCAAAATAACGGATGCTGTAGATCACAGTGTCGGCCTGTTGTGCGGCTTTGATGGCGTCCGCAAGCGTCCGGTCGCTGCCAAAATCGATGCCGTCGGTGATCAGCACCATCGCCTTTCGGCCCGCTCTGTGCATGAACCGCTCTCTCGCGACAACGTAGACGGCGTCATA
>QHXW01000018.1:0-17348 GCA_003223115.1 Acidobacteriota bacterium
GTCTTACGTTGCCAGCGATGAGATCGCCCTCGGTGCTGAGTTCCAGGCTCGCGCCTCGGATGGAAAATCGGATTCTCCGCGGATCGGCGCCAGGGCGCACAGTGAAATCGTGCTCGATCTGCCCATCACGTCCGTGCCAGAGTACGTCGATTCCCGGATAGACATCCGCGTAGCGAACCTTCCCATAATTGAAAATACCGGTCTGCCAGCGGGCCGGGTCGGAACCTATGAAGTAGTTAGATTTCGCAGAGAGACGGTCCACTCCCACCGGCTTGACCTCCGTCCCACCCGCCAGACTGATCTGCACCAGTTTGGCGTCATTCGTAGCGATCAAGGTTCTATTACTGGTCAGAAACACGCCGTACCCTGCCCCACGCGATAAAAACAAGACTTCGCGCGATGCCTGGCCGCGATTCTCCTCGAAGACAATCGGTGACGCTGCGAACACAATTGCAGCGGCAGCGTTGAGGACGATCAGCGCGATTGCACCCCTGATCGGCCGAATGTTCGATTGTGGCGAAACCCTATGATTGTGTGAATGCGCGGCCAGGAGTGAGGCGGAATAACCCAGACTCAGGCGACCCGTGGTCCGCGGTCTCCGTCGAAACTGTTGAGTCTGTTGCTGCACCGGTAGCGCCGCAATTTAGCGCGATTCTCCCAGTGCACGCGACCTGCCGGGAACGCCCCCCATACGGCCGAGCCGCTGGATATGCCTTCAACCGGGATTTTGTTAGGCTCTGGAATAACTGCTCCGACCCCTTGTTGGGCGGTCCGTTTTCTCGTTATGCTGTCTGCTGCTCAGGACCCGTACTCATGGATCGCTGGCCTAACCGGGGGCATGCCATGAGTCGCTATGACACAGGCACACATCGTGAAGCATTGTAATTGGCGGATGGTAGTGAGAAGATCACGGCAGCAGAAATGCGGAAGGCGCGGAGGGAGACTAATGTTCAAGAAGTGTTGCTTGCTCCTTTTCGCCATGTGGGCCGTAATTTCGCCGGAGTGCCAGCCGGCGCCAACGGAGGGCACCGCGGCGCCTTCGCGGATTCAGTCGCTCATGGCTGCGCTGCCCCTGGCGTTCGAGCCCAACATGGCCCAAGCGGCTTCTCCGGTCAAATTCCTGGCGCATGGAGTTGCGCAGAGCGTTATTCTTAGCGAATCCGGAGCGGTCGTCCTCATTGCCAATCCGAAAACAATATGATGCCTGATGGTATCGAGCGTGCACAACGCATTTCTTACGACGCACCTGTGAGTTACGGGACATCATGATGGCTCGCTCTCTCTTCGTTCCGATTCTTTTTCTCACCGCAGCGCTAACCCAGGCTCAGACGGACCCGGTCATTAGTGCAATAGCCGGCGCTGCAGATAACTGGAGTGCGAGTGAATTCGGGCTGGCGAGAGGCGGTATATTCACAATCTACGGAACGAATCTGGCGCCATCGGTGGCCAGCGCATTCCGGCTGCCGCTGCCCACATCATTGAACGGCGTCACAGTTACAGTTAGCACAAACAAGCAGTTCGTCAGCGCGCTTCTGCTCTACGTCTCTCCCCATCAAATCAACGCGATTTTGCCCTCTGCTGTGCAGGAAGGGCTGCAGATCGTCTACGTGGACGTGAACGGCGTGCAGAGCGGGGCGGGATCGATTCTAGTATTGACCTCGCGGTTCGCCGCATTTACCCACAGCCAGCTTGGCTTCGGGCCGGCTGTGTTGCAGCAATACAACAAGTCAGGCGTTGCGCTCAATGGCCTGATGCATCCTGCTGCTCCCGGCCAGGCGCTGGTCTTATGGGGCACCGGCTTGGGACCGCTGCCATCAGGTTCAGATGCCGAGGCTCCGGGCGTCGTCAACCTGGGCAACAATGTGACAGTTTTGGTGGCCGGCACGGTGGTCAAGCCGTTTTACGCTGGCCGGGCGCCCCAATTTCCAGGACTGGATCAGATCAATTTCTATCTGCCGTCTACCGTTCCGGCGGGTTGTTACGTGCCGATTACCGTCTCGGTGTCGGGCGAGGCGCGATTCGAGGCCGCCGCTGCGCTCTTCATCCAAGGTGAGGTGCAATTCAGCACACCGCCTACGCTTTTCGGGTTGTCCGCGGCATTAGTCGAACGGTTGGACCAAGGTGGGACGGTACGAGTGGGCGCACTCAGTTTCGATTCCGAGACCGATGGACAGTCTCAGGGGTCCAACGGGCAAGTCGGCCAGTCTGCCAGGGCGTGGTTGAGCGATTACGACGCGTCGAACCTCAGCCTGCTGGTGTCAGGTTGGCATGCGCCACACTTCACGCTCAGCTTTTGCGAGCGGCAAGCTTACAACGGTCCTGTTAGTCCACAAATCAGCGCTACAGCCTCGCTCATTAGCCAGGACGTGTACGGCGCGGTGGCCAACGATGCGACACTGAACTTCCGGATCAGTGGCGCCAACGGGTGCTTCTGGAATATTCCCGCAAACATTCCTGGTTGGGTCCGAGGCGATTCCCCAGGAAACTGCCTTGCTTCCTCCTATAGCTTGAGCGGCTCTGCTGGAAATACTGCACTGTTTTCCGTGTCCGGCTCCCTGCCGGCTCCACGGCAGTGGTCACCTAGCGACCAGGTGCTGATCACCAGCCAAGGCGGCGGCAGCATCCAAGCTACTTGGAACCTGGCTGATTTGAAGCCAGAAGATCAACTCACGCTGGACCTGATCTCCGCTAAGTTCATTGGCGGCATTCTCCCCACCGGGGAGTCCAAGGATTCGCTTACATGTAGTGTCAGCGCAGCCGGCAACAGCTTCTTGGTTCAGCCCGACGAAGCCCAGTGGCTTCGTAGTCTTGGGGAACCAGGCGGAGGGATTCGCGCGGCGCAGGTGTCGCTGGCCACGTTTCTGCCAGGTTCCGCAGGCGTTACATCGCCTGCTCCACCGGGGGCGCCCGACGTGTTTCTGCTGTTGATCAGTAACAGGCTTGCCGCGTCTTCTCCGACTCCATAAGCCCCGCAAAATACCCAATGGCTGCGGCTTCCGAAATCATGAAGGCCGTCGATGTCCGACCGAAACTGAAATAGAACACTCAATGGGCAAAAGTTTAGTTGGCCAGCAGCGCACAGATCAGTCCCACTAATCTAGCTAGCTGATTCTGGATTTCCGGCAGGGCATTTGATGCTCGCGATTGAAGGCTACCATGACTTCGGGAATCGGCGACGAACCCCCGATTCTCAGGTGGAGAAACCACTAGCTAGATGTTGGGTAGTGGCTATGGTCGATCTTGCGTACCCGGCTCTTCAACGCAGCCTCGGAAAGCGCCGCCACCGAAATGAACCCCATTCAGGAGAATTTTCCTGGTGCCGGTGTTCAGGTTGGCCACGACTAGATTCCGATGTTTTTCAACGAAGGCCAACTCATCACCTTGCGGGGAAAAGGACGGCGACTGTGCGTCGGCTTGGAACACTATCTTGTGGGAGGGCAGATCTATCACTACAAACGTATCGCGCGAGCCGGCGGTCAGGTGGAGTCAGGCGACGATGCGACCGTCTCTTGATCACACGCCGGTTGGATTTCAGGATTACGCTGCGTTTTGCAGAATCGGACGCTTGCAGCCAGATCTGAGCGGCCCCTCTTCATACAGTGATGTGGTCCCTCGCTCTCGCCATCACGCTCACTACGAACGCCACCATCGTCAGGGCAACGGATCGGAGGATAAGATCCCGAATCCCCTGAGGTGCAAAAATATGCCGACCAATCTACAAAAACGAGGAACGATGGGTACGAACCGACGGTCAGAACTGTGAACACGAGCGTCATAAATGGCTTGAGCGCCATCGCAGCAGAGGCAACCGGCAAAAAGAGGAGAATGTAATAGCTGCTGGCGAGTCCGCCGGTGAAACCGATCAGAAGATAACAGAGCAACAGCCGGAGCACATTCCAGAGGAATTTGTTCCGCGTCAGCGCCCGCGATACCTGCATCGCTTCAAATGCCTGGAAAGTGGTGAGTCCGATCAACAATGAGACTTCCGACTTGCTCCACGTGTGGTTGACCACTGCAACGATCCAGAACAGTGAAAGCCACATCAGATCGAGCGGCCCCACACGGCGCCATATCAACTGAAGAGAAGATTCGCTTGCCATACGTTTTTACCTTCAAACACATCTCTTATACCCTGGTACACCTGGGCGGAAGACACGGCAACGCAGGGATGCGACCGGAGCGCCGACCCAGCCGCTCCAATTTTCGACCTCCGATTCTCGAAGAGAGTCATGATGATCAGGACCAGACATTCGACGAGGTTCACCTGTTCGCAACAGGCGAGGGGGGGAGAAAGCAGGCTGAAGGGGTAGAACCTGGAATGCACGTTT
The DNA here is from genome assembly GCA_003223115.1 of Acidobacteriota bacterium. Taxonomy (GTDB): domain Bacteria; phylum Acidobacteriota; class Terriglobia; order Bryobacterales; family Bryobacteraceae; genus QHXW01. The sequence goes on from QHXW01000018.1 coordinate 4,329, forward strand.
TCCCGAAGAGCCTTGCTTCCTTCGATCTCAGGTGCAGGTATCGCCTCGACGCTGGCCGGACAAGATGCGCGGGAAAGAGCCGAACTTCTGGGCGAAGACCCTCGACGGAGACAGGTATACGAACGACACCGTCAAAGGAAAGGTGTTCCTGGTGCAATTCTGGACAACGTGGTGTCCATACTGCCGCCGAGACCAGCCTTCGGTCGAAAACATCAGCGACGAATTCAAAGACAAGGGGCTGATCGTTATGGCGGTGGACGTTGGAGAACCGAAAAAGAAGGTCAGGAAGTACCTGAAGGATTCGCCAGGCTCCTGCAAGATCGTGCTGATGGAGGACACCAATCTCGCAGAGATGTTCGCTACGAAAGTTTACCCGGTTTATGTGTTAATTGATCGAGACGACAGTCTGGCTGGTCGGCAGAATGGAGCCAGCGCTATGCTTGGCCTTCTTCGTGGTACGCACCAAGGAGAATATCCTGCTCCAGCGGCGTTACTCGCTTCCGGTGGACAAGAACACCGGCGTGCGATCCGATCAAACCGTGATCCTGACCGCCATCGATTCAGCCGAGGCCTATCCGGACGCTCTGCGGCGTGTCAGTTACTACGACGCTGACACCGACAAGCGGCTGAAGTTTCTCACCAACAATTTCGTACTGCCCGCACTTACCATTGCCCAGATCTACAAATCGCGATGGCAGGTGGAATTGTTCTTCAAATGGATCAAGCAGCACCTGCGGATCAAAGCATTTTTCGGTACCAGCGAGAACGCGGTGAAGACCCAGATTTGGATTGCCGTGTCGGTTTATGTCCTGGTGGCGATCATCCGCAAGCGACTGGGGCTGGATGCGAGTCTTTACCAAATTCTACAGATTCTGAGCATCACGCTTTTTGAAAAAGTTCCCATTTTACAGGCTCTCCAAGCATCCGACTCCCAGTCCGATTTACTGGACCCCGGCAACCAGTTGAATCTATTCGACTCTTAGCCGGACAGCAGTGGTATGTTTATGAAAGATGCCAAGTGCTAGCGACCTATTACATGCCGGTTTATCCCGGCGCACGAACACGACGTTAGTAGTAAGTATGAGAAAAACTATTGGTGTCCAGGCGCTCTCAACGGGGAAGTCTACACGCATTTTACTGAGGATATGATTCCGTCACATGTTTTTCTCGTTCTCCACGCTGAAGGCCCGGCCCCTCGCCGCTCCTGTGCCTCAATTGCTGAAAGATACTCCGTATCTGTTCGAGCTTGGGAACTCCTTCGATGCGCTTACCCTGTATAAACGTTGTGGGTGTCGCTCCTATTTCGTTCTCTGCGGCGAAGCGCAGGTCAGCGTCAACCAGACGCTTACCGACGCCCGAGGCTAGGCAGCGTTGAAAATCAGCATATGACATTTTCGTATCCGCTTGCAAGAACTCCCGCACTCGGTGTGATACGTTCCTGGAATTAAGGTCGGCCTGATTCTCGAAGAGGAAGCGATTCAATTTCCAGTATGCCTTTTGGTCGAGGGAGCCCACGCATGCCGACGCCTCGGCCGCTTCATAGGCCCAGTCGTGTATGGGTAGCGGCAGATGACGCCATATGACCCGCACGTCAGTTGCCAGAGACGGCAGCAGCTCGTCGTAAAGGAATAGAGCCTCCGCTCTGCAGAAACTGCACTGAAAGTCGGAAAATATGGTTAAAGCTAAAGGAGCTTGTGGATCCCCATAAACCGGCACGCCCGGCGGGGTAAGGGATTGCGCAAATAATCGGGAGTGTTCTCGTTCGGCAGCCTCTGGGTCCCGAGCCGGGTCGAGCAGCTCCCTGGTCAGGAAACGCCAGTCGGGCGATAAGTAAAGGTACTTGGAAAACCTGCGCTGCGGATCCACTGAAAAAAAGTGAAGCCGCCGAAAACAGCTGCCCGCTACGAACATATCCTCAGACGCCTCACTCGCAATATCGAAGGGCAGTTTGAAATACTTCCGCACGAAATCCCCGAGATCTGTACGCATCCTCAGCTCTAGCTTCCCACAGTCTTGAGCCTGCGCTTCGGATCCAATACTCAACAGCAACGCAAAACAAAACCAAGATGGGAAAGACATTGCTCCTGTCCTGAGTTAGCGCGGGGCAAGCAGAAGAAACACGTCGTACACCCAAGTTGACGGCCTTTCGGGCGAAAACGTCACCCGGGACCGATACCTGAACGCATTACCATAGATGTCAGACCATCTTGATTCGTGATACTTCAAACTTATGCTTATGATACCTACCTCATTAAGCAAGCGAAGTTCATTGGGCTGCGAAACGCCATCGTGGTTGACATCCTGCCATACCTGGAGCTTGCTGAATATAGTGTCATTTTTGTCAATGACGCCATCGCCATTCCCGCCGTTTTCAGGCTTGTCAAACACGCTCAGCGCAATGAATCCGTTAGGATTCTCGGATACGGGCTGTTCCGTCATGTTGCCAAACATTTCCTGAGCGCTATCTATCAGTCCATTTCCGTTACGGTCGAGAATCAGGAAGGCGTTCTGAGATCCGGCAGCAGTCCATGCGATCTGCACTTTCTTGCCAATCCCGAAAAAGTCGAACAGCACTCCGTCGGCGCTATCCGTCAAATCAAAGCCGTTTCCTCCGATGTCGATGATAATTGGACTAGCCGCACTGCAACAATCTGCCCCTTCAGGCCCCTTGCCGGGCAGGAACTGGGCATATGCCCCACATCCACCGTTGTCTGTCCCATACGTGCAGTCGTCGGGATTGAAGTAACCATTTTGCGAGCAAAAGTTCTGAGACGGACACGGCGATGGTTCTTGTCTGTCATTTTGGGTCTGCCAAGTATCCTGGCACGAGGAGCGATTTGTAAGGTTTCTATTGCTCTGCGCTACATCGATACTTGCAATGGACGAAATATTCGGGAGGCACGTTAGTAAATCTTGTACTCCCCTCATGATACTGGCCGCACTTTGGCACGTGAGGTGAGATACGCCGTAGGACTCATCCAGACCAATAGTATGCCCCAGCTCGTGCTGAACAAGTGGCGATATCACCGTATAAGCATCTCGTTGGTTAAAAAAGCTCGGGAGCGCAATCCGGTATGGTGGCCCGACTGCTTGCCCGCAAACTGACATCCTGCCGCCGTTCGTAATCACAACGTCCGCCTGACTACCGTTTTGTTGATTTAGCTGAAACCAATAGTTTATGTACGGGCGACCGTAGCACGAATTGACATCTTGGGTGTTGTTCCATTGGTTTATTGCGTCGTTAACGCCGTTCCAGACATTTGTATTCGTGTGCCCAGAACCCGGTGGGTCGTCCCAAGAGCTGTCTATGAAAACATATTCGAGCGTTCGCTGGTTAGAAATACCATGACCTGCCGGCGCGGTAGCGTCGTAGACAAGCAAACTAAGTGTCTTTATAGCTTTCATAAAACTCCATCCTCAAACGGATATCTAGGAGCTAAGTCCATTCTCAACGAAGCAGGCCTCGGAGTTTGTCTAATCGCCCTCCACAGCAAGAATCTATCTGTTGCTTAAGCTCATTATGGCTTGTGTCTAAACGGGGTCGAAGGTAACCATCGAAAGTTATTGAGAAGACGCCTTCGTGTCCGAACGTAAGACCTGCCATGCTGCCGCCAGCCGAGAACTGAACGAACATAAGCCGGGGCTCCGAAGCCGGTAAAGGGGTCAGTCGCGAATCCATCCTGATTAGGGTCACGCCACCGAGTTGAACGGTACCTAGTGGCTGGACGGTAATGAACTCATTTGGGAGTATTGGGAGAAGTCGCTCGGGAACATCCGACGACAAATCATCCTCTCTAATACGCTGGTACCGGCCCAATCGCTCCCGGATCCTGAACTTCGTCCAGGTGTGGATTTCGTAAGTATCGTAAGTGGTAACTTCGTCGACGAAATTAACAAGAACGACAGATGCCCTCCCAGCGGCCGACGACAGATCCCCGACCTCGGCGTATAATTCCTTCGGGATCGGAAGGTGTACTACAGTTTGATGGTTCGCTTTGGCACGGTTGATGTACCACATAAGGGAGCCGCGGGCAAAATCCTGCGCAGAAAGAATCCCCAGAACCCCGATCGCACCGGCACAGGAAACGACGATGGAACGCCTCATCTCAATGCCTCCTCATATCATTTTATATTCTTGTTGCTACCAGAGTTATTCCCAGGAAAGTAGGTCCCTAATCCGTCCGAAAATTAGACTTCTATCAGTGTTTGAGGAATAAAACAAGGTATTTTTGTAAAAGCGTATTTTGAGAGAGCGAAAAGGAACATTTCCACCTTCGGGCCGGTGTCGCACAGTGGGCGATCTCTGCAAGAATGCAAAATGCGAATCGTGATCGTGACCACCTATCTCTTTATTGGCTATGCTGATAGGATTGATCTGGCCCAATTCCCGGACGGCCAATAACCGCGCTTTCGGGATCTCCACGTCACAAACGTGCGCGACATCCAATTCAATTCGAGGATCGCATGAAACGAATCTTCTGTACCTCAGAAGCAACCTGCCCGCGGGGCGGGGCCATACTGGCGAGGAACTCGATTCGACGACCAAGGTGCCTTCCGCGAAAATTGCCAAAAAAATCGACCCCTGCAAGTGCCTGAAAACACGGGCCAACGGCGCGAGTTCCTTAGGAGTTCGTATGGTTCGCCGTCCGGCGCTCCGTAACGGACAGCTACGAACATCCTCCGAATCGAAGCAATCAGTCCGACCACAAGAAATGGCACGGTCACCAGATTATGCGACCGAATAGAGATCCGCACCGTATGAAGAATCTCTACCAACATAAAGACGAGGGTACCAGGCGATTTTTGTAACGTGCTATTCGGCCCGAGCGTTTTCTAAAAGGCTGCTTCAGCATGCCTGCTGGAGTGTTCGGGTTGCCGTTCCCAACCCACCGCTCTAGCCTCCCTGCGATCTGCTATTCATCTCGTGAAACGCCCACGAGTTGCGCCAGCGCCTCCCAATGGCGCGGATGAGGCATGCGCTGGCCTAGCCGGATGTACTTCGCGTAGACCCACGAAACGCCGAGGGCAGATGATATGGCAGACGTTGATGTGTTCGCAAGTAGGGGCTGAATCTTTTCCACGTATATTTTCTCGGTTAGCCATCGCGGCTGGCTCGATGAGTCCCAACTTGCTCGCGCCGCTGCATTGCGGCGCTGAGTGTTTGCACGGCGCGCCTCAACTTCGGCAGTATGGATAGGGTCTTGAAGCCGTCAGGTGCGATGGCAATCCATGCTTTGGCGTGGTCCGCCCTTCAGTTTCGCCATGAAACTTTCCAGAACCAATTATCTGAAAATAAACTATTTAGACCGGACATCGCTGGAACCCTGAGACTTCTTCCTCAACTCCTCCGCCTTAGCCTCCACTCCTACCAGTAACCGTGAGAGCGTGATCTCCAGTGCCTGTGCGATTCTGTGCAGGTTGCTAAAACTCAGGTTGCGTTCTCCGCGTTCCACGCTCCCCATGAAGGTCCTGTGCAGTCCCGCCGCATCGGCGAACGCCTCTTGGGAATATCCTTTCTTTTCCCTCAGTTGGCGGACGCGCCGCCCCAATGCTAACAAAAGTTGATCTTGCACGCCTCCAAAAGTGTTGCCAGCATGATGAGTGTGCGTCTACAGCGTTAAAGAAGACACTGTTTAAGTATCAAGCACTCACCGAGCAGGAAGTTGGGATTGGAGGGCGTATGAATTATCGTCTATTGTCTTGGGTTGCTCTCGCGACATTCGGATTCACGCAACCCAGTCTGACCTGGTGCCAGGAATCGCGTACCGAAACGCAAACGATCTTCGATGGCGAAGTCATAGTCCCTGGTGGCAAGGACTACACCGCAACATTCTCGGTTCCGCGCGGCGCGCAAAACGCCAGCGTAAGCATCAACATCGCGGCTGCCGGTGGCGGCGGCAATGACATCACAGTGTTCGTTACAGGAGTCGTGGTTGGCAGGGGACACCGCAGCCGCGGTAATCGTTTTTCCTTCGACAGCGGGCAACGGCCGTACCTGAATCAAGTGGTCCGGCTACCCGGCCCTGGATGATACTGGCTCATGTTCGACAACACTTTTTCCGTGCTCGCACAGAAGAATGTCGGCGGCAACGCGACACTGACGTATGAAACCGACAGATCGGAAAATGGCTCCGCACGACGGTAAACTTCCGTCTCGCGCGTATAGCGCACAGGAGAGAAGCATATGAACCTTCTACTGGGTGAGACCAGCATCTGTTCGAGCAAAGTTGGCCTTGTTCTCACGTCTCACCGAGTCTGCTATATCTACGACCGATGGGGTATCAAGGAATACGCCAGCGCCATGCTGGAGCACATCGACTGTTGCACAGTTGAGTACGAAAGCAGAATCTTCTATCTGTTGCTGGCTGTAATCGCGTTCGTTGTCGGTTTCGCAAATCCTCTCATCAACATAAGCTGGAGTTTTCAAGGTGGGGAGGTTTCGACTGTACTTGGTTTAGTGGTGGCCGCGGTGCTCGTCTATAAATACTTTGCGAGCCGCGCTACAGTGCTGGTGATCTCCGCCGGTCGCGAACCCATCACGGTCGAAACATCAGGGGAGCACGTGAATCAACTCCCAGCACGCTCGAATGCACCCCGAACCATCAGCCGCAGCGGGGGAACGCATGTCCGCAATTGGGCAATAGGGGAGCATCCGGGCCGGGTCTCTTCCCCGCCGGTTTCAACTCTGGTTTCATGGCGAAACTGAGACCGGTGATTCCCGTAACTGTCTTAAAAATGTGCGAAATAACTAAACCCAAAAGGAAACATCCTGCGAAATTTTCCTCCCATACAATTGGCGGCTCGGCGGTGATCAGCTTGCCCAAATGCGCCCCGGAGCGCGCGCATCAACGACATACATAGCATTGCGGCCTGTGCGTGCCCGGAATGAACCCAAGATGCGTTTGGGAAAACTACGGCGAACCGTCGAGCGTTAAAGCTGTCCGGCGCAACAATCGTGACGGCGGAGTCCTTCGACTCCTTCCTTTGCGATGATCGGCATCATGACCAGTCCAGCGACGGGATCGGCCCACCACCAACCAACTGTGGCGTTCAGAAGCAAGCCGCCCAACAGAATTGCCGACAGGTACGTGCAGAAATCTGTCTGTCTTGAATCGGCGCGCATCGCGGCGCTTCCAAGACCACGCGCAACCCGCCGCTTGGCGCTGGCGAGGAGGGGCATGACCACGAGCGAGATGGTAGCAAGGGCAATGCCGGGTATGCTCGGTTCCGGGGCTTGGTGCCGGATTAGTGTTGAGCCGGAAGTATAAGCGACGTACGCCGCAAGCGCAACGAAGCACCAGCCCACAATCCGCACCGTGATTCGTTCGACGTGTTCACGTCGGTGCGGATTCAAATCATGGCGGAGACGCCAAAGCAGAGCCGCCCCGGACGTGACTTCGATCAGGCTGTCCAGACCGAATCCGATCAGCGAGACGGACCCGGCCACCAATCCGGCGATAACCGAGATTAGCCCTTCAAGGCTGTTGTAGAGGATTGTGAAATATTCGAGCCGTTGACCACGGCCAACAAGGTCGTGACGATTTACGGCGAATTGACTCGTCATCGGGTCTCGCCCATTTTTGGTTCACGCGGACTAAGTGCTTCCAACAAGGCTTGGCGAATCAGTCCCGTGGACGGAACGCCTTCACTCCGTGGTCCTTCCAGATAGGTTCGGCACATCAAGCCAAATTGGTTGAATGTCCGCGCCGACGGTTCCGCATCAACACCGTTGACGTGAATAGTGGGAGACCCTAGAAAGCGGATTGCCGATGCTGATGCGGGATCGCTCACCGGCAACTGAACTATCTCTGCGGTTATTCCCAAGTCCTTCAGCACTCCTGCGACCCGTTCTACCGTTGGTTGGGCGTTGGGGCAACCAGCGATGTAGAAGACCTCGATCCTCACAGCGGAACGCCCAGACCAGCGGCTCGAAGCGTTTCGGTTTGCGGGCCACGGTTCGTGCAACAGTTCGCCAGCTTCCCATCAATGACCACTGCGGGGACACTGCGAATGCCAAGCCTCTTTGCCCGTTGCGACACTTCGGGCTGTTTCATATCGAGTACGGTGATCTCGCATGAGGGACAGGCAATGCTTTTGACAAGCGCGACGGTCTCCTCACAGCAGGAGCAACCGGCACTGAAGACTTCGATTTTCCGTTTCTTTTCCATAGTCACGGCATCCTTTGGTGCATTCCATTGATCTCGACCCGCTCCTCTGGAATGCAATGAGGACAGGATAGGCCGCTCTTCGCGCGCCGGGGCCAAGCGTTCCACACGGAAGCGATCACCAGAACTCCTACTCCGCCGTAAATGATCGGTTTCGAGTCAAGCTGAAACTTGCCGGTGAGAATCGTCGCTGAAGCGGCCAAACCGAGCATCAGAGGACCATACCCTCGGCGCTGCTTGGCCCGGAAGCCCAATACACCCACGGCTATGAGCAGGAACCCGGCTGTGCTGAGGAACAGATATGTAGTTGACACTAGGAATCCCAAACCTACGGACGTGAGGACGCTCGCGTACACAGGCCAACACAGTGGACATGCCAGTTTAGGAAGCAATGCCACGCCCACGCCGGGGAGAGTGAGCAAGTTCTGTTTCCAGGTCCCCGTCATACGGACTTCCCATTGCTCAGAGCCTGGATAACGGAACAGTTGCCGATTGGGCCCTGCCCGGAACAAGCCGCCGTGATCTTGACCAGTGCCCTCCTGATCCCTTGCAGGTGGCGAATCTTCTCATCCACATCGGCAATCTTGGCTTGCGCCTTCCGGCGAACATCCGCGCAGCTACTATTCCGCTTGACCTGTATGTCCAGCAGTTCTTTGATCTCTTTGAGCGAGAATCCCAACGCCTGAGCGTGTTTGATGAACCGCAAGCGTTTCACGGCGTTTTCGGAGAAGATGCGATAGCCCGAGGCCGTCCGGGGCGGCCTTGGAAGCAGGCCATGACGCTCGTAATAGCGAATCGTCTCCACGTTGACGCCGCCCTCGTTAGCGAGTTGGGCCGTTCTGAGTTCGCCCATACCCTCAGTCTAAGCCCGTACCGTGGTACGGAGTGCAACAGCATGGCATGTGTCGGGGGTTTGCGCCGGAAACGCGCTGCGGAACACCGTGAGCATTCCAGTTTCGCCATGAAACTTTCCGCCTTCTCGCCCGAGGGCGGCCGTAGGTAAATGATATAGCAGGAGTTCCAGCCCGGTTGGGCGGCCGCAGGATCTTGCGGGAGTTGGAATCCGGCTAGCAATCGCACCGCGTGGGCCACGATCCGAGGCGCTTCCGGGAGGGGCCGCAATGCCGTGCCAAAAGCCGATCACGGCGGAATTTAGAACGTAACGCTCTGCCTCAAGTCCAAAAATAGGTGCCACTCCCCCGCTTCACCCACTGCCTTTTCCGGGCTCCATTTAGTTGTTATCAGGGCGTGAGCTTAAGGCGGTTTTTGCCTTAGGAGAATCAAGCGGGATCATTCCAGCATGAAATTTTGAACAAACCCGGTGCCTACTCGACAAACGCAAGATCGAATAGATTAGTCCCGGTACAAGAACGGGAGGGAGTTTTACCGCTCGCTGTTCCATTTTGGATTCGCGCCGAACTGAAGCCACACAACATACACCCGTCCCTTTTGCGGCGGAAGCTGGTAATCAGGCTTCGACGGAAGCCGGAAGCTGCGGACTAGCCGAGTTTGATTGCCTAGATGCATGAACAGTTGATCCGCTGCCTTATCATCTCTAGCTGCGTGGAACACAATTGCATCGGAGACCATTCCATCGGTCGCCTGCTTTTCGAGGTCAGGATTCAAGTCAAAGTTCATATCCGGGCCAAAGGTGAAGCAACCGGAAACCGAACTAGAAAACTGAGCCACCATGCTAGCCATAGCTGCGCCCCGGCCACGCGGTGCCGTGACTTTGACGACGCATGGTGCCCCACCTTGAGCATGCCGATAAATCTGAAACGCCTGAAGCAGATAGATGATGTTCGGAAACACAGGGTCGGTTGTGGAGACACTATGTTTTCTCCATTCCAAGTCCGCGCTCAACGTTTTGTTTTTGCCCTCGAGTGCCACAAGCGCAAGATGATCGTTATATATCGTTTTGGGTATATTCCATACGAAAACGGTTGCCATGATGAGCAACGGAACCGCCAAACCGGCCGCAACGCCTACCATCAAATCCTTCACCTGCGGCATCGCGGCCTCTTGCGAAGGGTGGCGTAACAAGACCAGAACAACAACGAATCCTATGATGGGCGCAATGATCGAGTATGCAAGAAAGGACAAGTTGGTCTGACTGAGAGCAGCGAGCGCGGCATACCATGTGCGAGCAACCGCCCGGTAATAGTGGAGGCGCTCGGGCGAACCGAGAAGCAGCGGAAACAAAACAGCGGCGAAAAGAATTTCTGCGAGGGTAACGAATGTGTAGCGAAGAACCAGCCTGACGAATGCGCTTCGAACAGCGCGAAGAAGTAAAGTCGCGAAAACGTCAAACATAACACTCTATCCTACCTACCTATGGTTCCATCAACCGACAACCGGCGCGAGTCCGCTCGGCTAAACAATTCGCTTCCAGCGCTTGAACGCGCTCACATCCTCCGGCGATAGTGCAAACCATTCGCCCGCTCCACGCTTTTCAGCGAATCGCCTATGCCAGTAAGCTTCGACTCCGACAGGGTCATCAGTTTCAACACTGTGAACGGTCGTCGGTGGAACCGGAATCTTGATGGCCAACTCACTTCCTCGACGGCCCATGGAGTTCGTACGGCCAATCTTGTAATGAGCTCCAGATTTCATGAGATAAACGAACCCGGTCGCAACTTTAGCTTCACGTGGCTTTTCCGATGGCGCCCGTGCCGAAGTGTTCTCTTGCTTGATGCAGAGCGCAAGCACGTCTTCGAATCCCGAGGTTTTGCGACAATATGCAGCAAGTGCGGCCAGCAGCTTCTGTTTTCCGCCGAACCGATAAAACGCTGCGTGGTTTGGGAAGGACGCGTCGCTTCTTGCCTTGCGCCGAATCTCGCCCTCAAGCGGGAACCTTCCCAGCTCTCTTGCGAACCCGATGTACTTTTCAAAGAGGACTTCGTCGCTCGTTTTCGTTTGGAACATGTTCGGCGCGTACCCGGCCTCAACCAAGGCATCACTCCAGCGGAGCCAAATGTGTGGGTACCAGTCCGACTTCTTTACTCCGGCTATACGCTCGAAAGATTGCATCCCTGGTGCGTGGCCGCCGTTGTCGACCGCAATACGCTTTATCTCAGCCACGATCTGTTGCCTATCCATTCGTACCTTCCGCTCCTGAATATTTGATCAACCGGCAAGCGCCCGGTAAAGCGCTGAGCGGCCCACGTTCAAGAGGTCGGCCACATACTGCCGGGCTTCGCCCTTTGCAATCAACTCGCGGGCGTGATCGGTCTGCTCAGGAGTGAGCCTCGGTTTCCGGCCAGATAGGTGAGCGCGCCGTCAGCCGTAGACATCGGTTTCATGGTAGGACATGCGTGCCTGACTGTCTATTTTTGACTGGCATGACGGATCAGCAGGTCTGCCATCGCGATTTCAGGGAAGCCGGGTTGCCAATCACACCTACGCAAAATAAAAACTCGCCGTGTCCGTCGTAGGTTGACCACGCGGCCTTCATCGCGCTGTCCTGCTCCTGCTATCTATGGAAATGGTGTCGGGTCGCGCGGGTCGCCATCCCGCAAGGAGAAAATTCGAATTTTGCGAAACAAAACCAGCATGAGCGCTAAGGAGCTCATCCCCGCAGATGAAAATAATCCGCCACCATCTCCGCAGGCTAGGCAAACTCGGCGTCACCGTCCGCTGCAACCCCTCTGCTGTTGCCAGCGCAAAGGGAACGTAAAGTGACTTTGCGAAACAAACCCAATTCTTCCTCAAGCTCAAGAAACAAAGACACATGGTGGGACACCAAGTACGGCGATCTGGGCTCTTTGCGAAGCCTCGGGCCGTTCTGGGAACGTTAACGATCGACCGCCCGGCGCTTAGTTGTTCGCAAGAAATTGGGATTGAGGTCTGGCGTGCGCCCTAGTTTCCGCCCTGGATTTGAGGTCTCCAGCCCCTGTTTCCTGAGGTTCAAACCCATCAGGGTGGCGCTTTCCCTAAATGTTACAATCGCCTGCGTGAACGTCAAATCACAGGAGAATATTACGTGACGTTGGGGGAATTGGAGGCTCTACAAGAAAAGGAGCTGAGACTTCGGACGAGTGTCGCGCTACAGCAGTACTACGAAATGCGTGGGATCGACAGCCACGCGTACCTCATAGAAGCACAGTTCTATATGCGTGAACTGGAACAACGGGACTCAAAGCGGATTGCTCACCGCGATTACCGCATGGAACTTGGCATCATGGCGTTGATCGTAGTGGAAATTATCATCGCGATTTTCAGCATATGGATAGGCTTCAGGGAAGCGAAGGAACAGGCCGAAGCTACCCACAGCCAAACGATCGCCCTTCTCGAAGTTCAGAGGACCTCGATGGCAATGGCTGAGACGCTTTCGATGCTCGTGTCCACCAGCCAAAAAATGAACGAGGCAATCCAAGCTGAATTGGCGTTGGCGTCGAGGATTGGACTTTCTGTCGTACTCGAAGGCAACATGTTGAATATCACAAATACGGGGCCGGCAAATGTGACTCTGCACGGCTGGAGGATCGGGACGTTACCGCGGGAAACATCGACGCCGCCGATAGTCCTCGATGCGGGGGCATTTCACCAGATCGGCACCGGAGCATATGAGGAAGTGAAGAAACTAGCCGAGAGGAAAAAGCGCGTTGCGCTCCCGTTCGAGCTCTACCTTGAGGCTAACGACGGGACGAAGTATCTCGCGAAGGGTAACCTGGTTGGAGGGCGCGATGAAGTGAACGGAGTGATCAGGATGGTGCCTGATCGGCTTGTGATTGAGAGAGCTGATCGTCGCCCTACAGGGAAGTAAAACGGAGTTATTTAACGACGATTAGTTGGATGTCTTGCTGCCAACTGTAGAATGGTTCATTGAGCTTCGCTTGAGCCGAAAATCGTTCCC
>QHXW01000018.1:17486-20778 GCA_003223115.1 Acidobacteriota bacterium
AGCGCACGGGTGAAGTCCAGCGAGAGTGACACCTCGCGCAGGGCACGCACAATGTTGTGATCAGCGTCCACGAGGATCGCATGGAGAAGCGCTCGCGTTTGGGCGGTCACCGGCGTCTCCGGGGGTTGCCGCTCGTCGGCTGGCACTAGGTGCCACGAATATGGTGCGTCACTCCAGGCGACGGCTGGGCTGAACCGGTAAAGGAACAATATCACCAGCCCGTAGATCAGCAACCCGAACTCGGTGTCGCCTTTCGCGTACTGAAGTGATCTCCTCTTCGGTGAGCTGCGAGAAGCATATCAGCAACTCGTGCTGCCCGCTGCGGAAAATGTATTCGGCGCGCGGCTCGATGGACGGGAGGCCCGCAATGTACGGTTTCCAACTTCCAGAACCACAGCCATTGCCGCGATCAGATTTCCAATTTTTCGCGCACCAGACGCCGCACGCGCTTCTGCACGTCTTCCAGCTTCTCGTCGCCGGTCAACTCTTGGGCAAGCTGACGGTGGATCGGTTCCTTCAGTTCCCGCTCCAACTCCCAGCGGCCCTTGTCAAATTCCCACTCGTCCTCCAGCTGCAACAGGTACGGAAAAATTTCACGCAGCCCACCTTCGATCTGCGCCAGCTTCTTCTTGCGTTGCGTGTGCGCAGCGAGGAACGGCGCAACGGCGCGGTCACGGCTCTGTTCCAGCTCATGCCGACCCGTGCCCTCGGGCAGTTCATCAATGATTTTCTGCGCGAAGGCGACGGCCTTCTGCCTCTCTTCGGCGGAAAGATCCAAAGGAAAATACCCCAAAAATGACATCGAGCTGATAACGCTTTTGCGCATCTCCTGGTCCTGCCGGACGACCTGCTTGCGCCGTTGCTCCTCGCGCGCCCTGGCCTCCTGCTCTGCTTGCCGCCGTCGCGCTTCGGCAACCGCTTCGTGGAAGGGGGCAAGCGCCTGATCGCGCGCGGCCTCTAACCGCAATTGCGGCGTTCCCTGCGGCAGCTTCACGAGCGCATCGGCGATGGCCTGCCTCGCTAACTCCGTCCCGTGATCTGTGAGTCCGGCTGGCAGAGACGCCCAGCGCACAAGGCGTTCCCGCAATTCCTTGTCAGCCTCGGCGGCCGTGTGCGCCTCGAACTCCATTGCGATGTTCCGCACAGCCCGCTCCGCGGCTATTTTCATCTCTGCGGCTCCGGCCGAATCTCCGAGTGCGAGCACAGCCTCTCGCGCTGCCGCTTTTGCGCGGATCTCCCAGGTGGTCGGATTCCAGGACCAGCCTTTCGCGTCGAACGGAAGCGATGTAATGGCATCGCTGGCCAGTTCATCAGCTTGCTGACGGCGGCGCCACGGCTTCAAACTTCTGGCGACAATCCCGTCCACAACGGGCCGCACCACGCCATCGGACGCGGTCACGTCCATTCCGGCGAGAGCGGCTCGGACCGCTGCATGAATCTTCACCTCTTCGCCCTCCGCCCCGGCGGGGACGCAGCGCAGCGCATACCCAAGCCAGCGGTCATCACGCTTCCGGCGGAGGCGCTCGGCCTCTTCCTCCGCCATGCGTGCCTGCTCCGCCCGCTCCCGCTCCTCCCAGTGTTCCGTTTCGGCCTGCTCGCGCTCATCGAACTCATCCTCGACTTGGGCCAGTTCGAGTTCGAGCCGCCGCTGACGCAGAAGGTTCTCCGTGATTGCTAGGTCCTCGGCCGCCGAGACAACCGCCGGTGACGGCGGAGCCAGCAAGCCATTCGAGGATTTCGTCCGTCGCACAGAATCGCCGGGTAGTGGCCGTGGGACCGGCGGTAGGCCGTCGCGTTTTAGCCGGTCGATCTCCGGCTTCGCTATGCGCCACTGGCCACCATTCGTGATCTCGGCAGTGACTGCTCCGGCTTCGCATAGCTGCCGGACGCGGTCCTGGGTGATGCCAAGCTGCCGTGCTGCTTGCCCCGTGCTGAAAAACGTGGGTTCCATGGCCGAAGCATACGCTTTTTCGTATGGATTTTCCACGTTCGGGCGTTTTTCGCCACGGATTTCGGCATGGTCCTACGTTTTCGGCCACGGTTTTCAGCATGTCTTGGTAGTTTCAGTGCCCGTATGCGGGAGTGAAACTGTAAATTGAGTAAGTGGGGGTGGAACCGGGCGCAGCGACTACCCACCAAGCGTAGCGGTGTCCCCGAAAGGCCGACGCACTCTATTCGTGTGGTGCATGATAGCTTGCTTACGGTTTCCGTCGAAATCGACTTGCCGATGGGCCGACGTATAGGTTCCCATTAACGTCTCGAAAGAAGACAGCCAAGAACCCTGCCTAACAATGGATCTGTAGGTATACAATCGATCCGGGTTTCGGCGGGTAATTCGAGATTACGGAGCGGCAACCCATTAAGGCTGCACCGGAATCTGCGCGGTGTCCGGGTAATACCGGATGCGGGGATCTGCAAATCCACCTGCTCCACGCCGACAAATCGCGGCGCCAGCCCCGCAAACAGGATGTTCGCGTCCATCAATTGGCTGCCCTGCTGGAACTGGCATGCGAATGGAGTTTGAAGCCGGAAGAGCGTTCCCACTGGCGTAACGGCACCGGTGGCAATGCGCGGCGCTACGGCTCCCAGACCAGTGAAAAAAAGGTGAACAACTTCTCCCGGCTTGGCCGGGCTGGAATCCGTGACAATGCTTCTGAAATCCTGGTGGGCAGCCAGAGCGTAAGGCGGAAATATGTCACCGGGGAGAGGCAACGTGTAGAACTCCGGGATGCTAGCCTGCAGTTGGTTATCGTCGACTTCCTCGAAGGCCGACGGATTGGCTGGCACCGCCAGTTTTACAGTGGAGCCAACGGCCGCCTCCCACGGGACCTGCAGCGTCACTGCGTCTGCGGATCTGCCAATTATGGGAACCGGGACGCGACCGAGAATTGCCGGGTCGCTGTTTCCCGGTGCGTCGGTTACGGAGAGATCCAGGCGCCCACCCGGCACCAGCGCTCCTCCGACGATTTGGATGTGCGGCACGGCGGAGGAAAGTTCCGTGTCCGTACCCGAAGAAATGTCAACGCGCAGCAGGCGGTCGGTTGCGGTGACCGCGTAGGCCAGGTTCCCATATCCGGAAATCACGGCCTCCTTAATTCCCTCTGGAGCAGTCGCAATCTGCCGCAAATTCGATCCGTCCATCGCTTGCAGCATGAGCTTTTGGTTCAGGACATAGGCGACGAGCGAACCGTCATTGACCAGCGAGGGGTGAAAGTACGAAGCGGTATTACCGAAGCTTGTGAAGCCCACCGGCGCTCCCGTGGTCAGAATCAGATCGCGGCGGGTTGCAACC
>QHXW01000019.1 GCA_003223115.1 Acidobacteriota bacterium
GCAGCATTGCTCAAGCGTCCCTGCACCGGAGCGACTGTGAAAGACAAGCGCTGGATGTTTCCGCGGTTCCAGAGCAGCGGGCCTTGCGCGTCAGTCAGCAGAGCCACGCCTCCATTTCCGAGCGCCTGCCGCCCGTCACCGATCACTGAGAAACTCTCAAGCGAAGTTGTGGCTGGTTGCGATAGGTTAATCCAGGCGGTATGGAGTGGCGCCAACCAGCTTTCTGCAACGGCGGCCAGAACGTAGCGTCCATCCGGACTCAATGTGGGCGTGCCGGATTCAACATAGCGGTCTGGACCGCCCAGACCCGCCACCCAGCCCTGGTGGTAGATGAATCCGATGCAATGGCTGCCGCCCACACAGTTTCGGCTGGCAGTATACGCGAGTACGCGGCCATCACCGCTTATTGACGGGCGCTCGGCCTGGAAGAAGTTTGGATCGAGCCCAGGGGATTGAATGAGCAGCTCCAACTGCCGGAAAAGCTGGAAGCCGCGTTCAGCGACGTACCGGAAGATCTTTGGGTAACCTGGTTCGGCCGTGCCTTTAAGTCGGTACGAAGAGGAGAAGTATAGTTGTTGGCCATCGTCCGTTGTGGCCAAGTCTTGAATCTGAGCCACTCCACGCAAGTTGAACAACACCAGAAGCAGCAGGGTCCGCATCAGATCACTTGCCGACGAAAACATCCATTTTACACAGATCATAGGAGCATTGATTGAGAAGCGCCGCTTCGAGACAATCGCCGCCAGCGACCGCTCCTCCACCCGTGGGGAACGTGATCGAGGACATTCCTCGGTCAGCGCCCATGGGGCCGTATCATATCAAGCCGTTGGGATTCCCGCCGGTGTTTTCGCGCCGCCGCAGATGGCAGCCAAGAGAAAAACTGCCACCATCGGGCGGTCCGCGACAACGTTGGAGCTTTCCGAAACCACAGCTTTTCGTCATCCTGGAGGCACTTTTAAAGAGCACGTTATTTGTCAGATCCGATCTTTGCGACAGGCTTCATGTGCTCTTCCGGTTTGGACTCTTACGTGCCAGGCAGAAATGAGCAATAGATGTAACACCAGTGAAACCACCAA
>QHXW01000095.1 GCA_003223115.1 Acidobacteriota bacterium
TTCTTGTGTGCATCGCACCCGATAAACTGTTCCATAAGCTGCAGTCACTCCTTTCTATAGAGGTGGTGGCTAGTTTACTGCACCACCTCGACTGCAGCGCTCTCATAGCATCAATCCGTAGAGAGGTACCCGCTAATCCACAGAAGGCAGTATCCTTTTTTCGTTCGATATTGAACGCAACAGGAGGGTGAAGGCCGGGACGCCGGACCAAACCTGGCAGAGAGGCCAGCGGCAGGCCTTCACGCCAGCCGTCTCGTCAAGATCCTCGCCGAAACCAGGGAACTCAACCTACCTCAAAAATAAGTAAAAATTAGCCGGTTAAGTCGGGTTCTGGGACATGAGCCCCGCCCGGAAGTCTTCGGGATGCGGTAGAAATACTTGCGGTTAGTGTTCCTTATCAAGGTTCAAGCTAAGGCCACCTAGTCTCCGAGTACGCGTAGGCCATCAGCAGCGGGATCGGTAAACAAAATCAGTTCACGTTCCAGAGTCATTCACGGCCGGAAAAGTGGGGAGCCTCTTGCGAATGTTCACGATATACTTCTCCTGATTGCCAACTAAATCCCCGTGGAGGCACGTCACACATGAGATCGCCATCCATACTCGCTTTTTGGTTTCTGGCAGTCGCGCTACCCGGCGCAACGGCGCATGCGCAACAGCAAGGCCAGGTCGCGACGCCCAAACTGTACAACACCGCCAAACAAAAGCTGCTGGAAGGCAAGCAGGTCTTCAGCTTCACGCAATCGCGCATGGATATCGCTGGCTATTGCGAGTCCGCGAAACATTACGACTACACATGGTTCGAAATGCAGCACAGCACGCTTGAGTTCAAGGACGTCGAGGCGATGATCGCCGCCTGCCCGCACGCCGGCGCCATTCCCATGATCCGCCTGCCCGACGCGCAGGAATGGCACATCCAGCACGCTACCGACATTGGCGCACTCGGCGTCATAATTCCCACCGTTGACGATGTCGACAGGGCGCGGGAGGCCGTCAAGTGGGCACGGTATCCTCCGGTCGCCCGGCGTAGCGCGGGCGCCGGCCAAGCCGCCAGCATCTGGGGCATTAACGGTATCAACTATCGCCAAACGTTCAACGACAACATGCTGGTTGTGATTATGATCGAGACGCCCACCGGCGCCGCGAATGCCTATGACATAGCGTCTGTGCCGGGCGTGGATGTCGTGATTATCGGCAACAACGATTTGAGTTCGTTCTCGGGATTCCCCCAGAACGACGACCGTTACCAGCAGTTGTTGAACAAGATTCACGATGAAACACTGAGGGCGGGCAAATTCTTCGGCCAGGCCAACGCCCAACTCTATGCGTCGGGCCACGCGCTCAGCAAGGATGCCCGCTTCTTCCAAAACGGTCCCTCGAACGATGGATGGAAACCACCCGCTCGCGGCGGCGGCCCCGTGAATCCAAACGCCCCACCTCCGGGCGAAAAACCGGAGCCTTAGAGACGGCGTACAGAGCATCTCGAGCCCGTAGATGTCGTGATCATCGTAAGCGTCCGATGAACACCACTGGCTGAAAAAAGAGAAGCGTCGGATAGTGGTGTGGATGAGCTGAACAGCAAACGAGAAGAGCGGCTCACGAAGCCAGTTTTGACGTTTTCCCACAATTCCTCTACGGTAGAATCTGACCGACATGACCGGAGCGTGCGGAAACATCGTGTCCTTTCTGTGACCCGTTTCTGTTTGCTGGTGGTACTGGCCGGTTGCGGGGACCATCGTCGGCAAGATCGCTCGCCCCAGGCGGAGCCCGGCCAAATTCAATTCCAGAGTTACTGCGCAGCTTGCCATCAGTATGACGGGCAGAGAATAGGTGACGCACCGGCTTTGGCCGGCTCGCAGTGGGTAACTGGACCGGCGAGTCGGCTCATTCGGATCGTGCTGCACGGCGTCCGCGGTCCGATGGTAGTGGACGGGAAAACCTATGATCGGGAAATGCCTGGATTCGGGCAGATTTTATCGGACACGCAGGTTGTGTCCCTGCTGTCGTACGTCCGCAAGCAGTTCGGCGCACCTTACGAACCGATCACAGCGGAGATGGTTGGCCGGGTACGCGCCGCGAACCAGAAGCGGACACAGTACTGGCGTGTGGATGAGCTGCTCGAAAAACCTTAGACGGGCTATTTGCGTCCCAGTCCGAATTCGTTGCCCACTTGGACGACTTTGCCGTCGCGAAAATGGACTTCGATGAATTTCGAACCGCTCACCGGCTTCCCGTTTTCGTCCTTTAGTATGGCGACTCGTTTCTTGGCCCTAGCGTCGAAGACGTCAGGCGTGTGGGTCCATGCGTATTGACCATCGAGACTAAACGAGACCCAGCCATGACCGCCTTGGGACAACTCGAGTTGGCCCTTGGGAGCCGGAGGCATTTTCGTGGCATCGAAAATGAACAGTTTCTTGCCTACCTGATCGCTGATCCATAATTCCGTCTCATCGGGCGTGAGGGCCGAGCCGTGTGTTCGGTGGGGAATCGGCGCATCTCCAGCGAGGACGCGATGCAGAACTTTGCCGGTTTGCAGATTGACTACATCAAAACCCACATGATCGCCGAGGCAAATGTAGCCGATGCGCTGTTGGCTGTCCATGGTGTACGGGAAGATGCCTTTTTCGCCAACGTCCTTGATCTGCCGGATCAAGCGATCCGTGGCCGTATCGAAGATGGATAACATTGTTCTGGTGCAGAGATACATGCGGCGGCCGTCGAGACTCACGAGGCTGTTGTGGGCTTGCGGGCCGACGTTGATTCGCTTAACGAGCTCGCCCGTCTCCGCGTTGACGATGAGAACACCGCTATCGTCGCCCGAATACCACCAGCCCGTGGGCACATAAAGCTTCCTGCCATCCATGGTGACGGCGGATCGGTCGCAGCCCGCGTCGTAGGTCTTTTCCCAAACGATCTTTTCGGTCTCTAAGTCGAAGGCGCCGACGCGATGATTGGTGGAAGAGAAATAGACGCGATGCATTTTGAGGTTGCCGGCGAAACCGCGGAGGCCTTCGGCAAAAATGGGGACCTTAATGCGCCGGACGAGCTTATGGCCGTTGTCGATATCGAAGATTAGAATGCCGGGAGGATTTGACCGGCCTTCTTCCTGTGCCCCATCGGGCATGCTGAGGTAGAGGTACCGTTTCGTCCCGGATTGGGCGCAGGCGAGGGTAGCAATGGAGAGGAGGATCGCGATGAACGCGGTCAAACTGCGCATGGCGGAATTGTACGGTCGGAGGTGGCTGCGGTCAAGGACCTTGGGGTCAGGATCGAGACCGTATAGCTAATAGAGAAGAGAGCGGGCACAATTCCATCATGGCCCGCAGTCGCTGACTCCACCAAAGGCCGAATACATTGGCTCAGACCAAACCGTCATTTTCCGTTTTCGCTTGCTCCGCAGCGGACCATACATAGCGATAATGTTCCACAACGGGAGTCATTCTTCGCCTTCCGAGATGCGCGAGGACGAGGCTCTCGGTCCTCACTGACGCCGTAGCGTTTACAAATCCATGTTGACGGATCGGCCACCAGCTTGAATTGTCGGGCATCGTCACACACTAACAGCCGCACATGCCCGCTCTCGGCGTGATACGCCGCCAGAGCTGCCGCCTCCACAATCCGTTTTTGGACCCCTGGAACCAGATCCGGAATCTGTTCCGCCAGCCTGCGCTGCAACTCCTCCTGGCTCCAGTCCTGATGGAACGGCAACTGCCCCACTTGCTCTAAAATGTGATGCCAGATTCAAAACTTGCATCGTAGTTCCGGTTTGACCCCGAAATTTTTCTGCAACAGCATTAATGCATGGATGAGCTGCTCGGGACGCGGCGGGCAGCCGGGGACATATACGTGTATCCAAAAACTCGATTGCACCTGAAAACACGGGTTTTCGCCGGGTTGTTGGTATGACGTTAGGTTAATTAAGGTTAAGAGGCGATTTCCGGGCGATGTAA
>QHXW01000509.1 GCA_003223115.1 Acidobacteriota bacterium
GGTGCGGAGCGAAGTGCGTACTCTCGATCCATCGCTGCCCGTCTCGTCGGTCCGATCGATGGAACAGGTGATGGAGTCGGCTCAGGCGCGCCCACGGTTTCTGACTTTGCTGTTGACTTTGTTCTCGCTCACCGCGCTCGTATTAGCAGCGGTCGGGATTTACGGCGTGATCTCCTATTCGGTGGCCAGGCGCACCAACGAGTTTGGCATCCGCATGGCGATGGGAGCAAAGCCTGGAGATGTGCTGCAGTTGGTGCTCGGTCAAGGGCTGGTGCTGGGCGTAGTGGGAGTTATCGCGGGCGTGTTGGCTGCTATGGTTCTCACCCGCTTCTTGCAGGAACTACTGTTCGATGTCAGTGCGCTGGATCCCTCCACGTTCGTGCTGATGGCGGCGGCGTTAATGATAGTCACCGCAGTTGCGTGTTGGGCCCCGGCTCACCGCGCGACCAAAGTCGATCCCGTTGGTGCCTTGAGGTATGAATGATCGCCGCGTGCGCGTGCAACGTGGCGTCACGCGGTCTATATCTATACGATCATCACAATCGGCGGCATCAGCCCCGGCGCATGACTGGTGACTGGAATCTCGCGAATCGAAAGTAGGACCAGAGAGCCGGAGTTGACACGTACACCGGCGGCTCCGGCGCAACACTTCCTCCAACCCCGTTTCTCGGGATTTGCTGAACGCATACGAGCGCGGATTGGGTGAACACTTCGGCGTTACACGCGAGCGATCCTGACTGGGTCGGACAAACGAATAACCTCGAGTCGGCTCGCAATTCGTCTTTGCTCGGGGACTGGAATTTTCATGTGCCGTCTCGCTAACCTTCGTCAGGTGGATTGGCGTCGGCGCGTGAGTCCCTTTGCCGATGCCTCCGATCCAGGTGGTTCACGGAACGGTTCCACAGAAATGCGTTCGTAACACACATCCAGCACGGTCAGGTATTCTGTACCGCGCGGCGCTTGGAGAACTACGCTGTCGCCTGCTGCCGACTTCATCAACGCGCGCCCCAGCGGCGACACCCAACTGATGTGGTTGCGGTTGAGATCGACCTCGTCGGTGCCCACGATGCTCACCACTCGCTCCGCTCCCGCGGCATTGGCGTAGCGCACGGTCGCTCCGAAGAATGCCCTCGTCGCCGCTTGCCCCGCTCTCGGAGTTTCCGGGTCCACCACTTCCGCGGCTTCGATTCGCTTCGTGAGAAAGCGAATCCGCCCATCGATCTGCCGCAGCCGCCGCTTGCCGTACTGATAGTCGGCGTTTTCACTGCGATCGCCGTTACTGGCAGCCCATGCCACCACCTCCGTCACGGCAGGCGCTGTAGCCCACTCGGCGTTATGTAGTTCTTGCATTGCGTCGCGGGCTCGTCCCCTTGTGGTTTTCTCGTAAACCCTTTTCGCATCTCTTAGTCCTTCCACCGCAAATCCAGTGGGTGCCGCCAGGTTACGATCCTCTCGATCCTCAGCGCGGAAACTCATTGAACCCACGCCCACTCAGGATCATTGGCACGCACTTTTCCGCCCGCACGGCTCTGGTTTGTGCCTGCTTCGCAGATGAGACGTGGAAGATGTATGACTTTCTCCGGCCTGGTGTGAGCGTTGCGAACGCCGCGCTGAGAACCGCGTTGTCATCCAGTCTCCTCTGCAACTCCTCAGGAATTGGGTACTCTGAAGGTTTCTTGAGCTCTATCTTCTTGCCGGATTCCTCCAGTTCGATGGCTTCGTAGAGGTAGTCTTTCACGGTCGATCGCAGGGCCGCAATCTCACGAAGCGAGGTGAATTTAATCCATCGCCCGGCCTGCGTATGCTCTCCAACCCTTTCGAGAATGTGCTTCGGATCTTTGAGCAGTGCGCCCTTGAAGAACGAGACCGCGCACGACTCCTTGAGAGGGATCACGATCACCACGTTTTTCTTCACAAATGTGAAGCACGGTTTGCCCCACTTGAGTTCTTCGGTTAGGTCGCAGTCGAGCGCGATCTGGCGTAACTTATCTATTTCCTTCCGCCACTTCTTCGCATAGGGAACCTTCATCGTTCCGGGCCCTTTTCCAAGATTCCTGAATTCATTCAATTCTGCCAGAAAATACAGCCCCGGCATTTCCACAGCTCTTACGGCCTTGGGGCTTGTGGCCTTATGTGCATTCCGGTCTAAGAATCTGGATTGTGTATCCGATTGCTGCTTGGATACCATCAGCAGTGAAATCGCCCTACCCTCCGATCTGCTCTGACGTGGACCAGAAGTCCGCTTCTGGGAGATGAGACCCGGAAATCCTCGGGATGCGGCAGGAATCGTGTCCGTTCAATGGCTCATAACAGCGGGTACGCCAGCTATTCCGTACGTAACGCTTGCGCCGGATCAATGGCGGTCGTTCGCAGAGCTGGAACAATACTGGCAGCAAACGATACAAGCAAAAGCCCGCAGCCCACTGAAGCAAACACGGCCGCGTCCAACGGCTTCACTTCAAATAGCATTGATTGCATAACCCGACGCACGGCAACCGCGGCCAGTGACCCTACTGATATTCCGATTAGAGCGGGTGTGAGGCCTTGTCGCAGAACCGACTGAATCAGATCTTGCGGTTGCGCGCCGAGCGCCAGGCGCACTCCGAATTCGGAAGTTCGCTGCGCCGTCGCGTAAGAGATCACGCCGTAAAGCCCCACAGCCGCGAGCAATACTGCTAAACCGGCGAACGACATCAATAAAACCAAAGTGAATTGCTGGTTCGCAGTCCGTTTTGAGATTAACTGGCCCATCGTGAGAACATCCGATACAGCGAGATTGGGATCGAGACGAGCGATTTCGCGCTCGATGGGAATTGCGAGCTTCAGCGGATCGCCATTCGCTCGAAGAGTGAGCGCCGCGAAATTCAGCTCGCCGCTGGAAATTGGAACATAGATTGTCGGCTCAGGCAACTCGTCGAGATTCTTCCGAATGTCCCCGGCAATTCCAATGATCTGCCAGCGTCTATCCCAGAAAGAAACGTATTTGCCAATCGGATCTTCATTCGGGAAATACTTACGCACCAGACTGCTGCTGACGATGGCCTTATCGGCCTTCTCAAGCCGCTCCTGCGGCTCAAAGACGCGGCCGCGCTCCAACGGAATGCCCATGACATGAAAATAGCCAGGATCAGCCGTGCGCGGGATAACGACATTCAGCTCGCCGCGCGGAGGTGCCGGCTGGCCGATAATCTCTAAGTCGGTGTTCATGTATTGCCCAGCGACCGGAAGCCAGGAAACAAGACCGGCACTCTGAACACCTGGAACCGCGCGAACGCGAGCGAGAAGCTGTTCAAAGAATACGGCTGCCTTTGCATCCGTTGGGTACTGCGCAATGGGCAGAGTGATGCGCATCGTCAGCAGATGGCTGGGATTGAAGCCAAGATCTACGGTTTGTAGCAGAACAAAACTCTTGAGTAGTAGCCCTGCACCGATCAGTAAGAGAAACGAAAGCGCAATCTCTCCTGATACGAGCCCGCTCCGGTACCACGTTCGGCGCACCGATCCAAGTGTGGCTCGGCCAGTTTCATGCATGGCTTGATTCAGATCGAGCCCGGAAGCAGACGCGGCCGGTAGCGCGCCAGCGGCGATTCCAGCCAGCAGCGCCAAGCCGGCAGCAAATAACAGGGTTGTCCAATTCAATTGAATTTCAGAAGCTCGTGGCAGCGCTGTACTGATTTTTACGAGAGCTCGCGCAAGCCACTCGGCCAGGAGAATTCCAGCCGTGGCTCCTGCAAGCGAAAGAATCAAGCTCTCGAGTAGGAACAGCCGAATAATCCGGCCCTTCGCCGCACCCAAGGCGATGCGAATAGCCATCTCTCTCCGGCGTGCCGTGCTGCGGGTCAGCAGCAGATTTGCAACATTCACACAAGCGATCAGAAGAACACAACCAACTGCGGCCCAGAGAACATAAATCGATCTCCGGAGGGTTTGGTCAACGATCTGGCTCTCAAGGGTGTGCACTTCCACCGAAGATCCTGTTTGGCCGGAATATTCGTGAGCGATCCGTGATTGAATGGCGGTCATTTCCGTGGCCGCTTGCTGAATCGAAATACGCGGCTTCAATCGCCCAATAACGGAGAGACGATGATCTCCTCGAGTTTGAAGCTCTGCCAGTGGCAGCGCCATCTGCATCGGAAGCCAGAACTGGGTTGTTGAGAAAGGGAACGCAAAGCTACGCGGCATGACGCCGATGATGGTATAGAGCTGAGCATCAAGGCGCAACGTGCGACCGATTGCTTTCGGATCACCCTCGAATCGGCGCTTCCACAAGCTGTCGCTCAAGATGATCGTGCGAGCGGCCTGCGGTGTATCGTCGCTGGACACGAAAACTCGCCCGACGCTCGCCGGGATGCCAAGTGTTCGGAAGAGATTCCAGGAGCAAAAGACGCCTTCGATGTGCTCGGGAAGACTGTCAAATCCACCGGAGAGATTAGCGTTCGTGCCGCCATATGCGGCGATCTCTTGAAAGCTCCTCGATTGCCGCTGCCAATCGTAGAAATTGGCAGGGGCGGGTTCGTCATGAACGTCCCCTTTCACGACTCCCGCCTCGTAAAGAGCGACAAGGCGACCCGGGTCGCGATAGGGCAGCGGGTCGAGCAGAACCGCTTTCACAGCGGTGAAAATCGTGGTGTTTGCACCGATGCCGAGTGCGAGTACAACAAAGCACGTCGTAGTAAGCGCAGGGTTTTGATGAAGGGATCGAAGGCTATAACGGATGTCTTGCCACAGTGTCATGGGAATTCTTGGTGTTTCGACCTCCAATCCTACCGCCTCAGCGCGAGGCTCACAAATGCGTAACAAGGTCACGGTCACGAGAAAACTCCTAAGAAAAAGCTCGTGCTAACCAATTCCCCCGTAGCGGGTTAGTACAATGGTGGATAACGCTTCCTTTTCAAATTGCCACGCCGGGATGGTGAAACTTCCGAGATCCCCGTTCTGGCTCGTTGAGGCGATGGCCTGTGGAAGCGCCGGGCGATCACTCGTTCCAAAATAGCCATTGAACCGCGAACATTCGGGGTCAAGTGGCAATTTTCATCGCTCGCTTGCGGCGCTGAAAGCGCGATGGGTCATTCGTACCTCAGCGCGATGGCCGGATCGACTTTCGTCACCCGCCGTGCCGGAATCAGACACGCAACCAACGCCACCGAGGCCAGCAGGACCGAGACCGCGGAGAACGTCGCAGCATCGACCGGAGCGATGCCGAAAAGCAGACTCTTCAACAGCCGCGTAAGCCCTAGCGCACCACACAACCCAACCGCCAGTCCGAGCCCTACCAGCAGCGCTCCGTGTCCCAGCACCAGTCCCAGCACGCTTCTGGCATCCGCGCCAAGTGCCAGCCGAATGCCAAACTCCTGCGTGCGTGTCGTCACGGCATAGGAGATGACACCATAGATCCCCGCAACGGCGAGCAGCAGCGCGAGCGCGGCAAACAATCCGATCAGCCACACATAGAGATTCAAGTCGGAGAGCGAATCCTCCACCACGCGCTGCATGGTCTTGATGTGGAACACTGCCTGGCTGGGGTCCACTTGATGAATAGCCACGCGCACAGCCCTGAGCAAGGTTTTAGGAGGCACTTCCGCACTGACGACGAGGGACATGCCGGAGTCTGATCTTTGCGCCAAGTTCTGGGCGACGGAATAGTAGATTTCGGGAACCGGCGGACGGTCTAAACCGGTCTGACGCACATCGCCCACGACGCCGATAATCGTGCCGCGGTCAGTGTGTCTGCCGATCGGGTCTTCGTTCGGGAAATACCGGCGGGCCAACGCCTCGTTGATCAGGATCACCCCTGGGTCTTCGCTGTTATCGTGGTCTGTGAAGCCACGGCCTCTGCGCAGCGGGATGCCGAGCGCACCAAAATATCCGGGAGTCACAAAGCGAAGCTCGGCCGCCGGCCCAAGGGAGGGGTTCTCCGGCGTTCGCCCATCAATCGTGAAATAGCCGATCCAATTCTAGTTCTGAAGCGGAAGGAACTGAGTGAATCCGGCGGTGCGCACTCCGGGAATTTGTTGAATGCGTTCTTCAAACTCGCGATAACGCGGCCCGTCGACGCCGGGGGAGATGTGCAACGTGAGAACATTCTCGGCTGCCATGCCCGTTGGGATGCTTTGCAGTTGAAGGAACCTGCGCAGCAGGAGGCCCGCGCCCATCAGTAACACAAAGGCCAGCGCGACTTCCGCGACCACCAACCCGTCACGAAATCGTCCGTGACTGCGGCCTGCGCTACCGCGACCGCTCGACTCCTTCAAACCGCTCTGCACATCGGCCCGCGCAGCGGCGATCGCCGGCGCCAGACCGAATCCGACTCCTGTCACCACGCATACCGCTAGCAGGAAAGCGAACACGCGCCAGTCGAGACCAATTTCCCAGGAGCGCGGAATCTGCGCCGCGGCGAGTTTCAGCAGCAGGTGAGTTCCCCACGCCGCGATCGCCAAGCCCACTAGACCGCCGCCGAGCGCGAGTAAGATGCTTTCGGTCAAGAACTGCCGCATCAAGCGCAGCCGCGCAGCGCCCAACGCAGCGCGAATGGCGACCTCCCTAGTCCTCGCTGCGGCACGCGCCAGAAGAAGGTTCGCGACGTTGGCGCACGCTACCAGCAAGACCATGCCGACCGCGCCCAGCAGCACCAGCAGCGAAGTCCTCACTCTACCGGTCACAGCCTCCGCAAGCGGCATGATGCGCACCCCATGACCCGAATTCGTTTCCGGATACTGCGCCTCCAGGCGCTTGGCGATCACGCTCAACTCGGTGTTTGCGCCATCCAGAGCTACCCCCGGCTTGAGCAGCCCTACGACGAACTCGACACGGACGTTTCGGTTGTGCGCCCACTGCGGTGATTCTTCCCAGGGAATCCACAATTCGGTGTGCAGCTCCGTGATAGCCCCCGGCAATGGGGAGGCTTGGTAGGGGAACTGAAATCCTTCCGGCATCACGCCGATCACTGTGAAGCCTTCGCCGTCGAGCGTGATCTTCCTGCCGATCAGCAACGGATCACCGGCAAAATGCCGCTTCCAGAATCCAGCGCCGATGACCACGACGTCGGGCGGATCGTCATCGCGAAACGTCCGGCCGGCAATAGGCGCCACGCCCAGCATGCGGAACAGACCGCGCTCCGCACCCGTGGTCACAATCCGCTCCGGCTCGGCGCTGTTCTGGAGGTTCTTGCTGCCGGTATTATAGGCGACCATCCCCTGAAACGATGTGCTCTGCTTTCGGAAGTCCTCGAGGTCCGGATAGGCCACAGGGCCGATCTCGAAGGGCGGAACGGTGTCCTTCTCGTTCACCTGTACCAGACGCTCGGGATCGCCGAAAGGCAGTGGTCTTAACAGCACACCGCTTACGACGCTGAAGATCGCCGTGTTCGCACCGATGCCCATTGCGAGCGCGCAAAGGGCGGTTATGGCGAAGCCAGGGCTCTTGCGTACCGTGCGCAGCGCAAATCGTATGTCCTGAAGGGTGGTATCGAGCCAGAAAGCGCCCCTGGCATCGCGTAGGATTTCCGTCATTACCGTTGATTGCAAAGGCCGCCGCATTGCAGTTTCCTTCCTACGTAGTTTGTCCCTATTGGAGGACGGGACGGCAAGGGGATTTGTTAACAATCGTTGGCTACGTGCTCAGACACTCGCATCGAGAATGAGACCGGTTACGGGTCATTTTCGGCCAAGCCTGTCCTCATCATGATCGGATGGCTGGCCGACTCGTCTGGACCGAACACAGTCGTCAGATAATCGTGCCGCAGTATTATAGGATAGGCCAACCTTCCTGACGGGGCGGAGGTGCACCTCGGGCCCAGGAAGTCCGCTCCGCGGAGATCATCCTCACGACCGCGGGCGGCGGCCGACAACGTACGCGATCCCAGTATCTGAGGCGTTTGCGATTTGGCAGTCGCACGACTTGGATATGCGGCCGTGTGGATAACTTCCGGGTTGCCGACCGTCCGGCTAGGCTAGTATCCGGTTCCGGGCGGCCCGCAGCCAAGTTCCCGTATGCCAAACGCTGAAGCGGACGGATCGCGGTGGACATTGAGATGCACCAGCGGTGCTGAACAAGCTAGAAACGATTAGCGTCTCCGCGACAACACTGGGCGCGACGCCAGAGCGGCCCTATCGATGATCCTTCCGAGCGTGGCCTCCAGAGTACTGTGAACCTCGATAAATTTCGACGAATCTATTCGGTAGCCCGACTGCGGTACGGTTTCGCCTTCCAAACCGACCCGAAGATCAAGCAAATCCTCCGAGGCAATCGCCGTTGCCCAGACGGGATGCTCATATGCGAGCTTCGACAAGAAATTCAAAAGACCAGTGGGATCGTAGCCCGCAGCCTTCAGGTACGAAATTGCGACCGTCGTCGCATGCTGTTCCCGTTCGCGCAAATCTCCAGTCGATGATGAAGCAATTGGTGACGCGAGAACACAGACGCCCCGAGATAGGGAGCTTCGTTGTCCTTGGGTTAGGTGTGCCAGTTCATGAGCCAGTAGCCCACTAAACTCTGCTTCGTCTTCGATCCTCTTTAGCAGTCCGGCGCTAATGAAGAGAACACGATTCGTGCGCAGGAATGAGTACTGACCATTGCTTCGAGTAAGCCGAATCTGAATCGGCGACACGCCTGCAGCGCTCGTCAGCCTGCCCGCGAGTTGCCGCAAGTATTCGAGAATGGCGGGATCGTTGATGCTGCCGTCCATTGTCTGGCGGTCTCCCGCCGACCGCCCGAGTTCCCATTCCTTTCGGATCTCAGTGGAAGTGTCGGTGGAGGACGGAACTTGGCAGATTGCGTCGCGGCCTGCAAGCGCAAGCAACAAAGCCGCAGGCCATGTTGTTCCCCACCTCCGCATTGCATGGGCCTCATTTGCAGTCTACTAGATCCAGCGACAAGCGAGGCACGAACCCACGAACGACTGGGTTTGGGCCTAACCGAAAACATCGGGAGACGCTAGGAGATTTACGCCTCGATCACGGGCTAGGCAGAAGTTGAGCCCAAAATCGCTCAGGTCGTCGCGGCGCACCGGTTTGTTTGGCACAAAGTCCGGATCTTGTCAGCTTGAGTTACTCCGTGAGGAGCTTGCCAACGTGCGAGATCCCCGTATCTGGCCAAGTGAAATACCATTTTAGATAGCGTCGGCACACGTCGCGGCTTCCGCAAAGGTCCCTCTTTGTCTAACCCCTTGCAATCCGACGCCAAACGGAGCTTACTTCCCATAAGTAGATTATGGGAGAAAACAAAGAACGAACTACAGGTGTATTGCAAGGCACGCTCGACATGTTGGTGCTAAAGGCGCTCGCACGCGGGCCGCTGCATGGTTATGACGTGGTCGAGCACATCCTGGCATGGTCCGGCGACGTCCTGAAGGTAGAAGAAGGCGCGTTGTATCCGGCACTCCACCGCTTAGAGCTGCGCGGGCTACTCGGCAGCGAATGGGGTGTTTCCACGAACAATCGGCGGGCGAAGTTCTACCGTTTGACGCCGGCGGGCCGCAAGCAGCTCGCAGCAGAGGCGTCAGAGTGGGCACGGCTGAGCAGTGCAGTGGCACGCGTCATGGAGGCTTGATATGCGCGAGATTCTCACCAACCTGCGGTTGCGATGGCGGGCGCTGTCGAAGCGGCAAGAGCTCGAACGCGATCTGGAAGACGAACTGGCGTTTCACCTGGCAATGGGGGAGGAGAAGAAGGGTGAGGGCTCGCGGCGGGCATTTGGGAATGTCGAGCTGATCAAAGATGACCTGCGGGACCAATGGACATTTCGCACCGTTGAAAACTTGTGGCGAGACCTGCGCTATGCGGCACGGATGCTGCGGAACAGTCCAGCATTTACCCTGGTGGCGATTCTGTCGTTGGCAATCGGGATTGGTGCCAATACCGCTATTTTCAGCGTCGTGGATGCGATCGTACTGAAGTCGCTGCCAGTACGGGACCCAGAGCAGTTGCGTGTAGTGCTGTGGACGGGTGGTCTGCCGTTCGGCGGCCACAGCGGGTACCACACCAGGAATCGAGCCGGCATACAGGTCGGGAGTTCATTCCCCTACCCTCTTTATCAGCAACTCGTCAGCAGCGTGCCGCAGTTTTCGGATCTGATGGGCTTCGCATCGAACCAGGTGACGGTGCTGGCAGGCGCGGCGAGCCACTATGCCGAGGCGCAGCTTGTGTCCGGGAATTTCTTCAGTGGACTGGGTGTGAATGCCCTTGCGGGCCGAACTATTTCCCCGCACGACGACCGGCAAGGCGCCCAGGCGGTAGCGGTGGTCAGCTATCGCTACTGGGAGCGGCATCTCGGACTCGAACCTGAGGCGGTGGGCCACACCATTTTTGTAAACGGTCATCCAGTCACGATTGTCGGCGTAGCACAACAGGCATTTCTTGGAATCAAGCCGGGCGGCGCGCCGGATCTGTACCTGCCGATAGCTCTCACGGAGCAGCTCGGTTCCAGATGGTATCGAATGCACGATAGCGATGACGCGTGGGTACAGATGATGGGCCGATTGCGGCCCGGAACGAGCGACCAGCAGGCGCTCGCTTCGCTCGATGCGATCATGCGCCCGGCTGCGGCCGCCGGAAGTCGCGAACGCGAACGCACGGAGGGCCCCTGGCGTCCGGTATTCGAAGACGGCGTGGGCGGACTTCCCCTACTGCGAGATCAGGCCACCGGCCCCATCTTGATTTTAGGAAGCGTCGTTTCCCTGGTCCTGTTAATCGCGTGCGCGAATCTGGCGAACCTGCTTCTGGCGCGAGGCGCGTCGCGACGGCGGGAGATTGCGGTGCGGCTTTCAATCGGAGCCGGGCGAGGACGGCTGATCCGGCAGCTTCTGACCGAGAGCCTCCTGCTGGCCGGCGTGGGGGCGGCGCTGGGGCTGGCGTTTGTCCCGCCGCTGTTGAAGGTCGTGGCCAACCTGGTGGGCAGTGGAGAAACCATTGTTATCGCCGCGCGCCTCGACTGGCGAACGCTGATGTTTACGGCGGCGGCTGCAATGGTCACAGCGCTGCTGTTCGGTCTGGCACCTGCGCTTCGGGCTACGCGCGTGGATCTCACGCCCGCCTTGAAAGATGGCGGAGGAGGCGCAGGGGGCTCCGGCAGGCGGCTGCACACCAGCCGATTTCTGGTGGTCGGGCAAGTGGCGTTGTCCACTCTTCTGCTGGCTGGGGCTGGGCTCTTTGTGCGCACGCTGATGAATCTATCCAGCATCGATCCCGGGTTTGAGGCACAACGGCTGCTCCTGTTCAACGTCGATGGATCGCGCAGCGGCTACCATGGAGAGAAGCTCACCGGGCTCTACGAACGAATCCGCGAAAAGGTTGCCGCCATTCCAGGTGTGCAGTCGGTGACGCTGTCAGATTTTGCGTTGATTTCCGGGAGCATGAGCAACACGGATGTGGCGGTTCCCGGGTACTTGTCGAAAGATGGCCGACGACCGATGACCTATGAGATGCGGGTGGGCAGCCGCTTTCTTGCAACGATGGGGATTCCCGTGCTCGCGGGGAGGGACTTTACGGAGCGGGACGGGATGAGTGCTCCGCGTGTTGGCATCGTCAACGAAACGTTCGCGCGCGACTACTTCGCTCACGGCAATCCGGTGGGGCAGTCCGTTTATTTCGGCGACCCCAAGACGCCACGTCCGGAGGATCGCGTTCAGATCATTGCCGTCTGCAAGGACGCCAAGTATGACCACTTGCAGGACAAGATTCCTCCGACGATTTATCTTTCATACCTACAAACACGGGAATTCAACGGCGGCATGACGTTCGACGTACGCACGGCTCTGCCGCCGATGGCGATCGCGAGCGCGGTCGAGCGTACCGTCGCTGCGATCGAGCGGAATGTGCCAGTGGCCGAGATGCGGACGCAGGAGGAGCAGATCCGGATGGCGCTCGGAGGAGAGCGGATGTTTGCCGGCCTGGTGGGCTCATTCGGGTTAATTGCAGCGCTATTGGCTGCGATCGGGCTATACGGGGTGATGGCGTACTCCGTGGCGCGGAGGACGAACGAGATCGGCATCCGCATGGCCATGGGCGCGGGGCGCGGCCACGTGCAGTGGATGGTGCTGCGGGAGAGCCTGTGGATGGTGGCGGCTGGACTCACTCTTGGGATTCCTGCGGCGCTGGCGCTGACGCGGCTGGTGCGCGAGGCGCTGTATGGGATTCAGCCGAATGATCCGCTGAGTTTCGTCGCGGCGGGAGTTTTGATGGCGGTGGTAGCCGGCGTGGCGGGGTGGATACCGGCACGGCGGGCGGCACGGGTGGATCCGATGCGGGCGTTGCGATGCGAGTGAGAACGTACTTTACGTTATAGCTGAACTCTAAGTTGGTGACGGAAGGACGTATAAGCGCGACCCGTACTTTGAGTGCCGGCGACCGCGAGCTATATGTCCTTTTATACCGGCCAACAGTTGGTTGGGGCGCTCCCATAGAGGGATGCTCAACGTGTCCTTGTTAGGCTTTCATTTCTTCTTTTCGTTCGAGCTGCCTTACCTGAAAGCATCCAAGAAGGCTAATCTGGCGACAGACTTGAACGTTACTAATCGG
>QHXW01000511.1 GCA_003223115.1 Acidobacteriota bacterium
TACCGGTGCCACTACCTTGCCGTGTGACGGTCCCGTCGGTTACGATTCGCTGCGTGGGCGGCCGGTGCATGCGTCACCAATCGTTAGCTTACGCTCATCTCTCCAACCCACACATGACGTGATTACGTCGCGCCTTTTAACCGTAGCGTTTCACCACCACAGCTTTTGGCTGCAGCAACCTACGGCTGTTTGGAGTCTCCTCCTGCAAGGCGACTCCGAAGGACCTACCTTCATCTTTCGTACAGCACGACACTATGCAGCGCCTTCTTGACACAACTTTTGCGAATCATCTGAACCGCCTCGATTCCTGCGATGACCGTGCAAGCCGTCGCTCTCGTTCGTGGTCCCTGCATGGCCCGCAACCGCCGTTTCACGTGACGGTGGTCGGATTCGATGCGGTTATTCGCGTAGCGGCGGGTTCGGTGACGACAACTGCGACGGAGTTGGCCTTCGTTTTGTAGTTCTCGAATGGCGGCTGGATAACTGCGCAGTCGGTCTCGGGCGAACACGTGTGGAGCGCGATTGTCGGGATTAGTCAAGGCTCGCTTCAGGAAGCATTTCGCGGCTTCACGATCGCGCGTTTCGGATAGGTAGAAGTCCACCGTTTGCCCACAGCTGTCGACGGCGCGGAACAGATACATCCAACGGCCCGCGATCCGCACAAACGTCTCATCCATGTGCCAAGTGGCTCCTTTCGGCTTCATCTGCCCTCGCAGGCCGGCGTATCACTTCTGGGCTTCTGGGGCATAGGTCAGCGTCCAACGCCACACCGTCGTGTGGTCTACGGATAAGCCCCGCTCGGCCATAAGCTCTTCTACATCGCTGAGACTGAGGGAGAAGCGAAGGTACCATCGCACGCAGGTAACAATATTTCCCCGGTGAAGTGGCGCTTTTCGAACAGAGGTGCCCGGCAAGACTCCATCCGCACGCCCTACCAAATCCGCGGTAGTGAGATTTGCAACACTTCCGTCGATTGTGTTCCAGGTGCAGAAGCCGGGCGCCAGGCTAACCCGGATAAGACATTGTTCGATTGAGTCCCACCAGACCCTTTGACCCCTTTTGGGGTTTTTCGGAGCTGTAGTATGATGCCTTGAATAATCGCAAAATGAAGACTGGCCCTGGGTCCCGAGGAGGAAATATGGTACCTCTACATCCAAACCGCGCGCTGAGTGGATGGCTGGTTGCCCTTTCTCTGACACTGCCGGTTGCATGGGCGCAGACCGAACGTGGCGCTATTACAGGAACGGTTGCGGACGCATCTGGAGCAGCAGTACCGGGAGCAGAGATCACGGTAATCAACGTGGATACGAACGTCCACACGTCCACGAACAGCACCGGTACGGGCACCTACCGCGTGACTAATCTGCCGCCCGGAACATACAACGTGACCTGCACCAAGGAGGGATTCAAACAGGCTGTCATCAATAGCGTGCGCGTCGCGGTAGGATCCACGAGCGACGTAGATATGGCGCTAGAGGTGGGAGTGGCGACGCAATCCGTCACGGTCGGAGCACAAGTGGAGGAATTGCAGACGCGCGCCGAGATCAACACCGATGTGTCTCCGAAAGAATTCCAGACGTGGCCCATCTTCCTAGACGGGCAGCAGCGGCAGCCGTCGTCGTTCGTCTTTAATAGTCTTCCGGGCACGACAGGCGGAACCTTCATGGGTGCTATTAATGGAGGCCAGACATTTAGCTTCGAAACCCAGGTGGAAGGCATCGCGATCGAGCGCAACTATCTGGCCGGCGGAGCAACTGACCTCACTCCGAGCGCCGAATCTGTCGGGGAGTTCAGCCTTGTGACCGGCAACATAGGCGCGAATTACGCCGCCGCAGGCAGCGCCGTTCTGAACTTTTCTGTGAAATCGGGTGGAAACGCGCTACATGGGACTATCTTTGAATTTAACGGCAACAGCCACTTCGAATCGGCCGGCGCTGAATCCAACGCCTTTAGTCTGGGGAAGGGCCGTTACAACCAGAATAATTTCGGGGGAGCCATTTCCGGACCAATCCGCAGGAACAAGACTTTCTACTTCGCAACCTACGAAGGAACGCGGGAAAGCGTTTTCAATCCTGGCAACTACACTTCGCTTCCCGAGTCCGCGTGGAGACACGGGGACTTCAGCGACATGCTGGGCGTGCAGGAGGGAAGCGATGCGCTGGGGCGGTTGGTATACACCGGCGAGATTTTCGATCCGACAACGATCCATACGGTAAACGGGCAATTGGTGCGCGACCCCTTCATGTACCAGGGACGCCTCAATGTAATCGATCCGGCACGCATCAGTGCCGTGAGCAAGAATATTGTGCCGCTGATTCCGCAGGCTGATTTCCCGGGAGTCCTCAACAACTATGTCCTTCTTAACGGTGGCCACTATGCGTTTGATCAGGGCTCGGTAAAAATCGACCATCTGTTCAATGAAAAGCACAGGATGAGCGGCTATTACCTAGAGGGACGGCACCCGAATGACATCGCTTACGCCGGCGGCTTCTTCAAGGATCTGACAAACCCCTTGACCCGCGAGCACACGGAAAAGGATGCAGAACGGTTGGTCCGTGTGTCAGAAGACTGGACGATCAATCCGACCACGCTGAATCATGTTGGCTATGGTTGGAATAGCATCGCCGTGCCGCAGTTTTCGATTTCCTCGGGAGGGAACTGGCCGACCAAGATTGGTCTCAACGGCGTAGACCCGGCATGTTTCCCGTCGATAAATTTCAGCGGCACTAACGGCATTCCCTTGCAGCCATTCGGCGATTGCAGCGGAGGGGGACCGGAGAGCGGGAGTTGGGTAGTGAAAGATGATTTCACAAAAATTCACGGCAAGCACACGTTTCAGGCAGGCTTGGAATTCCATCACTACTTCTACGGTTCGGCGCCGCTGTCCAATCAATCTGGAACGTTCAACTTTAACCAGGTCGAAACGCAGTTACCGGGATTTGGGGATACCGGAAATCAGTTTGCGAGCTTCCTGCTGGGCGCGGTCCACACGGCCAACAGAAATGTGGCCCAGAAGAATGCCGAGTTTCTAAATAACTTTCCAAGTCCATACTTTCAGGACGAAATCAAGCTGACGAGAAAACTGACGATTACCGCCGGACTGCGATGGGAGATTCCCAGGCCGCGGTATGAGGCTCACAACTACACGGCAGGTTTCGATCCTAACGCGCCTAATCCGGGAGCGGATAATTTCCCTGGGGCTCTCGTCTTTGTTGCCGACCGACATCGCCACTCGTTCCAGGATTCGTATTACAAGGAGTTCGCGCCGAACCTGGGGATCGCCTATATGCTCAACCAAAACACCGTGGTGCGTACCAGTTACAGCGTGACGTACAACCCGCCGATCGCGAACGGGTACGGCTATGCTGAGTCGTATGGCTTGCAATCGTTCCTGGACATCGAGCGGAGCGCTGCTCCCAACGGATTCGCCCCGGTGCTCTACTGGGATAACGGCATGCCGCCGCCGCCCAACATTCAGCTGCCCAGTAAAGACGCTACGCTACAGAACGGCAGCTCTATCAGTTACACACTGCCCGACAGCATTAAACAAGGCTACATTCAGCACTGGAATTTCGGGGTGCAACGGCAGTTGTGGAGGCAAACTTCGATCGAGGTGAATTATGTCGGCGTCAAAGGTACGCGGTTGCAAACAGGGTCGCCGGCGGGGAACTGTTACCTGCCGTGCCTGTTCGACATGACGCCGTCGCGATATTTGAGTATGGGAGATACGCTGCTGGCCGATATCAACGACCATCCCGAGATCCCAAGGCCATATCCGAGCTTTCAAGGTCAAGTGAATCAGGCACTGCGTCCGTACCCGCAGTACAGCGGAATCGGACTCACCGGTTACAACGTTGGCATGTCGACTTATAACGCTCTTCAGATCCAGTTGCGGAAGCGGCCGGCGAAGGGTGGGCTGGGCTTTATCATGGCATATACCTTTAGCAAGATGATCAGCGATGTCGGTGATGGCGCCGGATACAACTACAACTATCAAGACTTCAACAACCGCAAGATGGAACGATCTGTCACCACCTTCAGTTACCCGCATGATTTGAAGGTGACGTGGATCTGGGAGATTCCAGTTGGAAAGGGCCGCCACTTCCTTAATCGCGGCGGTGTTCTGGACCAGATCCTCGGCGGGTGGACCCTGACGGCGATCCAGCACTACCGCTCAGGAGATCCGCTCCAATTTGTCGATTATGACTTTGATCCCGGCGTAATCTTCACCAATGTGATCCGACCCGATCGCGTAACGGGTGTGCCCGTGTATCAGAAATCCAGCGGCTACGATCTGGCGAATGGCACCACATGGATCGATGCCAAGTCATTCGTCAGTGTTCCGGCGTCAACCGGCGGAGTTCCCTCGCGGCTGGGGAATACGCCACGGGTGCTGGATGTGTTCGGCCCGTATCAGGCCAGCGAGATCGCCGGCCTGTTGAAGGTATTGCCCATCCGGGAGAATGTCACTTTCGAGTTCCGGGCGGACGTGGACAATATCTTCAACCGGACGACGCGGAACGATCCGGTCACGGATTTGAGCAGCCCGCAGTTTGGAAAGATCCTAAACACGTCTGGCCAACGTAGATTCCAGTTTTCGGGACGGATCCGCTTCTGAGAATGTGCTCTTTGCGTATGGTGCGTAGTCACTTGCGTTTTGCGTTGCTGTTAACGAGTCTGGTCTCGGCAAGAGGCCAGGTGCAGATCTTGCATGGCCCCACGGAATTCCTGGGTCGCGATGCGTCGGTCAAGCAGTTAACTGCGAGTGCCCGCGGCAGCTTGGAACGCGGAGATCTTGAAGGTGCGCGCTCGATCTTGGAACGAGTTTTATCCCGGGAGGAAAGAAACAAACAGGCCCGGCTGGCACTGACTGATGTACTAAGGCGCATGAAACGCTGGCGGGACGCCGCAGATCAGGCGCAGATCCTGGTTCAACAGTACCCAAGCGACACCGAGCCGGTCTACCTGCTGGCGCTGATCGCGATGCAGCGAGGCGACCCGCACACGGCTCGAGAACTGACAGGCGATTGTGTGGCGCGCGGCGACAACCGACCAGAGGTGTACAAAGTACTTGCACTTTCCGACTACTTGCTCCACGACAAGGCTAATTTTGAAAGCAAGATTGAGTCTATCTTACGAAAGAATCCGCGTGATGCAGAAGCCCAATACTTGCTGGCTCGCTATCTGTTTGAAGAAAAGCGGTATGGGGAAGCTCTCAACCGTTTTCATACGGTGGTGGCGATCCAGCCGGATCATTACAAGGCATATTACTATTCGGGTTTGATTTACAATGCAAATGGTGACCGTGAAAACGCGCAAACGGCATGGATGACCTCGATCGGCATTGTCGAACGGAAGCAAGCTGTTTATGGATGGCCGTTTGCAGATTTGGGCAGAGCGTTAAGCGATGCCGGCGAAACCGATCAAGCGATCGAATGGACCTCTCGTGGTGTTCGCAATGACCCTGCCTGCCCCAAGACTTATTATGAGCATGCTCGTGCGATTTTCCAGCGACGGCCTGAACCCGAAGTAAAACGTGCATTGCTCGAAGCCATTCGCCTCGATCCCGGATATGCGGATGCATATTACATGCTGGGGCGTTATTACAAAAAGGTGGGAGAGGATCAGGCTGGCGATCAAATCCTAGACAGGTTCAGAGATCTGAAGGCTCATCCCGTACCATCCCCTTACGGTCTTCCGCGGCAGTAAAGCTCCAGTGGAATAAACACCACCCGGCATGGTTTCGATCAGGTGCTTTCGGATTGATTCTCTACCGCGAAGTGGATGCCGGCACTCTTGGCCACATTGCGAAACCGGACATTTGCCGGAGCATCAGCCGGCGATTTTTGTGAGAAGAGCTCCTAGCCGGCCATGCCCAGCGCCACCATGACGCCCGCAACTCGGAGAGGCGTATTGGCGAACCCAGCCGGCGACCGCGTTTGTCCTCGCCCATCGAACTTCAAAGATATATGAAGTGCGAAATTGTCCGCACCACTTGAAACCACCGGTGGCGATTCAATAGTGCTTTGTTCACCTGAAACGCCTCCGCTATGATCCGCGTCCGAACGCCGGCACCGTTAATCTTGCTGCAACTGCGAATGATTTCGCTGCCGCCACGTGATCGCGCATAATTATCGTTCCTCGACCATGTAACCCATCCCTCGAACCGTGTAGATGAGCTTCCTTTCAAAGGGGTCATCTACCTTAGATCGCAACCGACGGATGTGAACGTCAACGACATTCGTGTTGCTGTCGAAGTTCATATCCCAGATCTGCTCGGAAATGAGCGCTCGTGAAAAAGCCTCACTGGGACGGCGAGCCATAAGAGCGAGTAACTGCAATTCCTTCGACGTCAGGTCCAAGGGCTGGCCGGCTCGGGCGGCCTTGTGGCGAACGACATCCAGCTCGAGATCCGCAACACGAACTATCTCCGGATGACGCATGGGCTGCCGGCGTAAGATCGAGTTGATGCGAGCCAGAAGTTCCGAAAAAGCAAATGGCTTCACAAGATAGTCATCTGCTCCCAACCGCAGACCTTTAACCTTATCCGCGACTGAACTCAATGCGCTAAGTAGCAGGATGCGCATTGCGCTGT
>QHXW01000510.1 GCA_003223115.1 Acidobacteriota bacterium
TGGCTGCCTCGATCGGAATGATGCACCAGCCCGCACGCCGGCCGCCGCAACTCCAGCGCCTTCCGCAGCGCCGCCAAGGTGAGATCGTCTTCCACCGTGCGGTCCAGTGCCCAACCCATCACACGGCGCGAATAGGCGTCGATCACTACCGCCAGGTAGACGAACTCGTTCTGCAGCCGAATGTAGGTGATGTCCGCCACCCACAACTGGTTGATACCGGTCAGCACCATCTCTTGCGCCAGATTCGGATACACCTTGCGACTGTGATGGGAGTCGGTGGTCACCACGAACTTCCGCTTCCGCACACACAATAGATTGTCTTCGCGCATCAACCGGTATACCCGCTTGGGGTTCACCTTCCAGCCCCGCCGCCGCAGTTCGGCCGTGATCTTCGGCCGACCGTAGCAGGGCCATTCCAACGCAATCCGCTGGATGGCGTCCCGCAGCTTCAGGGCGCCATCCGGCTGCGGTCGGCAGTCTGCGTCGAAGCGGTAGAGACCGGCGCGGCTGAAGACGCCCAGCTCTACCATCCGCCCCATCGTCAGTCCCCCGATCCGCTTTCACTTCTTCTTGGATTTTCCGGTAGACCGCGGACTTCCAGTCAGTGCCTGCAGCATTCGCTGCTCCTCGATGCGCTGCAAGCACCCCTTCAAAAAATCGATCTCCAGCGCCTGCTGGCCGACCTTGCGCTCCAGCTCCGCAATCCGGCCTTCCGACCAGCGCTGCTTCCCATTGCCTGGAAAGACATTCCCCGCGCCTTGGCGGAACTCCCGCCGCCAGTGCAACACGTTGGGATTGACTTCCAACGCCCGCGCCGCTTCCCCCATCGACACCCCCTGCTCCAGCCGCCGCACAGCGGCCAGCTTAAACTCCTTGGTGAACTGCCTTCGTGACAATCCCATGACTCAATTCTCCGTTTAATGAATTTTGAGTCTTAACCACTTGTCTCAAAATAGGGGGTAAGTCCAACCCTATTTTACGCAACAAGCAGGACGAAAATCGCAATATAAGAAAGTCGCGGCAAAAACACCAGAGAAGAGTTGGAGTGCGAGTGCACCATCTTCTTTCAGGGCTGAACGGCATCACCTAACATGGGGCCCGCCACCGTTCGCCCGTTATGATTCTGACTTGCCCGCAGCCGGAAGAACAGGCGCGTCAGCATGGATCTTGTCGTATGATGTAAAGGCAGCAAATTTGAGCTGAATCCGGGCCCCAACAGGTTCTGGTTTTCAATGTCGTAACAAGAAAGGGAAACTGAGTGAACAACGTCGAGAATGCCATTTCTCAACTTGAGAAACAGCGGTCTGCCATCGATCGCGCTCTATCTGCACTACGAGAGGTAACAGGGTCTGCCGCCACAAGAGCGGATGGAAACAGAATACCCCCGAGCAAAAGGAAAAAAAGACACTTAAGCCCAGAGGGTCGCAAGAGGATTATCGAAGCGATCAGGAGGCGCTGGGCGGCGCAAAGATCGGGTAAGGCAGGAGCCCCAAAGAAGGCCGCGGCCTCATCCCGCCCGCGTCGCGGTAAGCTGAGCGAGGAGGGCCGGAAGCGGCTGGCGTTGGCCATGAAGAAGAGATGGGCCGCCGCAAAGAAGGCTGGTAAGCAACGCCTCGCGTGAAGCGGGTCGAATGATTGCATCGGGTTTTGCGTAGTCACTGGCGCCCGTGCTTCGCGGTCCAAGATTTGCTACACATCTATTAAATCCAGGCTCGCGCCGCACGATAGCCGATCTTTGCCGTCTCTACTGCCAGGCCCCAGAAGCAGTTCCAGCGGTTAATGAGCCGATGGATCTCTT
This sequence comes from Acidobacteriota bacterium, assembly GCA_003223115.1. Classification (GTDB taxonomy): domain Bacteria; phylum Acidobacteriota; class Terriglobia; order Bryobacterales; family Bryobacteraceae; genus QHXW01. The sequence goes on from QHXW01000510.1 coordinate 1,799, forward strand.
CAGCACGTCAGAAGGGGCCGTGGCACCACGATCAGCCCGGCGCGCTTATCCTCGACACTGCTCCTTTCTTGTTGACGCGAACCTACTCGCCGCGCACGTAGATGCAACCATCCTGGTTGCGCGCATTGGAGTCACACTCATGATGCTCTGAATCGCGCGCGCCAGTCTCTTCGCGAGAACAATGTATTAGTTTAGGTCTCGTGATCAACGGCCTGAGAACCACCGAACTCTACAGTAAGTACAGGAATTACTACTCTGAAAATTCCTGACGCATTGGGGGAGACCCCTTCAGCTCCGCCTTTCCCGCCGGAGGCACATCGAACCCCAAGTCAGTGGTCAGGAACTCGCGCGGATACTGAAGAAAACGTACAAATCCGGCCGGTCAGGTATACTTCAATCCGATACGCGGTGGGTAACGCCATCTCAGCTAGCAAGGAGACAGGGGAAGAAACCCGAAACCTTCGCCTTCCTCGGCTTCACGCACATGGGCGCACGCAGCCGCAAGGGCAGGTTCACAGTGCACGTCACGACGCTAGCCGAACGGTTCCGGAGAGGACTGAAGGCGATCGCCGACTGGTGCAAACAACACCGGCACGACCCGGTGAGCGAACAGCAGAAAATGCTGAATGCTAAGCTCCGCGGCCACTACCAGTATTACGGACGACCGACGAACTACCGCAGTCTGTGGCGGTTCTATCGGAAAATCCGGCGTATTTGGCGCATGTGGCTGAGTCGACGCACGCGCGGGAGGACGCTGACCTCGGATCACCCACTCCTGGGCGGGAGCGGGGAGTCACGCCTGAAGAACCCGCTGCGGAAAATCTGCACGGCGGGGTCCGTGAGGGGGGAGAACAAAATGAGCCATGGTAGACCTAAACGCGCACGAAGCTGGAAACGGCGGATAGAGCCTAGGAAAGCCTACAGCTTATGGCGTTCTCCTCTACTCTTACTCTGGAGTCTTAGAGGCTACGATCGCAAAGGTGCACCGATCCGAATTTCCGGATTGCGGTGTCTCGCGCTGGCGTCTCGTGCGCTTCAGGGAGGCTCCGGCGCGCTGGCTTACGCGACCTATCTGGGAGGCGATGGAGCCGATATCATCCACGCGATGGCGATCGACGCCTCGAACAATGTTTATCTGACCGGAGAGACTTCCTCTTCCAATTTTCCGGTGACCGCCGGAGCTTTTCAGAAGACACGCCGGCCAGCCTGTAACTATCACCGGCGTCTTAGCGGGCACTTCCGCGGCGCCGGATGCCTGACTTGCGATTGATTCCGCTGGGCACGCGTTCGTTTCCTCCGACTTCCCCGTCACACCGGATGCGCTGCCCAAGCGGTTTGCCGGAAGCCCGTGTCTGATAACCAGCACGTCGCCCTTCGGAAATCCACCGCTGGTCGCGCTTTGCGGCGACGCGTTTGCCGCGAAACTGGATGCCACAGGAAGCACGCTGGCGTATTCAACTTATTTAAGCTGGAGCGACGCGGAGTCAGCAGCTGCTACTGTTGGGATAGAGCACGGGCGCGCCCCGCTTTAGGTGGGGGGTTACCGTGCCTGCTCTTTCGATTGCAAGACGGGTTCACAGTCCCACCGTGGCTACGTTTCCCGTGGCCCCCCAGGGCCCGTCACATAATGCCTATATTTCGGAGTCCGTCACGATTCACTATCGGTGGTCCGCTCTGTGGGGATCGAATCTTCCTGTCCTGCGAAGAATCCGTCGAGAAGGCGGCGACTGCGTGGTTTGCGAGTCGCCCCCGGGTAATGCTTTTGCCATCCCCATTTGGATGACGGACCCGTCTGTATGTGCGGCCTTTTCG
>QHXW01000523.1 GCA_003223115.1 Acidobacteriota bacterium
GAGGCCCTTGTTGATCTGGCATCACAGCACGCCGATGATCGGTGGTTTCGTATCGCCGTCCTCAGTTCGGTCCAAGATTCGGCAGTCCAGTTTCTCGACCGGCTGTTGTCGAAGCGACAATTCGTAGATCAGTCAGAGTTGATTTCCCAGCTTTCTTCCGTAATTGGGGCCAAGCACGCTCCACGTGAGATCGCGCATTTGCTACGTGTGCTGCCCAGGTTGAAGCGGCCCGATGCGGCCCTGTCAGGGCTGACGCGGGGCCTCCAATTGGGTGGTGTTAAAACACTTCGGATCCCTGGTGCTGAAGCGCTGCTGATCAGATTCCTCAAAAGCCCGTCCGAACAGGTCCAGAATGCCGCCTGGGCAACGGCGCGGTATATCGAAATGCCGGAACTTACCAAGCAAGCGACAGCCGACGCAGTGGCGCCCAACCTGAGCATGAAGAAGCGTGTGAACGCTGTGCTGACGCTACGCAGCGCTCCATTCTCCGCCGCCGGCCCCGTCCTTCGGAGGGTACTGGAATCGCAGCCCGGGTCCGAGTTACAATCCGCGGCTATCGAATCGCTGGCGTCGTTTGATGACAGGAGCGTGCCCGCTACTCTCATTGCAAATTGGAAAACTTACGATCCCGACGCGCGCACGAAGGCATTGGATGCGCTGCTGAATCAGCGGGACAGGGTTCCGATTCTGCTGCACGCGCTCGAGAATCATCAGCTTGAAATCAATGTGGTGGACGCAGCGGGCCGAGCGAGGCTTTTACAGTATCCCGACCGGTTAATTGCAGAGCACGCTCGCACATTGTTCCAAAGCAATACCAGCGACCGCATGAAGCTGGTGTCGAACTACCAAGACGTCCTCAAAATGACGGGCGATCCCGCGCACGGCAAGAAAGTATTCGAGGAAACTTGCGGGAAATGCCACCTGCCGCGGAAACAGGGCGGGCGCGTAGGACCGGACCTTTCTGGAATCAGTAGCAAAACCAAAGAGGAGCTTCTAACCTCCATTCTCAACCCGAGTAATGCAATCGAGCCTCAGTTTACTAATTACATCGTCACGACAAAGGATGGAGGTCTTCACGACGGCATTATCGCCAATGAAACGCCTGGAACGATCACGCTGCGAGGTGGATCGGTGGAGGATGAAACTCTGTTGCGCGAAAGCATCGTAGATATGCGCGCGTCGAGCATCTCAGTTATGCCCGATGATTTGGAGAAGTCACTTAACCGGCAAGCTCTTGCGGACGTCATCAGTTACCTGCGAGGCGGCTTGTAATATTTAATGGAGTGACATTTATGAATAAAACCACACGGCGCAATTTCTTTAAGAACGCAGCGGCTGTCACCGGTGGAATCGGTATTGGCAACCTGTCTGCCGGTGTCACGATTCTTTCCGCAAGCACGAAAAAGACAGACATCCGGATCGAAGACATTTCTCACAGCTACCAGGAGTATCTTTATCGAACTCCGAATAAGTTCGCTGGTACGGTGGTGGATCGGGCAACGATAATGACTGTGCGGTGCACGGTTCGTACTTCGTCGGGGAAGGTTGTTAAGGGATTTGGATCGATGCCACTGGGCAATGTCTGGTCATTTCCTTCCAAAAGGATGTCGTACGCTGCCACGCTGAACGCTATGAAAGCGTTAGCGGAGGAGATTGCCAAGATTACCGGCGGTTACAAGGAATTTGATCATCCAATCGACATAAACTGGGCGCTGAACTCGCTCTACCTAAAAACTGCGGCCGACGTTTCCGCGCGGTTGCATCTGCCCGATCCGATCCCCAAGCTTTGCACACTGGTCACAGCAAGCCCTTTTGATGCCGCCGTCCACGACGCATTTGGCAAGGCTCACGGTCTGAATTGCTATCACACTTATGGTCCGGAGTTCATGAATCATGATCTGTCCCATTACCTGGGAGCTGAATACCAAGGAGAATACCCGAGCAGTTACATCCAAAAAGAACCCAAGTCTCGCATGCCCGTATACCATCTGGTTTCAGCGATCGATCCGATCGATGAATCAGATGTTGCCAAGCGCGTGGATGATGGCCTGCCGGAAACACTTCCGGAATGGATCAACTACAACGGCTTAACGCATTTCAAGATCAAGCTTAACGGCGATGACCCGAAGTGGGATGTGGACCGCGTTTTGCGTGTTGATAAAGCGACTACTGAAACACAGAAAAAGCGGGGCGTCCGGGACTGGTTCTACGCGCTTGACTTCAATGAGAGGTGTCCGAATGTTGACTATCTTCTGCAGTTTCTGCGGCAAGTAAAGGACAAAACACCCACGGGTTACGAGCGTATTCAATATGTAGAACAGCCGACTGCGCGCGACCTGAAGGCGCACCCTGAGAACAGGATGCAGGAAGCTGCGAAACTGCGCCCTATCGTGATTGATGAGTCTCTGACCGATGTCGAGGCCTTGCTCCTGTCGCGCCAGATGGGTTATACGGGAGCGTCCATCAAGGCTTCCAAGGGCCAAAGCCAAATGGTTATCGTTACTTCGGTCGCGGAAAAGCACAAAATGTTTCTCTGCGGAGGAGACATGAGCTGTCCCGGCGCGGCGCTCATACAATCGGCGAGCCTGCCTGCGCACGTCCCGGGGGTTAGGGCCATCGAAGCGAATGCGCGGCAGTACATGCCGGCGGCCAATAAGGCGTGGGAGCCCCGGTTCCCAGGCATGTTCCGGATAACAGATGGGACGATCCACACCGGAGAGCTCAATGGACCAGGCCTCGGCCCTTCGGAAGGCTAGTTTAAGAAGGTATTTCACACATGAAAAAATCAAATCACAAGCAGTCGCGAACGGATACTGTCCCTGGAATTCCCCGACGCGATTTGCTGGCGGCTATTAGCGCCGCAACTCTGCTCGGCGGGCAGGCGCAGCCGGCGGCAACCTCGAGGCCACTCAAAATCTCGGCGTTCTCCAAGCACTTCCAGTGGACCAATTGCCGGGAGATGGCAGCCATTGCAAAAGATGTTGGTTTTGACGGCATCGACCTCACCGTACGCGAAGGTGGCCATGTGCTGCCGGAGCGCGTCGAGCAAGATCTTCCCAAAGCTGCCGAGGACATCCGTAAAGCTGGGCTTGAGTTGCCCATGATCACCGCGGAAATCGTCGACACCCGTTCCCCTCACGCTGAAGCCATCCTCAAAACCGCCAGCCGGCTAGGCATCCGACATTATCGCTGGGGCGGTTTCGTATATACGGCGGCCAAGAATATCCCCGACCAGCTTGCTGACTTTAAGACGCGGGTAAAGGATTTGGCCGACCTCAATAAGGAGTACGGTGTCTGCGCCATGTACCATGCTCACTCCGGCATCGATCGCATGGGGGCGTCCATCTGGGACCTCTGGTATGTTCTTAAGGACTTCGATTCCCGCTACGTCGGCGTGAACTATGACATAGGGCACGCGACGGTAGAAGGCGGTTACGGCGGCTGGATCAGCACGGCCCGCGTTACGGCTCCCATGATGCGCGGCGTCGCCGTCAAGGATTTCAAGTGGGGTGTTAGCGCGAAAGGACAGTGGCAACCTCAGTGGTGCCAGCCGGGTAAGGGAATGGTGAATTTTGTGAAGTTCTTCGCCATGCTCAAAGGAGCCCGCTTCTCAGGCCCGTTCCAGCTTCATTACGAGTTGCCCGAGCTAGGCGGCGCTAATGAGGGCAAGACCTCCATGAGTATCTCGCGGGAGACGTTCATCTCCATTCTGAGCCGCGATCTCACTTACGTGCGAAACCTACTCGAACAAGCGCAGATGGCGTAGCGTTCCAACTCGAAAATGTTAGATGAGGGTTAGAAAATGAACCGCCTAAAGGCATTTTGGCTCATTGTTTATCTCTTTGCGGGCCTCTCGCTTCTGTTCCCCTTAATCGCCCCAAGCCAGTCGAATACAGTGCCGGCGAATTTTTACGTTGCCAAAAACGGGCAGGATAAGTGGTCGGGAAGGCTGGCTACTCCCAATACACTTCGCACCGACGGGCCGTTTGCGACCCTCGCCCACGCCCGCGATGCGGTGCGATCATTAAGAATCTCCAGAAGTGGCTCCAGCGGAGCGAAAGCGCCCATCCGCGTGCTCCTGCGCGGTGGGACCTACTTCATCGAAGAACCGTTCGTCTTTACACCCGACGATTCCGGGATGGCGGACGCCCCGATCACTTACGCGGCGTATCCCGGCGAGAAACCCATCCTGAGTGGGGGCCTGGCAATTAAGGGATGGAAGCCAACGACAGTGGGCCGAACGAATCTGTGGATTGCCGACTTCCCCAGCGGGCTGCCGCTGTCTTCCCGTCAGCTCTTTGTGAACGGCAAGCGATGTGTGAGGCCACGTCTCCCTAAGGAAGGCTTTTATCGAATTGCCGAGGTGCCGGACTTGACTGCGGATACGGCGAAAACTGCGCGACAGACACGGTTCCGCTACTCTCCTGGAGACATACGAGCTTGGGACAACCTGACCGACGTCGAAGTCGTCGCCCTCTGCTTCTGGGTAGAGTCGCGCATGCCTATCGCAAGTGTGGATGAGGCATCGAGAACGGTCTCGTTTAGCGAAGGAAGCATCTTCCGGCTCACCGATGACTTCTCCATGAAACCCGCTCCTTACTATGTGGAGAACGTCTTCGAGGCTCTGGAGAAGCCAGGCGAGTTTTACTACAATCGTGCGAGCCAAAAAATCTATTACATGCCACGGCCCGGCGAGGACATGGCAACGGCTGAAGTGATTATGCCTCGACAGGTGCCGCATCTGGTCCAATTCCAAGGGCGGCCGGAGATGGGACGTTTCGTTGAGTACGTACAGCTTTCCGGGCTCGGCTTTGCTCATACTGAGGCTACCAGGCCCCCCCGGGACTGGCCGGGGGACAACTGGCGCGTCAGTGGTTCGATTACAGCGCCTGGTGCAATCCAACTCGTCGGGGCGAGGAACTGCGGGGTCGAAAACAATGAGGTCGCACACGTGGGAAGTTATGGCATTGATCTGGGCCTAGGTTGCACGCGCAACCACATCGTCGGGAATGAGATTTACGACCTGGGGGCCGGAGGTATTAAAGTGGGCCCGCGTCTCCCACCTGACGCTGCGGTCCCCCAAGCAGGGAACAACTTGATCGTCGACAACCACATTCACGAAGGTGGCCAGATCTTTCACAGCGCCTATGGTATTCACGTTGGTCACAGCAACCACGATATTATTGCCCACAACCGTATTCACCACCAGCCTTACATCGGAATCGTTGTCGGGGTCGGGGATGACACGGGTATGGGGACCGTGATCGAGTTCAATGATATCCACGATATCGGATTGGGCATGCTTTCAGACCTGGCGGGTATCTACACGATCGACAGAGCGGAGGTCCCCAGTGGCGTGGTCATCCGGAATAACGTCGTTCATGACGTCGAGTCCCGAGGGTATGGGGGCTGGGGGATCTATTTCGACGATGGGACAACCGGGGTGATTGCCGAAAACAACATCGTCTACCGGTGCAAATCCGCTGGGTTTCACATGCACTTTGGAAATGGTAAAAACCTACGCGAGAACACAGTCCGGAATAACATTTTTGCGCTATCGCGCGAGGCCGAAATCTACCGCACCACGGACCAGCCTCAACTTCAGTTCACCTTTGAGGACAATATTGTCTACTGGAACCAGGGAGCTCTGTTCACGGGCAATTGGGGCCAACGGGGCTATCGCTTCGAGCACAACGTTTATTGGGACAGACGTTTAGTGGGGACCGATCCGGAGAAGGGCATCCATTTCGGTCCGTTCACACTGCAGGAGTGGCACGAGCGCGGCCAGGACCTGAACTCTGTAATCGCAGATCCCTTGTTCGTGAATCCCGAGAAAGGAGACTTTACGCTCAAGCCCGACTCCCCAGCGCTCAAGCTAGGCTTCTCTCCGATTCACGTCTCGAATGTCGGTCCTCGCCCGCGCCCATCCGGCGTGCCGACAAGTTAGGAGAAGGAAGGACAGTGAATTGTGAATCGATTCAGCCAACAAAGACACCTTGAAGGCTTATTGTGAAAAAGTCGCGACGAAACGCGGAATGCACGAATTCGCCAACTCTGGGACGGCGGGCACTGCTCGAGGCAGGTTTAGGTGGCACTGTGGACCTGTTGACGGGGCTCGCGACTTACCGTAAAACAGCTTTCGTCGCTCAAAAGGTCGAAGCGGACGGCAAAAGAGCGCCGGACCACCAAGTCATCGATGTGCATTGTCACGCCCGATGGGACGGTTACAACGGTGCTCGAATGATCGAGAACATGAACGCCGCGGGTATCCAAAAAGCCTGGCTATTAAGTTGGGAGCTTCCGGAACGTGAGATGAATCCTATCTACTACTCCGAAATTAGTCCCACCGGCGTCGGCATGCAGTTCCACGATGTCATCGATGTTATCGAGCGCTATCCCGATCGGTTCATACCGGGGACTACGTTCGACCCACGGGAGCCACACGCTCACGAGCGACTAAAGGCGGCGGTCAACACGCACCATGTCCGTGTTTTCGGTGAGTTGAAGCTGCGTATGCGCTACGACGATCCCGATGCGATCCGGCTCTTCCACTATTGTGGCGAACTGGGTTTGCCCGTGATTTGTCACCTGCAGCCCACATTCCCGCGGCTTGGAGTGCCGAGCGCCCGGCAATGGTGGTACGGTGGCGGCCTTGAGGTCATGGACACTCCCTTGCGGCTCTGCCCGCACACCCGGTTTCTCGGCCATGCGAGAGGTTTCTGGCGTGAAATCTCGGCCGACGCTGACCAGGATCTGCAGGATTATCCTGCCGGCAAGCCGGTGGTCGGCGGTGGTCGCCTTTTGGAATATCTTGACAAGTTTCCGAACCTGAATTGTGATCTGTCAGGAGGATCTGGCCATACCGCTCTTTCCCGTGATTTAAACTTCACCCGTAAGTTTCTCATCGACTATCAGGAGCGCATGTTCTTCGGCAGGGACGAATTTTCCAACCGGATGTACGACCTTCTGGTTTCACTGAACTTGCCAAACACTGTTCTTGCCAAGATTCTAGGAGGCAACGCCATGCGTTTGGTACCGGCATAACGCGGCACGATAAGGGCCACCATCTCTTGGCGACTAATCCTTTAATGAACCGATGCGAGTCGATCAGGAGGGTTATCCACAATGTGACTGACGTTAATAATATACATTTGCCTTCCAAGGCCTTCGTAAGTGGAATCTATTGACACCGTTCTTCCATTGCGACTAAGCCTAGGATGCAAGTCAACTCGGTGTATTCCGTCTGGGGCGGTGGTTTTTAACTTAGCGAGCGGAATGAATAATTTCGTTGGTCTATGATACATAAACAGATACTGGAAGCCTCTTATATTATACGTGTCGGAGATAATCCAGTCACCATTCGGGCCTGAAACGTAACTGTTATGTCCGTCATAATCCGTACTCCATAGAAGATTCTTTGCTTCGCCAGTTCCGTCATCTTTGAAAATAAAGTAGCCCCCCAAAGGCGTCCCACCACCAGGAGGCGGATGAGTGCCAAAATCCAACACATGATTGTCATCCTCCCACGAGTGGTGGCTTGGATCACTATACAGATAACGGATGTCGGCGCCATCTGGCGCCATCGAGAAGGCCTTCGAGAAGCCGTTTTGCGGGTCCTTGAGGAATGCAATGAAGCGAGAGCCGGATGGGTTCCATCCCTCGCGGAAGAAGTAAAGACAACCCGCCGGGGGGTGTCCATTAGGATAAGCGACAGTGGCCATCCGCTCCAGGCTTATGATTAGCTCGGCACGCCCGGTATCCATATTCATCTTCCAGATGCCCGTCTTGCTTGGGGCGTACTGGTCCTTGTAAATGTCCTCAATCCCGACATAGTCGGTTCCTCGGTGCTTCATGCGCTCGAAATCATGAGTAAGTGCAGTGGCGCCGTCGCGTGACAGGTCGTAAATCGGCCGAGGGAGCGTACGCCTCTTGCCCGTGCGGAAGTTATACACACTACACACATACTTCTTGCCGTCGTCCGAGCGAGCATTCCATACGATCTCGTCCGATCTCGGGCGCCATTGAAGTCTGGCGCCCTGCTGCCAGTTCCAAGCCGTTGTTTCGCCGATTTTGGTCCATTTGTAGGCGTCTTTGAGATCTATGAAGCCGATGTCAGCACGATCAGCCGGTACCACAAGACGGTTTTGAAAATAAACCCGCATCCCTAGCAGGAAACGTCCGGTGGAATCGAACTGGAGACACTGGTAAAAGAAAAAGCCCGTATACGCTCGATCGCCGCTGGGTCCCGGATCCGAGACACGGCCAATTACGGCATAGTGCGCGTTGCGCCCCTCCAGCACCTGGGTGAAACTGGTATAGGTCGTGTACGGGAGCCCACCTTGTGCGTGGACGACCGGTACGACTGCAATCAGAAAGATTACTGTTTTCCGCAGAAGCTGTCTCATGGTATTGCGCGCTCTCACCATATCAGAATTCTAGCGAGGTCTCTGACCTCAAACCGGCCAGCGAGCTCGAAATTTCGAGGGCACTCACGAGCGGTCGATTTGGCGTGAGGAATCAATCAGCAGCCAGAGGAGGCCGGAGATCAAAGCGGTTGCGCCCGCGGCTTCTAGTGCGCCATCCCATCCCATGTGGCTGACCATCCAGGGAAATGCCACGGTTCCAATCGCCGCACCGAGATTCCCCGAGCCGTTCATGAGTCCCCCGAGGATGCCGGTACCGCGCCGGGTTATATCGATGACGGCCGCCCAGAAGGGAGGGGCCGCGACGAACTGCAACCCGGCGGCTAAGGAAAAAACGAGAGCCGAAACGGTGTTGTTCCGGATGGCGGGCGCTACCATGCAGAAGACACCGGAAAGCGTGATGGCTGCGAAAGGGACGCCGCTGCGTCCCCATGGACTTCTCCATTTGCGAAAGAAATAATCGCTAAGCACGCCTCCGAGCGGCGCGCCGACAGTCATGCCCACATAAGGCAAAGCAGAGAGCACTGCGGCGTAAAGCTTCCCTGCCCCGCGCACTTCCTGAAAATAAGTATAGAACCAAGTCAGAAAAACGAAGCCGCTCATTCCGTAGAAAAACTCGCTTGCACAAAGTAGGTAAGCGTTTCTCGAGCGGGCCAGAAGTTGAAACCAGGCCCAGTCGGCCTTCTCCACATGGGTTTCTTCTTTTTCCGCAGCGATGTCTGCGAGTTCCTGTAGGGATACCCGCCAGTGCTGAGCCGGCTGATCGGTCGCCAGCCGGTGCCAGCAGACCACCACCAAAAAGGTCAAAACGGCGGAAAGTATAAAGGATTGACGCCATCCAAAATGACTGATAATCAGGGCAATCCAAACCGGGGTGAATGCTCCTCCGAAACCCGACGCCGCATGGATCAGCCCGCTCGCCCGCGCTCGTTCGCTGCGCCGCATCCAGTTTGCCAGTGCGCGAGCGAAAGTCGGATATGCGCACGCCTCGCACAGGCCCAGCAGAAACCGGAGGCTCTCGAGCAGAACAGCCGCGTTCACGGCTCGGCCGGCGACGTGCCTTTGTATCATGCCTGTCAAAAGCGTGATCAGAGCCCAACTCACGCCGGCAGCCGTCAGAACATTGCGGGGACCGAAACGGTCAGCCAGCCAGCCGCCCGGCACCAGGCCAAATGCGTAACCGAACAAGAAAGCGCTGAGCACCTCGCCGAGCGCTTGTGTCGAGAGACCAAACTCAGAGGCGAGGTACGGCGCCGCCACCAGAATGTTAATCCGGTCAACATAGAGCACGAAAGCAACTGCGCACAGCAGCCCCACGATTGCCCACCGGAAGTGACCGGCCGGGGCGAGAGGGAGCGGTGTGACTGTGGGCTTCATCGAGAGGTGATGTTCTAGATCGGTTGTGTTTCGGTTCTCGGATTTGCGTCGCCACTGGCCGAATTGTAGAACACCGGTCCCAGCCATGGCCGGTATAAAAGGTTATAAAAAGCTGTTCGAGTATACAAGGCATTTGACTCGTTTTGCACCCTGGAACATACTGATCCTTTTTGTGGGCGATTTTTCAGGCTACCCAGTTCTGTCAAGCAGGAATTATAAGGGCAGGAACATCCCAGCATTTAGCCGCGAAAAAGCATAGGAACTTGCCAATATGAAAACGCAGATTGTTGGTTTCGAGATATGGAGATGTGAGTTGCCGACAGGCCGAGTGATCGGAGATTGCACTTCCCACTACGACACTGAGGATGTATTCATCCTCGCGTTGAAAACCGATCAGGGGCTGGTCGGCTGGCGTTTGGTGAAACAGTGTCAAAAGGCGTGTTCACTAAACCCACGCCATGGCTTACGCCCATGCCTGGCGTGGACGAACTTCGCCAGGATTTTGCGGAGCACGTCTGGCCGATTGATGCAACAATCCGAGCTTCAGCCGCTATGGGAGCGCAGCGAGGAGCTGTTTCCCAGCTTCTCGTACCGGTCTGTTGCCATCCGCACAGCCCTGTGGGATCTGATGGCCAGGAACAGCCTCTGCACAAGCTGCTGGGTTCAAAAAGTGATCGCGTGCGAGCGTACGGCAGCGGTCTCGATTTCCCACTGACCGACGCTCAGGCGGTTCGCAGAACGGAACTTCTTTGCCGTCAAGGTCAAAGTAGGCCGTCCCAAACCCGAACATGCAAGCATTTGCCGCCGACTCAGGCTCGGGCGTGAACGTCGTACTGATAACAGTAGACACACTTCGCGCGGACCACTTGGGATGTTACGGGTATCGACGGATTAAGACCCGTAACATCGATGTGCTGGCTTGCGGACGGAGTCCAGTTCAACCGGGCCTATGCACAGGTTCCTCTGACGCTTCCCTCACATGCGGTCATCCTTACCGGCACGTATCCCATGTACAACACCGTCCACGATTTCACTGGCGTCGGATTGCCCCCGAATGTGGGTCTCCTTGCCGAAGCGTTTGAGCGGTATGGCTACGCGACGGCGGCTTTCATCAGCTCGTTAGTACTGGATGGTTTTTGGGGGTTGCGGCGTGGATTCCAAAGCTATGACAGCGTCGCAGACGCCGAGACATTTGAAAGAGGAACGCGTCAAAACCTGGATCGCGGCGCAAAAGAGACGGTAGATCGGTTTCTGAGCTGGTTTACCGTCCGGCCACCCACAAAGCCGTTCTTTGCATGGCTTCATCTCTACGACCCACTCAGTCCCTACCAGCCTCCTGAACCCTATTTCTCTGGGTATTTCGGCCACCTTTATGATGGCGAGATTGCCTACTGAGATGACGAAATTGGCCGAGTGTTTAGTGCTCTGAAGCAAATCGGGCAATATGACCGGACACTGGTCATCTTTTTGAGCGATCACGGAGAATCGCTAGGGGAGCACGGTGAAGACGAGCACAGACTATTTCTCTACTCGGCCACATCTGCGAGTTCCTTTGATCGTCAAGGCAGCGCGCGGAACCGCGCCGACCGGCCGCCTCTGCGAGCTCTGATCGGCGCGCGGCGTCTCTACATCGACGCGCCGCGCCCCGAGCTGTATGATACGGCGAAGGATCCGGGAGAGACACTGGATCTTAAGGCCGAACGAAGCGCTGAGGCCAATGCGTTCAAGGCGCGTCTCAACCATTTTGTACGACAGTACACCGCAAAAGCCGCTCCTGCCGCCGGGGCTCCCGTCCCTGTAGACACGTTGGAGAAGCTGAGGTCTTTGGGTTACGTGGCCTACAAGGCGCCCGTAACCACTGGCGACGGAGCCAACTTGCCCGATCCCAAAGACAAAATCAAGAGCCACCGGGTGATTCTCCGCGCAACCGCCCTTAGCGAAACAGGCCGTTTCCCGGAATCAGACCGGCTCCTGCGCGAACTCGCGCCTCTGGAACCGAAGCTCTATGCGATTCCATTCATACTTGGGGAAAATGCATTTCGTGAGGGCCATCTGAAGGAGGCGCAACGGCAATTTCTCGCATGTTTGAATCTCAGTCCCGCCTTTTCCTCGGCCCTCATTGGCGCGGCGCGCGCTTACCATGCCGATCATCAGAATGAGAAAGTGAAGCCGCTACTGCAGCTCGCCCTCCAGCAGAACCGGCACAATTTCCTGGCTTCTTATTCATTGGGAGTTGTCGCATCGGAAGAGACAAATTATGCCGAGGCCAAATCCTATTTTAAGGCGGCCGTGCGGGACCGGCCAAACTTCGCGCAGGCTTATGAGGGTCTTGGAATCGTACAGGCGGAGACCCACGAATATCGTGAAGCGCTGTCCAATCTCGAGCGAGCGCGAACGCTTGGGGCCTTGAACGCCGTGCTACTGAATTATCAGGCCTTCACGATTAGTAAACTGAGGAATCCGCGCAACGCCGTCGAACTCTACCTCCGAGCACTCGAGCTAAAACCGGATTACGCAGGCGCTCGCCTGAATCTTGCAATGGCATACCGGGAACTGGGAGAGCCGGAGAATGCACGGCGTCAGTTCAGCATGCTTTGCGATTTAGACAGGAAAGTCTGCGAGCAGTTCCGGCAGTCATTTCAAATTCAACAGTGAGCATGTCTTCGGTGGTGGAGTTCGTGACGCGGCGACCATTCCTTGGCACGGCGACGCCGTGTTCGCAGGGCATATGATACACTTCTGAAACAATCGGAGAGCTGTGGTACAGATCACGGCCAGAAGCAGGAGGCATATGCCGTCTCTCGGTTTCAGGGTCCTGGTATCTCTCTTGGTCTTTAGTGGCCTCAACGTATCAGCGCAAGTGACCGCGGGAGGATTGCGCGGCCTGATAACTGATCCCAACGGGGCTACCGTCGCAGATGCTACCGTGCGGGCAACCAATGGGGCCACTGGGATTACGTCGGAAGCGACGTCGACCAGCGCCGGCGTTTACGTCATTGGTAGCCTTCCGGTCGGTCAATATCACGTCGAAGCGCAGGCTTCAGGATTCAAGACGTCCGTCACCGAGGATGTCCAGATCTACACCGGAACGGTGTCCACGCTAAACATCGCTCTGCAGATCGGCGAAATAAAACAGACCGTAGAGGTCAAAGAGACCGTCACGCCTCTGCTCCAAACCACGACATCGGAAGTGAGCACAAACGTGGAAGCGCACGTGGTGATGGATCTCCCGTTAGAGTTATCCGGCGATCGCCGCCAAGTTGAATCCTTCGTGTTTCTGACGCCTGGTGTGACGGGGTCCACGTTCTCCAAATCCTTCAATGGGAGCCCGGATCTTTCCCAAGTGGCAGTGGTGGACGGCATCGCGTTTTCAAATGCGGAAGTGCCCGGCCGGTTTTATACTTACGCGCCGCCATTCGAGGCTGTCGAAGAGTTCAAGGTGTCCAGCACGCTGTATCCTGCTGAACTCGGGCGCGGCTTCGGTGTGGCTAACTACACGCTCAAGTCCGGCACCAATCAGTACCACGGGGATGTGTTCGAGTTTTTGCGCAACGACAAACTGGATGCCCGGGGATTCTTTGCTTCGGCAAGGCCGATCGTCCGCCAGAATGAATTCGGCGGAACCATCGGCGGCCCCATCTTCAAGAACCGAACGTTTTTCTTTGCCGCGTATGACGGGT
>QHXW01000512.1 GCA_003223115.1 Acidobacteriota bacterium
CGGCTGTGGCATTCACGCGCATGTCCACCTTTTCCTCAGCCGGCGTTTCTGGGCGCACAACGCCCGGGTGCGCATGAGATTGCTGGGGGCGGCCATCGCATTCCTTACCCGCGTCCCCATAACGGTCAAAGTTCCTTTCGATACCGCGGATGTGGGCAGGTCAACGCGCTGGTATCCACTCATCGGCGCCATGATCGGGGGCGTTTACGCTGGGATGCAGCAACTCTTCTCCTCTTGGCTTCCGCCGCTTGTAGTTGCGGTGTTGATCGTAGTGGTGGAGGCGTTGCTGACGGGAGCGCTGCATATGGATGCACTGGCGGATGCCGCTGATGGCCTCGGTGGAGGATGGCGGCGTGAAGATGTGCTGCGCATCATGCGCGACCATGTGATCGGCAGCTACGGCGGCGCCGCACTGATCCTTCTGATCTTGCTTAAGGTCACGGTGATTGCCGCCTTAGCCCAGCACTCGAACGCTGCCTACTACCTTGTGCTCGCGCCCGCGCTGGGGCGTTGGTCCATTGTTCCTCTGTCCAGGTTCCTGCCCTATGCGGACGAGTCGCGGGCCAGTCCCGCCGAAGTGGTCGGCACAACCGAGCTGGTTTGGTCGACGGTACTCGCACTGGGGATCACGGCGCTGGGCCGGACCTGGCACGGGTTCGCGTGCTGGGCGGCAGCGGTGATAGCCACCATGTGGTTCGGAAGATTCTGTTATCGGAAAATCGGTGGCGTTACCGGCGATACGCTCGGAGCCAATATCGAAATCTGCGAATGTGTGGTGTTGTTATTGGGCCTCGCGCTTTCTTGAATTCAAGCCAACGCGGGCGAAGCCCACGCGTTCATTCTTGACGCAGCGCCGTCATGGGGTCCACTCTCGACGCCCTGCGCGCCGGCAAGTAAGCGGCGCTTGAGCACCACCAACAGCAGCAGCCCGGTCGCTAACGCCATCGTGAGCGGATCCTGGGAAGCCACGCCGTAAAGCCGGCTATTGATCAAGGTCGAAGCCGTGTAGGACAAGCCCGCGCCCAGCGCCAACCCGGCGATAACGAGTCCGATGGTCTCTCTGAGGACCATGGCGATGACGCGGCCAGGTTGGGCTCCAAGCGCGATGCGGACCGCGATTTCGCCCGTGCGGAGCGCGATCCCATAAGAAAGCACACCGAACAAACCGGCGGCGGCGAGCGCGAGCGCTACGCACCCAAACACTATGGCAAGCTGCGCGGTAGTGTGATCCTGCGCCAAAAAGGGGGCCATCTGCTCTTCAATCGATTTGGCGGGACAGGATCGGCAGCACGGCATCCACGCCCTGGATCGTCTTCCGCACGGCCGCCATCACGGACGCAGCTTTCGTGGCTGTGCGAATCAGGAAAGTCGGGTTGCTGGTGGCGAGCGGAGATTGCGCTACGGGCACGAAGAAGCGCGGCTCGACGTCGCCTCGGAGGCTCTGGGTGCGCGCGTTCTTGGCGACGCTCACCACGTGGAATGTCGTCTGCTTATCGTTGTTACTCGATGTGACGCGCATTCCGATGGGATTCCGGCTGTAGAAAAAGCGTTTGGCGAAGGCCTCATTGATCACGCAAACCTTGGGGGCACCGCCATGATCGCTATCCAGGATTTCGCGTCCCAGAGTGATGGGGACACGCAAGGTTGAGAAGTAGCCGGGGCCCACCTCATCGAGCGCAGAGTCGCGATCGTTGTTTTCTTTTGGCGTGTAACCTTCCACCTCGATTCCTAACGAGGATTCACCGCCGCCGAATATTCCAAGGTGCGAAAAACTGGCCGCGCGCACACCGGGGATTCGCTGGAACTCTCCGACAAGTTCACGAGGCAGGCTGTCGCGGCGCACGGTGTCATAGCCGACCTCTCGCGCATCAACCCGTACCAACAGCAGACGTTCAGCGGGAAAGCCGAGGTCTGCGCGCTGCAGATTATAGAGCGTTCGCGCCAGCAAACCGGCGCCGACCAGCAAGGGTAATGAGAGCGCCAATTGCACCGAGACCAGGAATCGGCCCCAACGCATCTGGCCCAGCGACCCCTTCGCGCCGCGGCTTTGCTCCTGGAGTGTCGCTCCCGGGCCGGTGTTTGTGACCTGCCACGCCGGAAGAACGCCGAATAACAGCGCGGCGGCGAGTGTGGTGGCCACGGCGAAGGCCAGTACCAACGGATCGAGCGCGAAGCTCATTTGGAAATGCGGGTCGGATTCCGCCACCATCCGCACCAGGGCGTCGTGAAGAAAGTAAGCCGCGGTGAGACCGGCCACGCCCCCCCAATCCGGCGAGCGCCAGACTTTCAGTGACGAGTTGAGGGACCAGGCGGCCGCGAGTCGCACCGAGCGACAGTCTTAATGCCATCTCCGGTCTGCGCGCCGCGCCGCGCGCCAACAGAAGGTTGGCCAGATTCGCGCACGCAATCAGCAGTAGCACGCCCACTGCCGCCAGCAGCGCGCTCAGCGAATTGGAGAATTCATGGCGCGTCTCGGACGCTCCACGCGCGCCCGGCCGGATCTTGAGCCGCTGATCCAGAAACTGGCGCCGGCGTTCCCGTGACGCAAATAGGTCCGTAGAACGATTCCAACCCGGCCTTGAAGATCACGTTGGCCTGCGCTTCCGCCTGCGCCTGACTGACCACGGGTTTCAGCCGCCCGAATACGTGAAGCCACATCGTCTTACTGGGAGGCGTGTCGTGTAGCCAATCCCGGCCGGGGAACACGCTTGGTTGCATTCGCAGCGGGAGCCAGAGGTCTGGCTGCTGCCCGCTGGTTTCGCTAATAAAGCCGCGGGATGCGACCCCAATGATGGTCAGCACCGCGCTATGAAGAGTGAACGTCTTGCCCAGCACGTCGGGACGGCCGCCGAACCGGCGCTGCCAGTAGTTGTAACTCAGGACGGCGTAGGGCGTCTCGTCACGGTCCTCGGCCGTGGTGAATACACGGCCGATCGCCGGGCTAACGCCCAGAACGTCGAAGAATCCACCCGACACCAGGCGCCCGCACGCTTCTTCCCACTCGCCGCCGTCGAAGCGGACTTGCCAGGTACTGAGGCTGGTCTGCGATGCCATTAATGCCGAGAAGTTATTGGCGTGGTCCCGCAATTTCTCGAATTCGGCGTGGGTAAGCCAGTCCCGTTCGCCGTCGGTGCGGCCCGTCCACATCCCCGCCTCGTCAGGATTCGAGAGCATCACCAGTTGCTCTGGTTTGTGCACGGCAGGCAGCGAAGAGCGTAGCACACCATTCCACAGGCTGAAGATCGCGGTATTGGCTCCAATGCCAAGTGCCAGCGAGAGATGATAGCGACGGCGGTGAAGCTGGGCCTCGCAGCCAGGGTGCGCAGCGCGTAGCGCAGATCTTGAAGAATCACGTGTCCATGCTCTTTCGGGGCGACTGCCAGCGCGTCCAGGGCGGCTTCGAGCCACACCACCGATGCTTGGAGCCTGCCTCCCGTCCGCCGCGCTTCGCCCGTTTGTTCAGCGAACATCAGGACCATCTGATTGCCATACTCATGCCGGAAAGCCGCCGGATAGCAGTGCAGCAACGCTCTATAGACCGCTTTGGCGCGCATATGCTTCAGTGATCAGGCGCCCGGCACAAGGCCAGTGGCCCGCGCCTGTTGCACCAGGGCGTTCAGCCGCTCCACCTCGGCCGCCGCCACGCGCTTTCCGAGACGCGTGAGCCGGTAGTAGCGCCTGCGCTCGTCGGTGCTCGACGGGTCCGGACTCTCCTCCAGTTCTTCGATCAGGCCTTGCTCGAGCATTCGGCGGATGGAGCCGTACAGCGTCCCCGCGCTCAACTGCACCTTACCTCCGGTCCTGGCTGCGACATCCTGCATGATGGAGTAGCCGTGCCGATCACGATCGGCGAGCGCGATCAGGATGTGGAAGACAGCCGTTGGCAGCGGGAGCCGCGAATCTGGCTTTGCATCAGGCATGGCAAACTATATTCGGCACAACTATATCGTTAACGAGCATAGTTGTCAAGAGTACAGGTGCCCTGAGTACAGGTGCCCTGCTTATACTCGCAAGTGCTCGTTGAGGAATCGCCCTGTACCACATTACGAGGGCCGGGGGCACTTTCAAGAGTACGTAAGCGACTCTCGCTTGATGGATCTCTCAGCGATCGACTAAAGAAGATCGTCGTCTCACGATTCCGGCCATTACCATTGAGAATTCTGCGCGGACTCGAGAAATCATCTGATCTATGTTTGTGTCGCCCTGGGATCTCGCGCTGGTTCATCTCGACTTGGGCGATAAAAGAACAGGCGCTCTCGCTGCTAGAAAAAGCTGTTGACGACCACGTCGGATGGTCGTTCGATTAGGAGTAGATCCGGCGCTTGGTAGCTTGCGCGCCGAGCCGCGATTCACAAAATTGCAGCTAGCGCGTCTTCGGAGAGCCAGGGTAACCTCGCGGGCCGGCCTCAATGGTGCCGCGAATCGCGACTACCACAAACGATGACCACCGCTCCGCCCACGATTCTTCGCGGACGCAGTGAGAGCATCGCTAAGCTCGCAAGTGCTCGTTAAGGAATCGCCCTGTGTAGGATGCCTTGCACGCCGCGATATCTTCCGGCGTGCCCGTCACCACCACTTCGCCGCCGGCGTGCCCGCCCTCCGGTCCCAAATCGATCACGTGATCGGCCGTCTTGATCACGTCCAGGTGATGCTCGATCAGCAGCACTGTGTGTCCCGCGTCCACCAGCCGGTTCAAAGACGCCAGCAGACGCTCGACGTCCGCCAGGTGCAGCCCCGTGGTCGGCTCGTCGAGGATGTACACCGTGTGCTTTGACCGCTGCAGCTTGCTCAACTCGGTCGCGATCTTGATGCGCTGGGCTTCGCCACCGGACAGCGTCGTCGCCGACTGTCCCAACGTCAGGTACCCGAGCCCCAGGTCGCTCAGCACTTCGATCTTTTTGCCTACGGCCGGCGTGCCGGCGAAGAACTGCGCTCCTTCCTCTACCGGCATGTTCAGCACGTCGTCGATGGTCTTTCCGCGCACCGTTACATCCAGCGTTTCGCTGTTGAACCGCGCCCCCTTGCACGCGCCGCAGGTCACCTCCACGTCGGGCATGAAGTAGAGCTGCGTGGCAATCGCTCCCTCTCCCTGACACTCCTCGCAGCGGCCACCCTTTACGTTGAAGCTGAACCGCCCGGCTTTATAGCCCCGCTCCACCGACAGCGGCGCTTCGGTGAACAGTTCGCGAATGTTGTCGTAGAAACCGATGTACGTAGCAGGATTCGACCGGCTGTTGCGCCCGATGGGCGACTGGTCGATGTTGACCACCTTGTGCACGTGCTCCATGCCTTCCACGCCATCGTGCTCGCCTGGCAGCGTGCGCGTGTCCACTAAACGCTTCCACAGGGCCTTGTAAAGGATCTCGTTGATCAGCGTGCTCTTGCCCGAACCCGAGGCTCCTGTGACCGCAACCAGCACGCCCAGCGGGATCCTGACGTCCACGCTCTTGAGATTATTCTCCCGCGCGCCCCGAACGGTCAGCACCTTGCCATTGCCCTTTCGACGCCGCTTGGGCGTTTCGATTCGGCGCCTCCCGGAGAGGAATTGCCCAGTCGGTGACGACTTGCAGGCCAGCAGGTCGCCGATCGTCCCTTGCACCACTACTTCGCCGCCGTGCACGCCCGGTCCCGGACCCATCTCCACAATGTGGTCGGCTGCGCGGATGGTGTCCTCGTCATGCTCCACTACGATGACCGTATTGCCGATGTTGCGCAGACTCTCGAGCGTGGCGATCATCTTCACATTGTCTTTAGGATGAAGACCAATGCTCGGCTCATCGAGCACGTAGAGCATTCCCATCAGTCCCGAGCCGATTTGCGTCGATAAGCGGATGCGCTGCGACTCGCCGCCCGAAAGTGTGCCCGAACGGCGATTGAAGCTCAGATAGTCGAGCCCGATGCCCAGCAGCAGTTCCAGCCTGCCCCGGATCTCGCCCAGCACGTGCCTGCCCGCATCCGCGCCGCGGCCTGCTGGTTTGACGGTGCCGAGGAACGCGTGTAGCTCGTCGAAATGGAGTTGGCCCACGTCGTGGAGCGTCTTACCCGCAATAGCAAACAGCTGCCTTGTGGCGCGGACTCGCGCTCCGTTGCAGTCGGGGCACGTATGCTCCACCATCACCTTGTCGAGCCACGCTTCCATACCGGAGCTAGCCTCGCCCCGCTGCCGGTACCGGCGGTAATGCCGTTCGATGCGCCGCGCGATTCCGCCGAAGCCAATCTCCTTGCCTTCGTTGTCTTCACGCTTAACCTTCGCGTCCGGCGGCACGCTCATGACGATTTTCTTGCCGTCCAGTCCTTCGAGGATCGAGCGCCGCACAGGCTCCGGCAGCTTCTCCCAAGGCGTTTCGAGGGAGAAACGCAGTGTCTTGGACAGGCTGTACATCACCCGCCCATCCCAGGTGTCGGGATTGTACTTGAACGCCTCCCGCACGAAGCAACCGCCGGCAATACTCCGCCGCGGGTCGGGGACCAGCAGCTCCGGGTGCGTCAACTTCTGGACTCCAAGGCCCCCGCACGTCCGGCACGCGCTTTCGGGATTGTTGAACATGAAGTACTCGGGCTGAATGTCACCATAGACGAAGTGGTGCGTCTTACTACACAGGCCGCGGTAGAGATTTTCCGCCTCGGCCTTGCTAGCTCCTTTGACGATCTGGATCTGCATGAGCCCGTCGCCGACCAGCAACGTGGCGGAAATCCCCGCCTTGATCGCCTTCTCGTGCTTGCGGTTGATCACCAGCCGGTCCACCACCGCATCCATGTCCTTGATCTTCGATTGGTCCAGCTCTACCTGTGCGGAGATATCCACCGGTTTGCCATCGACAATCAGCAGCCGGCAACCTTTCTTGCGCACCTCGGTCAGTACGAAGTCCAGTTCCTCGCCGTACTGCTGGAATACCGGCGCACGCAATTCGATCTCGGCGCCTTGCGGCAGCGCCAGAATCGCCTCCAGGATTTGGCTCGCCGTACGGCTCGGCGTCGGCTCACCTGTGCGCGGGCAGTGGGGCTCACCAACGGTTGCGTAGAGGAGGTTCAGGTAGCTGGCAATATCGGTCATCGTGCCAACGGTAGAACGTGGATTGTTGTAGAGGGTCTTCTGCTCGATCGAAATCACCGGCGAGAGGCCGTACACGAAGTCCACGTCGGGCTTCGCCACCTGCGCTACGAATCTCTTGGCGTAACTCGACAGCGATTCCATGTAGCGCCGTTGCCCCTCGGCATAGATCGTGTCGAAGGCCAGGCTCGATTTGCCCGAGCCCGAGAGGCCGGTCACCACGATGAGTTTGTCACGCGGGATCTCGACCGATACGTTCTTCAGGTTGTGTACACGCGCGCCATGCACGGCGATCGTAGTGCGCGCCGCCTGGTTGGCCGCCGGGGCCGTCTTAATCGCCACCCTGCCCTTCCCCCAGATAGACGAACGCCTGCTCCTGCACCATGATGTTGCTCATCTTGGTGAGTTGCACGGGCGTCGATGCCTTGCCGATGAGCCCTTGGTCGGCCAGGTATTCGCATGACGTGGTCACGCCCGCGACGTTGAAATTCCGTTTGAAATGGTCCTCGATCTCGGTCGACGACCGTGCTTCGCCCACTTCGCGCAGATGATCGAGCACCGGCCGGAAGAGCGTGGATGCGCGCTGCGCCAGGAAATTGTCGATGGCGTCGAGAGCCGCCTGCACGTTCTTGTGTGTCTTTTTCACATTCAGCAGATCGGCATAGATCGTCTGGAACAATGCCGGATTCAGCTTCATCGCCTGAAGGATCACCTCGCGATCCGCCAGCAGACGGGCACCGATTACCTCGACCCGCGCCAGGGACGTCGCAGCGTAGAGAATCCAAAGCGCGGTGTAATTGAGGTCGCCGCGTGTGACGAACCATTTGTGGGCCTTGTCGATTGGCGGCAGCGCATGGGTCGCCGCAGCCAGAAGTTGCAGTTGTGTGTCGCGCTCGCCGACCTCATCCAGCCTGGCGCAGAGGCCGGCGATGGTTTCGTCATGCGTGTACAGCAGCCGCCCTTTCGCCAGCAGCGAGTGCATGAAGGAATTGCGGACGGAGCCCTCAACCGTCTTCCGGAACTCCGCCCGAGGCATCAGGAACGCGTGGATGTTCACTCCACCGGAGTAGAGCGAGATGCTGGTCTTGTCCACCTTCTTGTCGTCGATGGTCACGAGCGCCAGGTCGATGTCCGACTTTTCCCAGACGGTATCGTGCGAAAGGCTGCCGCAGAGAATGGCCGCCAGGATCGAACGGTCCCCTTTCACCTGCGCGACAAGTTCATCGAGCGCCTCAGTGAATCTCTTCTGGACGGACCCTGTCAAAGTTCTCACCGTTCCCGTGCCTCTTGCGGCGTATCTAATAGTGCTCCGACTAGCCTATCGTAATTGCGGCCGGATTATGGCCTGCGTGGGATCGGATGGAATGATTTACAAAAAAGTCGGCTTCTTAACTTGATACACGATCTGTACAACGGGTTTCCCGTGAAGATTTGTTTCACGCAGCCCGGTCCTGACACCACCAATTTTCTCCATGGCTCTCTGCGACCGCCAGTTCGTTGACCCCACTACAAAAACGACGCTATCGACAAACTGAAAAGCGTAGGCCAACATCAGGCGTTTCATCTCGCCGTTGTACTTTCCGCCCCAGTGGGAACGTGCAAGAAACGTCCAGCCGATCTCAATTTCTCTTTTCTCGGGGTCATATGCGAAGTACCGTGACGAGCCGATGATCTCTTGGGTCCTCCTGTCTATCGCGACAAAGGCGCCGCCCGACTCTAACGCCCCCTGGAAAAACTCTCTGAAAACGTCTTCCTGGTAGCGATCGTAGGCGGGATGCTGCTCCCAAATCAGCGGGTCCGAAGCCACTAAAAATAAACCTTCCCAATCTTCAGGTCGAAGGGGCCTGAGTTCCAGAAGATCGCCAACGAGGTGAGGTTGTAGTTCGAAATTTTTCATGTGAATGATGCCTCTGCGTAAACCAGCGAGTGGCAGCCTGGCAGACCCGACGGGATAGGGCGGTGCATGCACAACACGAGTTCTGGCCCATACACGACTGTATGCGCAATCGGCGACACACACGACACACACGCTGCCAACATCGAGATCTGCGAGCGTGTGGTATTTCTATTGGGTCTCGCGGTTTCTTGAATCCAGCCCATGTCCTCGACCATTGTTGAAACGAATATCTGGATAATCCGGCACGGGGAGCCGGAGGACGTCGCGCAAGGGCGCTGTTATGGGCGTCTGGACGTCGGCCTGTCGCCCCAGGGCCGGCTACAGTTGGAGCGTGTCGCGGCCCATCTGCGCGGTGAGCCACTGGCGGCTATCTACGCGAGCCCACGCCAGCGCGCCACCGAGAGTGCATCCATCCTGGGGAGCCATCATGCTTGTGGAATCGAAATCCTCGAGGGCATGCGCGAGATCGACTTCGGCGATTTCGAAGGCTTATCGTACGACGAAATTGCGCAGCGTTATCCGGAGATTTACCGGAACTGGATGGAACGGCCGACCGAAACACGGTTTCCGAACGGCGAGAGCTCCGAGCACATGCGCACGCGCGTGGTGAAGACGGCTGAACTCCTGCGCAGCCGCCACGCAAATCAGAGTGTGGCTGTGGTTACGCACGGCGGCGTGGCTCGCATCATGCTTGCTGATGCGCTCGAAATTTCGGGCGCCAATATTTTTCGGATCGCGCAGCGCTACGCAGCGATCAATCGGATCCGGTACATGAACGATTACCCGTCTGTAGAGCTGGTGAACGGAACAGCGTGATTCACAGAATTGTTGGTGTAACTGGCCTCGGCCTGGGCGCTGACACCATCGCTTCCCAAAGCCACCGACAGTATAATTCTTGCAGAAGGTGTGCCATGACCGACCCGAGCGACGCGACCTCCGAGGACCCGTAAAAACCGTCATCTCGGAATCGTTCGAGTGGGACAGCAATCAGGAGCCGTCGCTGAAAAGCCCAGCCGGCGCGAAGGACTAACCTTCTCCCCGCAGGGCAACCTGCTCGAAGACGTCTCGCATTATCAAGCTGGGCTCGTCCAGCGCTCCACGCGTGTATACGATGAAGCCGGCCGGCTGCGCGAGACCAAGTGGCATAATTCAGATGGCACTGAAGTCAGCACAGAGGTGAAATACGACCAATACGGCCAACCTATCCGGTACGACGCGAATGTGACTTACTTACACGTCCGCGAACGGGCGCTCGGTCGCAAATTTCTTAAATTGCGTGAGAGCGTCAGGTCTCGCTGAGCATCGAAAGAACTGGAGCATTATGATGAGAAAGGACCGATCGGTCTCGGATGATCGGTCCGAAGCAGGTGTATGACCAAAGGCGAACAAACCCGAAGGAAGATTGTTGAAGCGGCGCCCCCATCTTCAATCAACATGGCTACAAAGGCAGCTCCCTCAACGCCCTGATGGAAGCGACCGGTTTGAAAAAGGGTGGAATCTATCGTCACTTCGGCGGCGAACTCTTTGATCCGCGCCGCTTCCATGAGTTCGATCCACAACCCTTCCATCTCGACGAAGCGGCTGCTGAGGCAAGCGTCTTTAAGGGACTGGCAGCCAGCGGATGGCACATCGCCGCCGCGGCCATGCGGCTCCTCGTTACTCAAAAGGCAGAGGTGAACATCCGTTATATTATGATTATGCAAGAGCAATGAAGAGGGTCCAGCTTGTTCGCGGTTCGGTTGTGATGCCAGCTTGCTAGCTAGTGGCTGTCGCCGTCTTGATTCACGTCGCAGCCGAGCGCCTTCATCTCCGCGACAAGGTTGTCACGACGGACGACATTGACCGTTCTCAATCCAAGCGATTTCGCGATCGCAATTCCAGCCCGTAAGCTCCATTGATTCATGAGGTTGGGTTGAGTGGGTTCATTTTTTGTAGACATGTATTAAATCCCATTTTATACATAATTGTCTTGAATATTGGATTATTTAGCTGTATCCTGTGGACATGTA
>QHXW01000513.1 GCA_003223115.1 Acidobacteriota bacterium
CGAACCACTCCGCGTACGATCAGGAATCGCTGTTTTTCCGGATAACGGTGCCGCAGTGCGGTTGGGTCGCGGCCCACGTCTATGGCGATCAGGTGGGACATCCTCCGCGGGTCCGAACCCGGAAGATTGGAAGGACACTGCTCCGCTTCTTGCTCCCGCTTTTTTATCCAGGCTTCCCACTCCGGACCTTCGTATTGTAAAACCACGAACGCATCGCGCGGCAACACGTGACTGTACTTGACGTCAGCTTCCGGAGTGTTCACCGGCGTGCTGACGTCAAAGCCGAGTTCTCGAAGTTTGGCCTCGTTCAGCCAGCCGGCCTGGGTGGTGGGCTGTCCGCTGCCCCAAGGCCAATACCACGGGGCCGTTGGATCGATCCAATTCAGGACCAGCCCGATCCCGGAGTTTTCCGGGCCAGCAAATTGGAGGCTCAGCTCTCTCTCGGCCACGAGCAGAAGACCTGGTCGGCTCATGCAGGTGCTCCCATGCGCCCGCGCATTTTCCGGAATGCCGCCAGCAGCGCCAGCGCGATCGCCCACACTACGAAAAAGAAAACGTACTTAGGCATCCAGTCCCACCACCAGTCCACAAACCGAGTTAACAGGAATATCGCGAAGAAGGCAGATCCAAGATTGACCAATTCACGATAGTGACGCTGGATGCCAAACCAGACCGCGGCCGCCGCGACAGGAAATGCGACGATTTGATACACGTGCTCCACCAATGAAATCTTTACGGGGAGATAGCTGAGGCCATCCGCCCAGTCCCAGCGCGTAAACCGGGATAAAAACCGCCAACGAGCCGATGGCTCGATACACAGGCGCAAATTCTGGCACCTTCGTTCCGGCTCTGGTTTGCGGAATCGCGATCAAAAGCAAGCCGGCTGGGATGACGTTTTCTAGACGCTCGCCAAGCGGGAACCAACTGCAGTCCCTCCAATTCATGATGCTGGCGGAGATAAATGCGAGGAGCGATAGAAGTCCGAAGATAAGCTCGATGCGTGTGACTTGAATCATAAAATGGCCGTCTTGAACCATAATGTGGCCAGTGCAGCGGCGGCAGCTGTCCCTCGAAGTATAAATTGGTCCAACTCATCCGTCCTCGACCCCACGATTGAGCTCTTGCCTGACCTGCTGAAGGGCTGCGCGACCTGCCTCGAGATTTGAGAACTTGTCAGAAGCAGGAGGAGGTGTTTTCGAGCGATCTTGACACCCCTTGCATGTAGTTGATAAGCCGCCTATCTAACCTCCGCCCGTGCTCGGTCTCTCCTGGCAACCGCGCGGACCTTCTGGTAATCAGCAAACCGCTGAGCAATGACGTGGAAAAGCCTGCGTAGTATAGGTGTATTGGATCACACGTACAGGCGGGCTGTAAACAGGACTGGACTGACGTCGATCGTGCGACTGCAAATGTGCCAGGACCCCAGAAGCAGGCCGTCCGGCCTTTGAATCAGCTTCGGCCTCACAAATACTGGTCCGCATGGCTGTATGTGTTCTACTCGCTGGCCGCGGTAGTGGCGATCGAGTTCTGAACCGACTGCGATAATTTCTATTCGGCATTTTCGTGGGTTATTACTTTCACTACGCCCTGCTCGCCGATAGCAAACTCAAAGCCGGACCCTTCTCGACAATCGAGAGTATCTACGCCGCGCCCGAAACGCTGCACGCCGGTGAGCCCCGTGGCGTAGACCAAGTGGTTGCCACGCTGCGAGACGGCGGCGCTGATAGCACCGCCAACAACCCTGGTGGATGGTTCCATGTGAGTGAAGCTTCCACGTGTGAGTCAAGCTTCAGTGGAATATCATCCCGGACCCGACGCCGCGAAAAACGGCGTCTGGTGAAGTTGCGACATTCCGCCATCGCTGATACACGCGGTAATCTCAGCGGAAGATAAGCGCTTCTTCCAGCACAGCGGCTTCGATCCCTTCCGCATTATGAAGGCAGCCTGGGTCGATTTCCGGAGCGGCCGGAAAGAGCAAGGCGCATCCGCGCTGAGCATGCAGCTCGCCCGCAATTTCTGCTCGACTCGGACAAGAGTTGGCGGCGCAAGTTCGCGGAGATGCTCATCACCATGCGACTTGAGGAGAAGCTTTCTAAAAAGCAGATTTTCGAAGATTACGCCAACCAGGTGTACCTCGGGCGCGTGGGCACTTTCAGCATCAACGGGTTCGGAGCAGCGGCACAGGAGTATTTCGGGAAGGACATCCGCCAGCTTTCAGTGCCGGAGGCAGCTCTCATCGCCGCGCTCATCCAGCGGCCGAGCTACTACAACCCCTTACGTAGTCCCGATCGTGCAGTTGAGCGCCGCAATCTGGTGTTGGGTCTGATGCGGCAGAACGGATATCTGAGCGACGCCCAGTACCAGAGCGGCAGAACGACTCCGCTGACGCTTTCTACAAGGGACGGCGAGGCTGCCGAAGCGCCCTACTTCGTCGATCTGACGAACGACGAGCTACAGGGCAACATTGCTGAAGGGGAGGGGAACTATCCGCGCGTCTATACAACGGTAGATCTCAACCTGCAGCGCATGGCGCTCGAAGCCGTACGGATCGGTATGGAAAACGTCGACAAGCTGCTTCGAAAACCTCGCCGCCGGAAAGCGACGCTGCCGCCGGCGGAACCTCAAGTGGCGCTGGTAGCCATTGATCCGCATACCGGCGATGTCAAAGCTTTGATTGGCGGGCGCAATTATGCCGAGCCAGCTCAACAGCGCGCTGGCGAAGCGCCAGCCGGGCTCCGCGTTCAAACCTTTCGTTTACGCCGCGGCACTCGACACAGCGATCGAAGGCGGTTTGGAAATTCTCACTCCGGCCAGCACTGTATTGGACCAGCCCACCACGTTTGAGTTCGGCAACAAAGAATATACGCCCGGCAATTTCGGGCAGGAATATTCGGGCAAGTGACTCTGCGCAGCGCATTGGCGCATTCAATGAACATCGCCACCATCAAAGTGGCGTAAATGGTGGGCTATGACAGCGTGGTGCGCGCCTCGCGGCGGGCGGGATTGAATGCAGAGCCTACACCTTCGGTGGCTCTCGGTTCGTACGAAGACACGCCGCTCGAAATGGCCGGTGCCTACACCGTGTTCGCCAATCGGGGAGTTTACGTGAAGCCGTACTTGATCTCCTCGATTCGCGCCCAAAACGGTTCGGAAATATACAGCTATCAGCCCGAAACACGTGCGGCGCTTGACCCGCGCGTGGCTTATCTGATGGTCAACATGCTCGAAGAAGTGGTTCGCAGTGGAACGGGCGTGGGGATCCGCGGCAAGGGTTTCAACGCACCCGCGGCCGGCAAGACCGATACGTCGCGCGACGGCTGGTTGTGGGTTTTACTTCTAACCTGCCGTGTGTCGTTTGGGTGGGGTTCGACGACAATCGCGAGCTCGGCCTCGAAGGCGCAAAATCGGCTTTGCCGATCTGGACCGAATTCATGAAGCGCGCGCTTGCATACTATCCCGATGCCAGGCCTTTCCCGAGGCCGAACGGAATCACCTCCGCACAAATCTGCCCCGAATCAGGTCTGCTCGCGTCGACTCTTTGCTCGTCCGCCAGGTCTGAAGTGTTCATTGCCGGAAGCCAGCCGGAGACCGGAGAGTTTCTGCAACATGCATGCCAGCGCAGAACCTCAGATCGCCGGAGCTATGGAAGCGTCCTCGTCCAACCCGGTACCGCATCGGCTAATGCTCAGGGTCAAATGATCCGTTAGCCGCGGGTTCGCCCGCCATCCCGCTAGAGACTCCTGTCACGCCAGCGCAACACCAGGTCTGGCACCGGCTGCTAAGGCGAAACTCGAACCCGTCAACGACTGCCCACCGTCACAAACGAACACCGCGCCGGTGATATAGGCCGCGGCATCCGAGCACAGAAACAGAGCAAGATCGGCAATCTCGTCTTTGCGTGCGAACCGGCCGAGTGGAATGCTCCTGGCGAGCCGTTGCTTCACGTCCTCGGTGGGCGCGAGGCGCCGCACTCCTTCAGTGTCCTCAACCGGGCCCGGTGTGACGATGTTCAGCCGCACGCCGGAATCGCCCCACTCGACCGCCAGCACTTTGATGAGGATATCTACGCCTGCTTTTCCCGCGCAGACATGGGACTGCAGCGGAATGGGCCGGAAAGCATGCGTGGCCGAAATCGCGATGACCGATGCCCCGGGCTTCCGCAAATGTTCGTACGCGGCACGGCAGGTGTTGAACGTGCCAAGCAGGTCGATATCGATCACCGCCTTGAACCCGTTCGCGGACATCCCCAGCGCTGGCGCGGGAAAATTACCGGCCGCTCCGCAGACCAGGATATCGATCTCACCATAGTGATCCCTCGTCTGCCGGAGGGCGCTCTCGAGAGCCTTGTATTCGCGCACGTCGGCGGCGAAGCCCACCGCTTCGCCACCCGCTTTGTGAATGCCCGCTGCCGCCTGATCCAACTTTTCCTGCGTGCGGCCCACTAGTGCCACCTTGGCGCCGTGCTCAGCGAAGCGCTCCGCTACGCGCAGACAGATGCCGCTGCCGCCTCCTGTCACCAGCGCGACTTTATCCCGCAGCAAGTGATCGCGAAAAATACTCGCCGTCTTCACGTCAGCCATTTCGCACGCTCCAGTCCTTCTCTGCAATAATCTCCCGGCGCTTAGTGAACCACCTGACGCGCGGATTCTCCTGGTGAGCGGACGGCGTAAGTGCCTTCGACGAAAAACCAAGCCGCCACACCCGCGAGCACAATCAGCCCGCTCGCGTACAGTCCCAAAGACCAGCCGGCACGCGCGGCAATCCAGGGCGTCAGCGCCGGCGCAATCAGTCCGCTCAGATTGCCTCCCATATTGAAAATTCCCCCAGCTACGCCGGAGTGTCTGCCACCGGCATCGATCGCGGCCGCCCAATACGGGCCGTCGGAACTGGAGGCGAACCCGAGCGACAGGCACAACAGTGTAACAGTCGCAAATGTGCCAAACATTCGTTCCGATGTAACCAGAATCACGCTGAGCGTCAGGCCCGTTATGACAACGAGCCACCGCGTGCCATTTCGGCCATACCGGCTCATCAGCCGGTCATCATCAGATCGCGATTCGTGAGCAGTTCTTTCCATGGAGTGGCGGCCGGCGGCAGATCGCAGCAGTGCCGGAGGTGTCTTCTGCCGGATAGTCGCGCACGAAACGAAACCAGATCAGCCCGAGCGTTGCGCTCGCGCCCGCCGCGACACAGAAAGCTCCACGCCAGCCCCAACTGGCGCTGACCCGCGAGAAGAATAATGGGGAGCACGCGCCGCCAATCCCGGCCCCGCACGCTACCCACCCCCAAACACGCGCGCGCACGGAAACCGGCATCCAGTTGGCATTCATGCGGGCGATCGCAGGATACGTGGGCGCCGCGCAGATTCCCATTGCCATCCGGACGATCACAAATGACGGGATGACGCCGGTGAAGGAGAGCCGAGACGCGGCTTTCCAGCGAGCGCCGTCAAACCCGTAAATAATGCCGATCCAAGAGCCATCATGGCCAGCGTCACACGCGGACCTAAACGGTCGGTCAAGCTTCCGCCGGGAATCATCACCAGCGCGTACGCCGCCAGGTAAGCCATATAACACACGCCCATCTGGGTTGCGGACAGTGAAAATTCGCGCATGATACCTGGCCCGGCAATCGAAATGAGAATGCGATCGAGGTACGTCATCACGCTTAACAGCACAAGCAGCACGACGACCCAGTAGGCTGGCGGTTTTCACTGGCGTGTTCTCATTTCAATCACATGATTGATGTGTGCACGACGTTGGCTCTCGATCATCGCGGCACCGGTGTATGCTGAGCAATGGTGAAGCACAGGCTGTCAATGATAGCTGAAGCTGTGGGTACGCGTGGCCTATGATTTTAAATCCGGCGCGTGCGGCTGCTGTTCTCAAGTTCCACTGATCTGGATTCTCGCGAGCTGGCTCGCTACGCGCGGTTTTGCATCAACGCTGCGGCGAGTCCGTTGAACCAGGGCCCGCGGAACGGTCCGCTTCGAGGGCCGCACGGAACTCTTGCGCAGCCTCCTCGCGCTTTCCTTGTTGCTGAAAAACCAGGCCAAGATTGTAATGCGCCGAGGCCAACCTAGTCTGCAGGCGGATGGCCTCCTCGAATTGGCGACGCGCCGGCTCCAGCTTGCCGCGCTGGAAATAGATGCTGCCCAAGGTGTTGTGGGCCTCAGCCGAGTCAGGATCTGTGTGGAGCGCGGAGAGCATGCGCTGCTCAGCCACGCTCCAGTTCTTCTCCATCGCCTCGAAGACACCCAGGTTGAAGTGCGCCGTGTAATTGTCGGGATCAACGGACAGAAGGTGATTCAGATGGGAGCGGGCTTGCGGAAAATCCTTTTCCTGAATCAAGATCTCGGCAAGCAGTTCGTCAGCTCGCGTGTACCAGGGTTCAACGGCCAGAGTGGCCTTGAGCTCCCGGACGGCGTCCTTGGGCTGCCGGAGCCGAAAGTAACAGTGCGCCAGTTCGAAATGTGCTTGAGCGTTCCCAGGCGCCTCCTTGAGCGCTCGCTTGAATTCACGCGCGGCTTGGGCGTACTCGCCGAGCTGCTGTAGGTTCACCCCCAGGCTGATCGGGATATCCACAACCTCGGGTAATTTATCGCGCAATTTCTCCAACAAGCCCTCGGATTCAGCCACACTGCCTCTCGACGCGACCGCCAGTGCACCGAGGTACCGTTCAAAGTCTCCGATTCGATCTTTCGGATCCACACGGGGTTCGAGATGGCTGGAACTTGTGGATCCGCTCAGGTAGCCCAGCGAGCGAAGGGCGGCGGCGGTTTCTGGCGTGGGCGAGGGAGGCTTGCGGCCGGCCGGTGAGCTGCCACGCAACGCGATGATCCGCTCCCGCAACGCAGTGGCTCTCGACCGGTCCCGCTCGTAGATGTTTCGCTGCTCGTTTGGGTCACTCGCGAGATCGTACAACTCAGGCTTCGGAGCCTGGATGTACTTGTAGGGGCCCAACCGCACACTTCTCAGAATGGCGCACCCAAAATGGTTTCGCGCATAGAGGCTTTCCGAATAAATTTCCTGGGCGCCAGCGTCCGCGATGAGACTACGGCCTCGCATTCCGCCCGGGCGTGGAAGACCGATTGCATCCAAAATAGTTGGCGCGACGTCGAGCAGGCTGGCCGGTTCATCCACACGGTCCTGCGCAAGGCGCCTGGACCCTGTCGGCCAACGAATGATCAGGGGCACATGCACAGTGCTCTGGTAAATGAAATAACCGTGTGTGCTCTCGCCATGTTCTCCCAGGCCCTCTCCATGATCGGACGTGAACACGATCAGCGCCTTTTGGAGAAGCAGGCAGCGGTTCAGGAAAGCCAGGAAATCTGCCAGAACGTGATCTACGTAGGCCAGTTCGGCTGAATAGCCCGTCTCGCCGTGGCGTAGGCTCGGGTCCTGCGGGAGGTCGTAGGGCAGGTGCAGGTCGTACAAATGCAGAAACAGAAAAAATGGCGCGCTCGAATTGCGCTCCACCCAGCGCGTCGCGGCTTCCGCCACCCGGGCTCCCGGCCGCTTGCGTTCCACTGCGCCGCTCGTGGTTTTGTTGTGAACATCAAGAGGGCCATCGTAGACATCGAAGCCCCGGTTCAATCCAAAACGCCGGTCCAAAACGAAGCTGCCCACGAACGCGCCGGTCCTGTATCCTGCATTCTTCAAGACAGTGGCAAGCGTAATCGCGGTTGACTGGAGCGGGATGCCATTATCCTCCACTCCGTTGCTGAACGGGTACGTGGATGTCAACAGAGCAGCGTGAGCCGGCAGAGTGAGAGGAAACGGGCTGCTCACCTGGGAAAATAGCGTTCCATTCTTCGCCAGCCCGTCGATGTGCGGCGTGGGCCGTCTGCCCGCTTGATAGCAACTTAAGTGATCGGCCCTGAGCGTATCGACCGAGACCAGAATGACTGGCGTGGACGGGCCGGCGTAGCCAGGGGAGCAGGCGAGCGCAGCTAGCGCAAGGTACCCAAAACGTGACAATTGATTATTATGACACCGAGGCTTTAATCTTTAATCGAACTGCGTGCGTTTATTAGCGCGCCCGAAAACGCGGTCTGATCCGCTCAATTGGATCAGACCGCGCATAAGCCGTCAGCCGGTCAGAACGTGATGCGCACGCCCATTTGCAGACGCCGAGAAGGGGCGTTGCCGATCAGGATCTGCGCCTTACCGAAACTGCCATCGTTCAAATTGGTGACGATTCCGTCGAAGTTGGGATGGTTAGCCAGGTTCAGCGCTTCGAAGCGGAACTGCATTTTCACAGTTTCCGTGATCTTGAAGTTCTTCAGCAGCGATCCGTCCAGACCGTTGAACCAGGGCCCGCGGAACAAATTCCGGCCCAGTGTGCCGAAGTGGACGCCGGTACCTGCGGGATTGGTGAACAGCGAGTTCGGCGTGCCAACTCCGTAGTTGTCGTTGCACGCCTGAATGTTCGTGGATTGCGCGCCGGGGAACCCGCACCCAATCAGATTGTTGTCCTTGAAAATTCCGTCCGCGGGACTGGCATTGGAGTAAGCCGCGCTGGCGTTCGACCCGACAAAGTCCGGGTGATCGTTGGCCACGCCGTCGAGATTGTAGTCTCCTCCAATGTTCTCCAAGAATCCGTTGGCATCACGCGCGTTTCCACGAAAACGTCCGCGGCTGCTGTAGACCTCGATGGGATGGCCGGAGTAGCCCTGGTAAAATCCGGAAAGCTGCCAGCCGCCCAGGGCATGCCCGAGGAATCCGTGCTGGTCTTTGAAGAACGGCAGTTCATACGTGAACAGGATCTTGAAGTTCTTCTGATGGTCAAACGCTCCCGGACCGTACTCGAGCTTCGGATAGTTGTTGCTCAAGAAGTAAAACGGCTGGCTATACCCGCCGCTGGTTGTCGATCCAGTGAACAGATCCGAGCCTGTATCCATCAGTCTCGACCACGTGAAGCTGAACTGGAACTGCACGCCGTGGCTGAAGCGCTTCTGGACTTCCGTGACCAACGAGTTGAAGTTGGAGTTCAGATTGTTGGCGCGATAATTGAAGCCTGAATACAGCGGATTCGGCCTGCCCGGGTTGCTGGTGCTGAGGTTCGCGTTGTACTCCATGCCGTCATAACGGTTCAGGTTCATGAGCTGAGACAAATGGTGCCCCATGGAGCCCTGGTAGCTGGCGCGGACCAGGAAATCGCGAAAGAACTGCTTCTCGATTCCTAAATAGTAGTTCTGGACCGAAGAATCCTTCATGTGGACGTCCATGGTCCGCACCGATACGCGGTAGCCGATAGACGGGATCGAATCGGGGGTGTACTGTCCGACCCCCGGGGGAACCGTGTAGAGGATGGTGTCGCCGGCAGTGGCGTCATGATCGAGCAGGGCATAGAAGGGCGGGTTCCAGGCGCCGTTGGACCAGATGTTATCAAAGAGCCGATCGTAAGAGATGCCGAAACCCCCGCGGACGGACATGCGGCCGTTGCCCAGCACATCGTATGCAACCCGATGCGCGGGCCAAAGTCATGGTTCTGAGTGTTCCACATGCTCTTGACCGGAGTGACGCGGGCATTGGCGACGGTGGCTGGGTCGTAGCCGGTGAGATTGGTGAACTGGGCGATGATGTTGTGCGCTTCCGTCGGCGCGCCATAGCGCTCCCACCGCAGGCCGAGATTTAGGGTCAGCCGCCGGCTTATCTTCCAGTCGTCATTGATGAACAGATTGGCGTCCTTCATGATGTAGTGACGGTAAGCGTTACCTGGTGCCCCGGTGTGCGGATCGATGGAAACTTCCGAAAGGTACGGGAAATCGCCTTGGAAATTAGTTTGGCCGTATGTATCTGGCGAGTTGTTGAACCAATCGGGGCTGCCAATGGTGCCGTCCGCATTGACGGCGCCGTGTGGACACAGCGAGCCTGACGGTGACGAACAGAGGCTGGGGTCCGCAGCACTTTTTCCGATCGTGTTGGCGAATTCGTAGTATCCGGGCGCACCCAAGTCCCAGTTGCGGTACAGGATGCCATATTGCCAGCCGCCGCCGAACTTGAACGAGTGCTTGCCTTTCGTCCAGGCTAAGTTATCCTGAAACTGCCAGCGGTCCTGAACGAAGCCCTCAACCAGCCCGCCCTCATAGGGTCCGAATCCAAAACCCAACCCCTCGTAGTTTGCGCCGTCGATGATGACCTCCGCCTCGGAGGACTTACCGGTGCCTTCGACGTACGTAGAGAAGTGACGATTGTGCGCGATGGTCAGTTCGTTCAGCAGATTGGCATTGAAGATATGGGTTTCGACCAAGGCCAGGTGATGGTAGTGCTCGTTATCGACGAGGGCGATGTTCTGCGTGCTGGTGGGATAACCGCC
>QHXW01000107.1 GCA_003223115.1 Acidobacteriota bacterium
CCACACGGCACTATCGAAAAATATCCTGCCAGAAAAAACATCGATTCCATGATAAAGGTACTATATGGTTTCGAATACTACATTACGGTTTACTCAAGAAATTCTTGTACGCTGCGCCGGCGGGTTAAATGCGATGGCAGGAGGCGTGGTGGGAGTAGTTCATCATTTGCTTCGCTTCGAATCGGTAGTGGCGGGCGTGAGGAGAATTCTGTCCGAACCGTTTGAGTGTCTCCGGAAATCCGCGCTCGCCTTCTGCTCACGGGCCCCCACGAACCCGCATCCACAGGCATGTCACCGTCATAACGTCGCCCCGCGCTGGGGATACGGTTCTGGCTACCTACAGGGTAGTCAGAACGCTCCCCACCCATCGCTCCGCGATGCCGTTCTACCACTGCGACCGAATGCTAGCTAGTTCGCGTGGGCTTCAGACCTGTGATCTTCAAGCACGAAAGCCCATAGTTCCCCGAATCAGGTTACGGGCGTCCTCGTCGAGCCGGCGCTGCTGCTTCGCTTCCGCCAGGAACGCTACTTCTGTATGTGGAACAGCGTGACGCCACTATGCTGTACGACGTTGAGCGTGCCGGCTATCGTCAACTGAATGCCCTCCTCGACATCGACCGTCGCTCCGGGCAGGCGGCAGTTCACTGTGAGGGTTCCGTCACGGAAGGCCCCACTCGGTAGAAAAATCCGAATGGCCATCTTGAGAACCCCCGAGCTGGCTTCAGAGGCGTGCCCGATGCCGTCTGCGACTAGCAATTGGCCTCCGCCCGGCTGCCAATCGATGAATCCGGTCACTACGTACACACCCATCGAGTCTGTGTTAGTAGCCGCAAAATGGTGGACGATGATCCCGCCACCCGTTGCATCGGCTTCAGCAGGCTCCGCGTCTCCCGAGCCGGTAAGTGTAAACGTGTCGCCGGTCGCCGCATGTATTCCCACATCCACACCGCCAGCGAGCGCGGTGCCCCGTACGATCTGCACGAGATCCCACCGAACGGTGTGGCCGAGGGCACGCGGCTGCGCGAGCGCGGGAATCACCGCAACCCAAATAAGATATCCACAAACGATCAGGCGTGTAAGTCTTCGTAGTCTTGTCATTGTCACCTCTCCTTATTACTTGCACGATAGATGCGGCCTAGTTGGCACAGAGCCCGCTATTGCCGATGTTTTTGGAAGCTCGCTTTCAAGTAGGTTTAATCCCTAATCCTTTGCGTCGCCAGACAAGACCTTGAAAGAACCTTCCAACAGAATTTCGTGGAACACAAGGACGGGGGAACCCTTAGTCGTAAGTACTGCCGTGGATCCGGGTCCGCCTTTTCGCACCACCAGTTCGAAAGGTACAGCGCTGCCAGCCCCAAGTCCCGTAATATTGGCTGTGCCGGTTAAGGTTGCCGTGTCTCCGTTAACTACAGCGCCTGTGATCTCGCCGGTGACGTACATTGCATTAACGGTGAACTGGGCGCTCACTGCCCCTGTTGGCGCGGCAGGGGCGCGCGCAAGGCACTCGAAGTCACCTGTCACGGTGCCTCCGGATTTTTCTGCATGGAAGGCGATGGTAGTGAGAACAGGGACAAAACCTCCAGCACTGCCTGTTCCGCCTTGTATGATGGTTGTCCCTGCACCGCGAGCGATCGTTCCACTAGCAAGGTCCGTATTGGAGTTCTGCTTTCCAAAAGCTCCCACTGCCAGTCCAATAAGAGCCAGGCCCATTATCACTGGGCAAATCAAGCGTCGACTTAGCAACTCGATTCTTCTGTGCATATATCTAACCTCCATAATCATCTGCAGTTCGCAAAAAACCCGCGGCAGGACGGTGTGACCCTCCGTGTCGAATGCTTGAGAAATATTGGCCGTCCCGTACGCTGGAAAGGCTTCCCGAGGTCAGTCTCAATCCCCCTCGCGCTTGCTCGTAGTGAAGTTCGTAATTCCAAACGTAAATGGAAATCCCGGCACCACAGAGAACGGTTCGAACGGACCGAACGGGATGCCCGGAATAGTGAGCGTGAATCCCTCCTCACCGGCGTCGAGGCCTGCGACACCGATGCTGCATACGACCTTAAGCGTCGCTGGGATTACGACACGAGATGGAAACTCCTGCAATAACTTCACCTCCATTTCGAGGATGCCAGCAGCGAGCACCCCATACGTACCAACCAGGCTAAAGCCCAGAAGACGCCCGGCCTTCCATCCCCCGGCGCCTAAGATGGTCTTGGGGACTACAGAGGCATTATCGAAGTGATCGTAAGTTCCGCCACCCTCTGCTTCCGAGCCGTTGAACTTGCCGCTCCCATTCATAATCATCCGGTGGTCGACGCCTCCGACGATGGCCGCTTTGCTAACGCATACGAAACGAAATCCCAGTCCGTTATCGTCATCTGCCCGAGCGGGCCTAGCCAGTGTATCGGTAAGGATGGGAAGGGAAGCCAGGGCAGCCGATCCCACTCCAGCATTTTTGAAGAATCTTCTTCTGTTCATTTTCGAGTCTCCTTTCGGTCGCGTGATTTAAAATTGAGCCGATTCAAGCATGCACATTCCCTCATTGCGTCGAAAAATCGCGGATTCGAGAGCACTTTGCGCACTAGCTCCTGTCATAAAGGATAAGAGGGGTGTCGGACGCCGAACGGTACCTGCGCAACAATGTTGAACCGCTGACAATAGCTAGGTGAAATTGGATTTTGATGGGGCGAGACATGTGACGGAACACAGCGCCGTTCTCGACCCATCTGGCGAGGCTGTTGGCCGTACTTCTGTTCGATAAGTGCGGACTGTCTGAAGGCAACCACCATAACCTCTTCCGCGTCCTAACGATGAAAATCCTGGTGGATTAGGCTTGTCTCAATGATTCGCTTCATGGGCCACCCCTTCCAAGAAACATTTGGAAAAAGCTGGGTGTTCAGCGCGGGGAGGTTCGAAAGACTCACCTCCCTGTAGGGAGAGCACAGCTATGAGGTGGAACTATATCACAAAATCCTGGCCCCGCAAGGCCAAAAAATGTCATGTCAAGGCAAAGTAGAAATGTCCCCTCGCTGGCAAAGTCGAAATGTCCCCTTTTGCCCGGTCGCTTGAAGAGTGCGTGTTAATCTGCCGGTGCCGGTGAAGCGGAGACGTTTGCGCCCGTCGTGTTGGCGGTGAACAAAGCCGGGACGGCCTGGGCCACCGGAACCGCGGTGCTGTATGCGCCGCCTGCGGCTTGCACCGTCATCTTCGTTGCGTTGTGTCCCGCGATTTCATACGGC
>QHXW01000514.1 GCA_003223115.1 Acidobacteriota bacterium
GTCAAAGCGGTCCTGGACACGAACGACTATGAGACCGGAATCAAAGTGTCCGACGAGCAGCTTGACGAAATCCAGCTCCGGCGCCACAAAGTTCATCCAGCGTGGAACTACACAATCTCGCCTCGTCGTCGCGCCTGATCTTCCAGTAATTGTCCATATTATTTCTTAACTTTCCCTTAGGGGCGCATATCGAGCCGAAGAAGAATTCTTTTGCCCGGGAGCCGCGATTTGACAAGCGATCTGGCCTAGGCTAGCGCATGGCGTGAAGGCGCGCGATGCGCTCTTCCGTAGACGGGTGAGTGGAGAACCACTTGATTACAAACCCGCCTGTGAACGGCTTGATGATGAACAGGTGAGCCGTAGCCGGAGAGGCCTGCATGGGAATGCGCTTCGACCAGGCGTCGAGTTTCTGAAGCGCTGAAACCATGTTATAGGGAGTGCCCGTGTACTTCGCCGACGCGGCATCGGCGTCGAATTCGCGCGTGCGCGAAATGGCCATCTGAATCAGCATGGCCGCAAGCGGCGCCAGAAAAATCATCAGAATCCCGGCCCAGCCGCCGCCTTCGTCCTCATCGTCACGCCGGCCGCCGAACCAGAATGCGAAGCGGGCCACCGAGGTGATGGCCGCGGCAATGGTGGCCGCCACCGAGCTGATCAGAATATCCCGACGCAGCACGTGTCCCAGTTCGTGTGCCACCACCGCTTCAATTTCACGATCATCCATGAGCTGCAAAATCCCCGTGGTAAACGCTACCGAGGCATGTGACGGGTTGAGTCCTGTGGCAAAAGCGTTGGGAGAATCTTCCTGGATGAGCCAAAGCCTGGGCATGGGTAATTCCATACGAAGGCACAGATTTTCAACGATGGGCGCGACGCGGCGGTACACCTCCGGGTTCTCGTTCTCCGAGAGGGGCTTGGCGGAGTACATGGCCAGCGCGATTTTGTCGGAAAAGAAATATCCGGCAAAGTTCATCACGACGGCGAATGCCAGGCCGTAGAGCAGGCCGTTGCGGCCGCCTAGAACTTGCCCGCCCCAGATTAGCAAACCACTCAGCAGACCGAGAAGCAGAACCGTTTTCAGCGTGTTTCCCGTGTGCATTTGAGTTCCCCTGAGAGAACCTTACTGTGCGACTGGCTCCGCCACTCGCTTGGTAAATTCCAGAGCGTGTTTGGCCGCGCCAGCATCCACCACCACGGTATCGCCCGCCACAAAATCGCCGCTGAGCAGCCGCAGCGAGAGTGGATCCTGGATCAGACGCTGTATCGCGCGCCGCATGGGGCGAGCGCCGAATGCCGGGTCGTAGCCCTCTGACATCAGCACATCTTTGGCAGCCGGGGTCACCTCCAGTTGAATTCCCTTGGCGGCCAATAACTCGCGCACGCGCTGCAACTGGATATCGATGATCTGGGCCAAATGCTCGCGGCTCAACGGGTTAAACACAATGATGTCATCTACGCGATTCAGAAATTCCGGCCGGAACGTCTTCCGCAGCGAGTCAAGCAGCGATTTCCGGGTGCTTTCGTTCGTGGAATGCCGCGCGTTCACTGAAAATCCAATGGGCGCATTGTCATTGATCTCGCCTGACCCCACGTTTGAGGTCATGATGATTACCGTATTGCGGAAGCTCACCGTGCGTCCCTGGCCGTCCGTCAACCGGCCATCATCCAGGATCTGCAACATGGAGTTGAACACTTCCGGATGGGCTTTTTCGATCTCGTCGAACAGCACCACCGAGTACGGCCTGCGCCGGACGTGTTCGGTCAACTGCCCGCCCTCCTCATAGCCGACATAGCCGGGAGGCGCGCCGATCATGCGCGACACGGCATGCCGTTCCATGTATTCGGACATGTCGATCCGCACCATGGCTTTTTCGTCGTCGAACAGAAACGCGGCCAAGGCTCGCGCCAACTCGGTTTTCCCAACACCAGTGGGGCCCAGGAAGATAAAGCTGCCGATGGGCCGGTTGGGATCGCTGAGACCAGCCCGGTTGCGGCGTATCGCATTCGACACTAGGCGCACGGCTTCGTCCTGGCCTACCACACGCTCGCGCAGGCGATCTTCCATGGTAATCAGCTTCTGGATCTCTCCTTCGAGCATGCGCATGACCGGAATGCCGGTCCACTTCGCCACAATGCGCGCAATGTCCTCCTCGTCGATTTCTTCTTTCAGAAGCGCGGTGCCGGACTTGATGGTCTCGAGTTCTTTGGTGGACTCTTCCAGCTCGCGTTCGATCTCCCCCAGGCGGCCGTAGCGTAATTGCGCGGCTTTCTCCCAGTCACCCGCGCGGCTGGCCTTTTCTTCTTCTTGCCGCACCTGATCCAGTTCTTCTTTGAGCTTCCGCACACGGCTGATGGCGTTCTTCTCGCGATTCCACCGCTCCTTGAGACCTGCCGATTCGGCGCGCAGCCGTTCCAGTTCGTTTTCGACCGTACGCAGCCGGTCCCGTGAGGCTGCGTCTTTCTCGCGGGTGAGCGCCTGCCGCTCAATCTCGAGATGCGAGATGCGGCGGTCTACGTGGTCGATTTCGAGCGGCATGGAGCCAATCTCAATACGCAGGGCGGCGCCGGCTTCATCAATCAGATCGATCGCTTTGTCCGGCAGAAAACGATCTGTGATATAGCGATTGGAGAGCACGGCGGCCGCGACAATGGCTGAATCCTTGATGCGCACGCCGTGGTGGATCTCAATTTTTTCTTTCAGACCCCGAAGAATGGCGATCGTGTCGTCGACGGTCGGTTCGCCCACCATTACCATTTGGAAACGGCGCGCTAATGCGGCATCTTTTTCCACATACTTGCGGTATTCATTCAGCGTGGTAGCGCCGATGCAACGCAACTCGCCACGCGCCAGGGCCGGCTTCAACATGTTCGCGGCGTCGATGGCCCCTTCGGCCGAACCCGCGCCCACCAAGGTGTGCAGCTCGTCGATGAAGCAGATAATTTCGCCGTTCGACTCGGTGATCTCTTTCAGCACGGCTTTCAAACGATCTTCGAATTCGCCGCGGAACTTGGTGCCCGCCACGATGGAGCCAAGATTCAGCGACGCCAGTCGCTTATTGCGCAACTGCTCCGGTACGTCGCCTTTCACGATGCGCTGCGCCAGACCTTCCACAATGGCCGTTTTGCCGACGCCGGGCTCACCGATCAGCACCGGGTTGTTCTTCGTGCGCCGGCTCAGCACTTGCATCACACGCCGGATCTCGTCGTCGCGGCCAATCACCGGGTCGAGCTTGCCGCGCCGAGCCATGTCGATCAGATCCAGCGCATAGCGCTCGAGCGCCTGGTACTTCGATTCAGGATTCTGATCCGTGATCCGCTGCGTACCACGCACCGAAACCAAGGCCTTCAAAATCGCGTCGTAGTTGGCGCCTGCGCGATCGAGCAAGTGTCCCGCTGGATCCTGCTTCTGTTGCGAAATGGCCAGAAGCAGATGCTCGGTCGAAACGAATTCGTCTTTAAACTTTTCAGCCTCGTTGAAGGCCGCCTCAAAAACCTGGTTCAGCGATGGCGACATGTAGATGCCGCCTCCGGCGCCGGTTACCCGTGGAATGGAGCCCAGCATCCGCTCGGCCTCGAGCACGACTGCATCCGGGTGCACTCCGCACTTCTCTAAAACAGGCCGGACAATGCCCTCCCGCTCACTCGCCAGCGCAATGAGCAGGTGTAACGGGTGCAGGGCCTGGTGCTGATTCTTCTCAGCGATGCCTTGCGCCTGCTGGACGGCCTCCTGAGCTTTCTGGGTGAGTTTATCAAAGCGAAGCAAAGGGGTTACCTACTT
Source organism: Acidobacteriota bacterium (assembly GCA_003223115.1). Taxonomy (GTDB): domain Bacteria; phylum Acidobacteriota; class Terriglobia; order Bryobacterales; family Bryobacteraceae; genus QHXW01. The sequence continues at coordinate 3,779 of QHXW01000514.1, forward strand.
TCCGACCTAACTTGCCACCATTTAATCTAACTACAATCATAAAATATGAGTGTCGTTATGTCAATAATCTGTAAGATACTGTTTCGGAAAGGGTTATATATCTATAAGAGAAAGGTCCGGTGGCGTTGTTACCGCCGGAAGCCGCGATAGTACCTATGGCCGTAGAATCCGCGCCCGAAGTAATAGCCGGAACCCCAGTAATAGCGCGGGCCCCAGAAATACGGGTAATAAGCAGGCCCGTAATAGCTGTAGTAGTAAGGGGGGGGCGGGGGTGGGCAACCGTAGCCTTCGCAGGCACGGGAACGGAGCGTCGGGGCCTGTGTGTCGGACGAGCGATCGTAATCAGTGGGCTCCACATTGCGGAAAGCTTGCGGGGCGCGTTCGGTGGATATGGTGACCGGCGCTTCGATGCGGAACGTCAATAGCGATTCGGGATAGATGACGCTGGGGCGGCCCCGGGTCAGCAGTACGCCGATCGCTCCAAGAGCAGCGCCTGCGCCCGCGCCGATTGCGGCCCCGCGTCCCCAATCCGCGGCGCCACCGATCGCGGCACCTAGAGCGGTGGTTCCGGCGATGGCACCTGCATCGCGGCCCATCGAAGTGGAACCGCTGCGGCTAATGAGCTGCGATTGAACCGGCACCTGTTGGCCATCCACCAGCGTCAGGTCGGTCAGTTGCAGGCCCAGCCGTGAGACACCCTGCACGCGACCCGCTTTTTGGGCCTCCGAAATACGGCCGCCAACAGTTTGCCCGCGTTGAGCCACGATCACGCCATCAATCACTAGGGGGCGCGCGAGCGTCGCCGAGAACGCATCGCCCTCCCGGTTCCAGTCGGTGGACAACGCTTGATCGACGCGCACGGTCACGAATGTGCCGCGTTTAACGGTCAACCGGGAACCTGCGCCGGAGTCTGGCGTGTCCGAGCCCTGGCTTTGCGATTCATCAGGCGGCCTGGAATCAGCCACCCTGGAATCGGCCGGATCAGAACGCGCTGGCTGATTCGGCGGAGGCTCGGTTACCCGCCGCCATCCATGAGCGGGCGCCTGGGTCTGCTGCCGGGTAGCATCAGCGGGAGGTTGGGTACTGGGTTGTTGTCCGAACATGAGACCGCACGCAGCCAGCATGCTCAAGGTAGTTGAATAAAAAGCGGGAACATTCAGAAAACCGGAAAGTGTGCGCACAAAGTGTCTCCTCGGCATCAAACACTGGCTAATAGGCATGTGTCTCGCCAACCGCACGATCAGGCTAAGTGATTGGAATTGAGGGAGGCGTTCGCGCGATATTGGCCGGAAATCACCGGATCTGGTGGTTTTGAGCCAGAAACAGTGGAGCAGGGAGCAGCAACTGGATTCGCTACGCATCATGCGATTGAATAGAATCCATAATCAGGAGAATCTTCGAATGCAATATCGCAGGCTGGGAAACAGCTCACTCGTCGTTTCGGCAATCGGCCTCGGCTGCATGGGTATGTCCGAGTTCTATGGGGACGCGGACGACCGCGAGTCGATTGCGACCATTCACCACGCCATTGACCGCGGCATCACGCTGTTCGATACCGCCGACATTTACGGGCTCGGCCGAAATGAGGAGCTGGTTGGGCGAGCCATTGAAGAGCGACGCAACGAATTGATCGTGGCGACTAAATTTGGAAACGTGCGCGGACCGGACGGCGCGTTTCTGGGCCAGAACGGGCGGCCGGATTATGTGCAGCAGGCCTGCGAGGCGAGCTTGCGCCGTCTGCGCATCTCCACCATCGATTTGTATTACCAGCATCGTGTTGACGCGAACGTGCCGATCGAAGACACCGTGGGCGCCATGAGCCGGCTGATCGCGCAGGGCAAGGTGCGCTATCTCGGACTGTCGGAGGCCGGGCCGGATACCATCCGCCGCGCGCAGAAGATCTACCCGATTACGGCTCTGCAAACCGAGTATTCACTGTGGTCGCGAGATCCCGAAGATGAAATTCTTGGTGTGTGCCGCGAGTTGGGCGTTGGATTTGTGCCGTACAGCCCGCTCGGGCGCGGGTTCCTAACCGGCCAGTTCAAGAAGTTCGAGGATTTAGCGGCGAATGATTATCGCCGTTTTGCGCCGCGTTTCCAGGGCGATAATTTTCAGCAGAATCTGGAACTGGTGGAGCGGATCAAGCAGTTGGCCGCGGAAAAACACTGCACGCCGGCTCAGCTCGCGCTCACCTGGGTGCTGGCGCAAGGCGCGGACGTGGTTCCCATTCCTGGTACGAAACGCCGCAAGTATCTGGATGAAAATCTGGGCGCGCTGGATGTCTCGCTATCTTCCCCGGATCTGGCGCGCATCGATGCGATTGCGCCGCACGGTGTGGCCGCGGGCGAACGATATCCGGAGCAGGGGATGCGCACTGTAGGGCGGTGAATGCGGCTGGACTACACAAAAAAGAAGCCGCCGGGACTATCATCCGCGGCGGCTCAGTTTGTGATTTGAAGCCGGTGAGTTACTCTTCGTCTTCCTTGCCTTCCTCTAAGGGCTCACGGCCTTCGCGCTGCGCCTTCAAGCGTTCTTCACGCCGTTTGGCGCGTTCGGCTGCGCGTTTCACGAGCTCGGAACCCACCAGCTCGAGCATGGCCTGCTCGGCGCCATCGCCCTTGCGAAACCCGAGTTTCACGATACGGGTGTAGCCGCCGGGACGTTGCCCGAAGCGCGTGCCCAACGTGTCGAAGAGCTTTTTTACCGCGGCGGGCGTTTCGAGAAAGGCCGCGGCCTGACGGCGGGTGTGCAGCGTATCGCGCTTGGCGAGCGTGATCATGCGATCCACGAGTGGTTGCACCGCCTTGGCTTTGGGAACCGTCGTAATCACACGCTCCTGGTCGATGACGCTGGTCACCAGGCCCCTGAAAAGCGATTTGCGGGCGCCCTTGTCCCGCTTCAATTTGTAACCGCCGCGTTTATGTCTCATGAGATGGTCCCTATTCGGAGTACTGTTGGGACGAATCCGGCAGGCCCTCTTCTTCGGGCAATATCTCGGGCACCGAACCCGGGGGCGGCGGAACCGGGGCCACCAGACGGCCGTGCGCATCCAGCTTCATGCCGAGTGAAAGCCCCATGCCACCCAGGATTTCCTTGATCTCGTTCAGCGACTTGCGTCCGAAGTTCTTAGTGCGCAGCATCTCCGCCTCGGTCTTCTGCACCAGCTCGCCGATGGTTTGAATGTTGGCGTTCTTGAGGCAATTGTAGGAGCGGACGCTGAGCTCCAGTTCTTCAACGGAACGGTTCAACTGTTCGCTGAGCTTGTCCAGGCTGCGTTCAGGAGCTTCCTCAGGCTGTTCGGGAACTTCTTCGAAGTTGATGAAGATCGCCATGTGGTCTTTGAGCAGCTTGGCCGCCTGGCCGATGGAGTCCGGAGGCGAAATGGCGCCGTTAGTCCAGACTTCGAGCGTCAGCTTGTCATAGTCGGTCATCTGGCCCAAGCGGGCGGCTTCAACCGTGAAATTGACCTTGCGCACCGGCGAGTGGACCGAATCGATCGGTATGTAGCCGAGCGGCAGGTCCTCGTCGAAGTTCTTGTCGGCGCTGACGTAGCCGCGGCCGGTCTTGAGGCGCATTTCGATGTTGAGCTTGCCGCCCTCGCTCACGGTCGCGATGTGCAGGTTGCGGTCCAGCACCTCGACATCCTGATCGGTCTGAATCTGGCCGCTGAACACTTCGCCCGAGTGGTCGACCACCAGGCGTACGGTCTTCATACCGTCAGACATCACTTTGAACGGAATCTGTTTGAGGTTGAGGATGATGTCGGTGGCGTCCTCGACCACACCCGGAATGGGACTGAACTCATGCTCCACGCCTTCGATGCGCACGGCGGTAATGGCCGCGCCTTCAATGGAGCTGAGTAGCACGCGCCTCAGGCCGTTGCCGATAGTAGTTCCGAAGCCGCGCTGGAATGGCTGGGCCGTGAATTGGCCGAACCTGTCGGTGAGAGTTTCGGTATTAGCGACTAATCGTTTGGGTTTCTGAAAGCCCTTGAACATTGTTTATTCCTCAAAAACGGGTTGAACCGCAGGCATGCACAGATACACAAAGATTAAAAAACCGATTGATCTGTGTTTATCCGTGTTCATCCGTGGTTAGGTTGACTTTGAGTACAGCTCCACAATGAGCTGCTCGTTGATGGGAATCTGCACCAGTTCGTCACGCTTCGGCAAGCCGATAATCTTGGCGCTTAAATTTTCCCGATCCACTTCGATCCATGAAGGCGAGGGCGCATGAGCTGTGGCATCACGCGCAGACAGAATAGTCGGGTGGTTGCGGCTGGATTCGCGCACCTTCACCAGGTCGCCTGCTTTCACTTGAAACGACGGTATATTGACCTTGCGGCCGTTGACCTCGATATGGCCGTGACGCACGATCTGCCGGGACTGCGCGCGGCTGGTACCGAAGCCCATCCGGTAGATTACGCTGTCGAGCCGGCGTTCCAGTCCGTTCAGCAGGTTTTCGCCCGTAATGCCTTTTTGCAGCGCGGCTTTCTCGAAATTGTTGCGAAACTGGGTCTCGAGAAGTCCGTAGACGCGGCGGGTCTTCTGCTTTTCACGAAGCTGAAGGCCATAGCCCACCAGCTTGCTCTTACGATCTTTTCCATGCTGCCCGGGAACGAAGTTGCGTTTTTCAATCGCGCACTTCTCGCTGTGGCAGCGCTCACCTTTCAAAAATAGTTTCATGCCCTCGCGCCGGCAAAGCCGGCAGACAGGGCCTCGATAACGTGCCAATTGCTCTCCTACCTTTCGTTCTTCAGGTGCAGTTTACAGCCCGGCACGGGCCTTCATCCTGCTTCACAAAATCAGGTTTCAGGTGCTAGGTGTGAGCAAACCCAAAAAACGAGCTGTCAGGTGTTAGGTGCCATTGTCAGTAAAATCCAAGTAACCTAATAGCTCACACCTAGAACCTGGCACCTGCCTTTCTCAAACTCTTCGCTTCTTCGGCGGCCGGCAGCCATTGTGCGGGATAGGCGTCACGTCCTTGATATTGCGGACTTCGATCCCCGCGGTTGCCAGCGCGCGCACCGCTGATTCGCGCCCGGAGCCGGGGCCGCTGACGCGCACTTCCACCGTGCGCATTCCGCTCTCGATGGCTTTATTCGCGGCCGTAAGCGCAGCCTGCTGGGCGGCAAACGGCGTACCCTTGCGCGATCCGCGAAAGCCCAGCGACCCGGCACTCGACCAGGCGATGGTTCCACCCTCCTGATCGGCGATGGTGACGATCGTATTGTTGAAGGTCGCCTGGATATGCACGATGCCCACGTGGACCACGCGCTTTTCCTTTTTCTTGAAGGTCTTTTTCTTAGTCGGTTTGGCCGGTGCTTTCGCCATAGTTTTATCGTCTGCAGCTTACGTCTTCGCGGCGGCTTTCTTCTTGTTTGCGATGGTGCCGCGCCGTGGACCCTTCCGGGTGCGCGCATTGGTGTGCGTCCGCTGTCCGCGCACGGGCAAACCGCGGCGGTGCCTCATCCCGCGATACGAACCCATCTCGATGTGCCGTTTGATATTCATCGAGACTTCCTTGCGCAGATCGCCTTCGACCGCGCCCTCTTCTTCCAGGATCTGGCGCACCTTGTTGATCTCGTCTTCAGTGAGATCGCCGATCTTCTTGTCGAACTCGATGCCGGCCCGGTAGAGCAGGGAACGCGAACGGCTGCGGCCCACGCCGTAAATGTATGTCAGTCCGATTTCCGATCTTTTCTTGGGCGGTAGATCCACGCCCGCAATACGTGCCATATCGTCTCCTATCCCTGGCGCTGCTTATGTTTCGGGTTGATGCAGATGACCCGCACCACACCTTGGCGGTGGATCACCTTGCACTTATCACAAATCTTCTTGACCGAGGCTCGTACCTTCATGATGCCGTTTCGTCCTTCTCGCAATCGGCCGGCAGGAACGCCTGCTACAGCTTCTTCAAAATCTTTCCGCGCGTCGCGTCCCGCGGGGCCAACTCCACTTCAACTTTGTCGCCCGGCAGAAGCCGGACGAAATTCCGTTCCTTCATGCCGGCGGTATGGGCCAGCACCTGGCGTCCTTTTCCCAGATCGATCCTGAACACCAGTTGCGGCAACTCCTCCACCACCGACCCCTGGCACTTCAAACCTGACACCGGCTCCTTCTCAGGGGCGCGTCAACACCCACGGCCCGTTCGATGTTACGGCAACGCAGTGCTCGAAGTGCGCTGAATAGGCTCCGTCTTTGGTGACCGCCGTCCATTTGTCGCCCAGCACTCTGGTGTCCGGCTGGCCGGCGTTCACCATGGGCTCAATCGCCAGCACCATGCCCTCTTTCAGCCGCGGATTCTCGTTCTTGCGGTCCACGTAATTCGGTATCTGCGGCTCCTCATGGAGCTGCGTTCCAATCCCGTGTCCCACGTACTCACGTACGACCGAAAACCCGTTCGAAGTCACGTGACGTTCTACTGTTCCGCAGACATCATAAAGCCGGTTACCGGCACGCACCTGCTCGATCGCCAACTCGAGCGATTCCTGAGTAACACGCAGCAGACGCCCGGTCTCTTCGCTCACCTCGCCCACCGGCACTGTCACGGCCGAATCGCCGTAGTAACCGTTCAACTCGACTCCGGTGTCAATCGAGACGATATCGCCCTTTTTCAGCGTGCGTTTGGACGATGGCATTCCGTGCACGATCTCCTGATTGATTGACGTACACAGCACATACTTATAGCGCTCGCCCGCCGCCGGAACAAAATAGCCTTTGAAAGCCGGCCGCGCCCCCGCGTCGGCGATCATTTTCTCGGCCGCCGCTTCCAGGTCGTACGTGCTCACTCCTTCAGAAACCATGTCGCCCAGTTTCTTCAGGATCTCGTAAACCAGAAGCCCGCTACTCCGCATTTTTTCGAGTTCTGCGGCTGTCTTGCGAATGATCATTGCTTCTGGAGCAGCCCCTCGATTTTCCGGAACACCGCCTCCGGAGGATCGTGGCTGGCGTCAATCTCAAAAAGGCTCCTGCCTTTTTCCTTAAAATACTCAATCAGCGGACGGGTCTGATTTTGATACGCATCCAGCCGTTCCCGGACGACCGCTTCACGATCATCCTCGCGTACAATCAACTGCGCTCCTTCCACATCACACACACCCGGCACTTTAGGTGGCCTGGAAATAGCGTTGTACAGTGTTCCGCACACGGGACACTGTCTGCGACCGGTCAGGCGGGCAATAATTACATTGTAATCCACCAGGAGGTGAACCACCACATAGTCGAACCCGCGCGCGATCAGCAGCGAGCAGAGCGCCTCCGCCTGGGTCCGGGTGCGCGGGTAGCCGTCCAAAATGAATCCACGCTCGCAATCGGGCTGCTTGAGCCGCTCCTCGACCAAGCGGTTGACCACGTCATCCTTAACCAATACGCCGGCTTTCATTTTGGCCTCAACGGCGGCGCCCAGCGCATTTCCGCTGCGGACATGAGAGCGCAGCATATCCCCGGTCGAAATCTGCGGAATCCCGAACTCTTTCATCAGCAGTTTGGATTGCGTTCCTTTCCCCGAGCCAGGAGGGCCGAACAGAACCAGGGCCAGAGGCCTCGCGTTCACAAATGAGGGTCGGAGCCGTTGATCCGGCATGCGCTCACTTTTCGCTGACCTCAAGAATTCCGTCCCTGTTCCTTAGAAGGTGGTGCGCCGTCCACGAATGCGGCCCGCGCGCGGCGTGAAGCCCTCGTAATGGCGCATGATCAACTGCGCTTCAATCTGGTTGACGGTATCCATGGCCACGCCGACCACGATCAGAAGCGATGTTCCGCCGAAATAAAACTGCACGTTCAAACCTTCCAGCAGGAATCGCGGGAAGTACAGATCAATCCAGTTGCCGACCAGGGGCAAATGTTGCAGGTGAATTCCGGAGATCATGATGTCGGGGATGATGCAGAGGATCGACAGGTAAATTCCACCCACGACCGTGATCTTTGTGAGGATGTTGTTCATGTACTCGGCGGTGTTCCGGCCGGGCCGGATGCCGGGAATAAATCCGCCGTATTTCCGCATGTTATCCGCCGCTTCGTTGGGATTGAAAATAATGGACACGTAGAAGAAGCAGAAGAAAATGATCCCCAGGACGAACAGCACCACGTAGAGTGGTTCACCGTGCTGTATAGCTTGCAGCATGCCGCTCAGCCAGGGGCTGTTGTGCACGAACGGCAGCCCACGCAAGGTCTGTGGGAAGGCCAGAATCGAGGAGGCGAAAATCACCGGGATCACGCCGCCCGCATTCACCTTGAGCGGCATATGTGTGGATTGACCGCCCATCACGCGCCGGCCGACCACGCGCTTGGCGTACTGCACCGGGATGCGGCGCTCTCCGCGCTCGACCAGCACAATGAAGGCCACCACCGCAATCATCATCAACAGGATCAGCGCCAGCGTAATGGGGCCCCATTCCTTGGTGACGAAGACGTTGGTGTAGATGTTGCTGATGGCGTTCGGCAGTCCCACCACGATGCCGGCGAAGATGATGAGCGACATGCCGTTGCCGATACCGCGATCGCTGATCTGCTCGCCCAGCCACATGATGAAGGCCGTTCCGGTGGTGAGCGAAATGATGGTCAACAGCACGAATCCGATGCCGGGATTCAACACGATGTTGCCTTCCATCGCCTGCAACCCGGTGGCAATGCCGAACGACTGCATCACGGCGAGAAAGATGGTGAGATACCGGGTCCACTGCGTGATCTTACGCCGGCCCAGTTCGCCTTCTTTCTGCAGCTTTTCAAGAGTGGGAATAACGACGGTCAGCAGTTGGAGAATGATCGACGCGGTGATGTAGGGCATGATGCCCAACGCGAAGATGGTGAGCTTCCGGATGTTCCCCCCCGAAAACAGGTCGAAGAATCCGAAGATGGTGCCCTGGTTCCGGGAGAAGAATTCCTGCCAGCGTATCATGTTGATACCCGGAGTGGGAATAAAACTGCCCAGCCGGTAGGCCGCCAGCATTCCGAGAGTGAACAGGACCCGCTTGCGCAGGTCGGGAATGTGGAAAATATTCGCCAGAGCTTCCAAAAATTTCATGACACAGCCTCAGCAATTCTACGCTTTGGGCACCGCTCCAATCACTACAGCCTCTCCACCGGCCGCGCGGATCTTTTCGGCCGCGGATTTCGAAAACAAGTGCGCTTCGATGCGCAGTTTACGCGTCAGCTCGCCTGAGCCCAAGACCTTGAGACCGTCGCCGAGCTTGTTGATCAGGCCGAGTTCCAGAAAGCGATCGGGCGAGAAGTTGTCGCCCTCCAGCTTTTCGAGCCTGCCCAGGTTCACCACGGCATAGCGTTTCTTGAAAATATTCGTGAAACCGCGTTTGGGCAGGCGCCGGTGGAGCGGCATCTGGCCGCCCTCAAAGCCGCGCATCAGGCTGAAGCCGGAGATGGCGCGCTGGCCCTTGCTGCCCTTGCCCGACGTTTTACCGAGCCCGGATCCCATGCCACGGCCCACGCGCTTTTTATGATGTCGCTGCCCCGCTGGGGGCTTGAGTTGACTCAGATTCATTGCGATCTACTCCACCACCGCCAGCAAATGCGGAATCTTCAGCACCATACCCCGGAAGCCGGGGGTATCGGGACGTTCGACCACCTGGTTCAGCTTGCGCAAGCCCAGACCACGCACGATTTTCTTGTGTTTTTCGGGGGCGCAAATCGGGCTGCGCACAAGCTTGATTTTAATCTTGCTGTCCATAATACCTTTGCAACCACGGATCAACACGGATGAACACGAATGCAATCCTCAAACTCGCCGATCCCGGTGTCTCTGTGTTCATCTGTCGTTTGGTTATAGTTTATCTACCGCTACGCCTCTCATCTCGGCTACTACGTTCCTGTCGCGCAGTTGTTCCAAAGCATTGATGGTGGCTTTCACCACGTTGTGCGGATTGTGCGAGCCGATGGATTTCGTCAGCACATTCGGAATGCCCGCAGCCTGGATCACCGCCCGGACGGGTCCGCCCGCAATGACGCCAGTGCCTTCGGGCGCCGGCTTGAGCAGCACCATGCCGCTTCCGAATCGGCCCAGCACCTGATGCGGAATGGTGGTCTGGAGCATGTGGATTTTTCGTAGATTTTTCTTCGCCGCTTCGATGCCTTTGCGAATGGCTGAGGGCACTTCCTTGGCCTTGCCCACGCCGAAGCCAACCACCTTGGCGGAAGAATCGCCGACTACCACCAGGGCCGAGAAACTCAGGTTCTTACCGCCTTTGACGACCTTGGTGACGCGGTTGATCGAAACCACTTGTTCCTTCAGATTGAGCGTCTGCGGATCAATCCGTTTTGTTACCGTTGCTGCCATCTAGAACTCCAGTCCTGCTTCGCGCGCCGCGTCGGCCAGCGCCTTGATCCGTCCGTGATACAAATAGCCGCCGCGATCGAAAACCACCTTCTTGATGCCTTTCTGTTTGGCACGATCCGCAATGGTCTTGCCGATGAGCTGTGCACCGGCCAGATTGCCTCCGCTGACTTTCGCAGTGCCCGTCTTCGGGCCTTTGCCCTTGGCGCCCTTTTCGGTAGCGCCGGCTTTCGCGGCCTTTTCAGGAGCGGCAATCTTGGAAGCCTCCGCGCCGGCACTCTTGGCAGCGGCGCCACGCTTGGCAGTCTCCGCCTTGTCGGTCTCCGGTTTGGCGGTCTCCGCTGCAGCGCTTTTCGCAGCGGAGACCTTGGCAGCCTCAGCCTTGGCGGCGGCACCCTTAGCAGCCTCAGCGGCAGCAGCGCGCATAGCTTTTTCGCTCGATGCGGCAGCCACCAAAGTCTGGCCCTGCATGTCATCAATGAGCTGCGCGTAGATGTGTCCCAGGCTGCGATACACAGCCAGCCGGGGCCGCTCTGCCGTGCCGCGCACCCGGTGACGAATGCGGGTGTGGATGCGCCCGCGGATTTCGTTCTTAGAAATTCTCTGGATCATGCCTTCGGCCCTGCACCGGTTTTGCCGACCTTCTTGCGGAGCACCTCGCCGGTGTACCGGATGCCCTTGTTCTTGTACGGGTCGGGTTTGCGCAGCGAGCGAATATCGGCTGCCACCTGGCCGAGCATCTGTTTGTCATAGCTCGACAGCACCAGGTGTGTCTGTTTGTCGATCTTGAGGTCCACACTGTCAGGCAGTAGAACCTCGATTGGATGCGAATAACCCAGTGTGAACGTGGCTACGCGGCCCTTGACGTCGGCACGGTAGCCAATGCCCACAATGTCCAGCTCTTTAATGAACGCGCTCGCCACCCCGTTCACGGCATTCGCCGCCAAGGCTCGTGTTAAGCCATGCAGAGGCGCGTAACTGTCGTTCTCGCGCGAAAGCTCCAGATTGCTGTCCACCTGGGTCACTTTTATACCTGGTGGAATGGGCACATTGAGCTTGCCCTTGGGGCCTTCCACGTGTAATTCTGCGCCGATCGTCACCTTCACGCCTTTGGGCAGCGGGATCGATTTTTTTCCAATTCGAGACATAATATTCCAACTTAGTCAGGCGGCAGAAGCCGGCATGCTCCCGGCTCCTACCAGATTTGGCACAGCAGCTCGCCCCCGACGCCTTCCTTGCGCGCCTCGCGTCCGGTCATCACTCCACGCGGCGTGGTCAGGATATTGATTCCCAGTCCGCCCTGAACGCGAGGAATATCCTCGTGCCCCACGTACACGCGGCAACCGGGGCGCGACACGCGCTCGATGCGGGTGATGACTGACGCATTGCCCGCCGAGTATTTCAGATAAATCTTGATGGTCTTTTTAGCGCCTTCCTCGGCCACCTTATAATTGGCGATGTAACCTTCCTCTTTCAAGATACGGGCTACTTCCGCCTTCAGCCTGGAGGCCGGCACGTCAACCTTGGGATGCCGCGCCGCCATGGCGTTGCGCACCCGCGTCAGCATGTCGCTAATGGGATCGTTCGTCATTCGACCTCCTTACCAACTGGCCTTAATCACGCCGGGGATCTCGCCGTTCAGCGCGAGCTGCCGGAAACACAGACGGCACACGCCGAACTTCCTCAGAAATCCACGTGGACGCCCACAGCGCCAGCAGCGGTTGCGGTGGCGGACCGAGAGCATGGGTGTTTTTTTATGCTCGGCTCGGTCGCGGGCCAGGCCTTTGGTTGATTTTGCGTGTTTTGCTTTTCTTGCAGTTGTTGCCATTCGCTTCGCTTTCTCCTCGCCCTACTGCCGGAACGGCATTCCCATAGCCTTCAGCAGCGCCACACCTTCGGCATCAGTCCGGGCCGTGGTGGTGATGGAAATATTCATGCCCTTGGTCTTCTCGACTTTGGCGTAATCGATTTCAGGAAAGATCAGCTGTTCCTTGATGCCCAAGGTGTAATTGCCGCGCCCGTCGAACGACTTGGTCGAAACGCCACGAAAGTCGCGCACGCGAGGCAGCGCCACGTTCACCAGGCGGTCAAAAAACTCGTACATTCGATCGCCGCGCAGCGTCACCATGCAGCCGATTGACATGCCCTCGCGCAGCTTGAAAGCCGCAATCGACTTGCGCGCCTTGGTGATCACCGGCCGCTGACCGGCAATCTGGCCCAGTTCGTTGACCGCACCGTCCATGAGCTTTGCATTCTGGGTGGCCTCGCCAAGCCCGATATTGACTGCAATCTTTTCGAGCTTAGGCACGGCCATGACATTCTTGTAGCCGAACTCTTTGGTGAGAGCCGGGACCACGTTCTTGCAATAAAATTCCTTCAGTCTCGCTGCCATAACGATTGCGTCATTTCTTGTCCAACGACTGGCCGCATTTGCGGCAGATCCGGCTGCGACGGACACCGCCTCCGGGCAAATTCTCGACGTGATGTCCGATTCGGGCCGGCCCGCATTGCGAGCACAGGATCATCACGTTCGAAACCGCAATGGGGCTCTCCCGCTCCGCGATGCCACCCTTGATCTGCTTGGCCGGGTTGGGCCGTGTGTGGCGCTTGATGATGCCGATGTGCTCCACCAGGATTTTCCCCGTTCTCGGGTCGAAGCTGAGCACGCGCCCGGTCTTGCCTTTATCGCGGCCGGCAATCACTTTCACCTGGTCGTTCTTCTTGAGCTGAATCCGCACCGGCTCGGCCGGCTTGCGTCGCGCCCGGGCCATCAGATCACCTCCGGCGCCAGAGAAACGATTTTCATAAACCTCTTGTCCCTTAATTCACGCGCTACCGGCCCGAACACGCGGGTCCCCACCGGGTCGCCGGTGTCGCTGATGAGCACGGCGGCATTGGAATCGAATCGAATATACGTCCCGTCTTTACGGCGCGTCTCTTTGCGCATGCGGACGATCACACAACGCACGACCTTACCTTTCTTGATGGCCGAGTCTGGCGCGGCTTCTTTCACACTGGCGGTCACAACGTCGCCGAGCCCCGCTCGCAGGCCGAGATCTCCGCCGCGGGGCAGGATACACTGCAACCTGCGTGCGCCGCTGTTATCGGCCACCTCGAGTATGGTTCGCATGCCAATCATAAGTCGCTCGCTCCTTACGTCGCTCGCCGAGATGTTAGGTTCCAGGTTCTAGGTGTCAGCAAGCCGAAAACGAACACCTAACACCCGGACTTGGCACCTAACACCTGTCTAGATCTTCACGTCCAGCTCTTCGGGCTGGGTCTCCACCTGCGCGGCGCGCCGGATCACCTCGCCGAGCCGCCAGCGCTTCAGCCGGCTCAGCGGGCGGCATTCGATGATGCGCACCACGTCGCCCGCCTGGGCCGTGCCGTCCTCGTCGTGGACATAAAACTTCTTGCGCTTGGTGATGATGCGCTTGTAAAGCGGGTGGGGCACCCGGCGGTTCACTTCCACCACGATGGTCTTCTGCATTTTGGCAGAGACCACTTGGCCCACCTTTTCATTCTTGTGGCCCTGCTTTTCTTCGGCCATACTCTAACGCTTCCCCTCCGTCGGCGTCTGTGCAGCCAGCTCGCGCTCCCGCAGGATGGTGAAAATGCGCGCGCGATTTTTTCTCATGGCGCGAGCCTTTTTCAGACCCTCCATCTGTCCCATGGACATCTGCAGGCGCAGCCGGAACATCTGCTCTTCGATGTCGCGCAATTGCGTCTGGAGTTCCGGACTATCCAGGTCGCGCAGTTTTTGCGATCTCATTGCTTTCCTCTACTCCGCTACTCCACGATCATGTCGCGGGTCACCAGCTTGGACCTCATCGGGAGCTTGTGCGCCGCCAGCCGCATAGCCTGGGCCGCGATTTCTGGCGCCACGCCTTCCATTTCAAATAAAATCTTGCCCGGACGGATCACGGCCACCCACTGTTCGGGCGCTCCTTTACCTTTTCCCATGCGCGTTTCGGCGGGTTTTTTAGTAATCGGTTTATCCGGGAACAAACGGATCCAAACTTTGCCTCCGCGCTTGATAAAGCGCGTCATGGCCACGCGCGCGGCTTCAATCTGCCGGTCCGTGATCCAGCCGCACTCGAGCGCCTTGAGACCCACGTCACCGAAGGCCAGCGTGGAACCACGCCAGGCTTTGCCGGTCATACGCCCGCGCTGCTGCTTTCTATATTTGACTTTCTTCGGCATCAACATGCGGTTATTCCTCTAGCCCTTGTTCTGGTCTTCGGGTTTAGTCTCGGGCGCTGCTTCGGCTGGTTTATGCTCGGTGTGTTCCGCCGGCAGCGTTTCGCTGCGTGCTTCCTGTTTCCAGGCCGGTTGCGGCGGCATCAGAGGCGGCATGAGCGGGCCTCCGGTGCGGGCCGGGCGTGGCAGATCGGACGGCGGAGCTTGTACAGCGGGCCCTCCGGTTTCCTGTGAGGCCGCCGGCGGCGCAGCCGGCTGCGGCTCGCGCCTTCGCTGCTCACGCCGAGGTTCCATGCGCCGTGGTTCCGGTTCCGACGACAACCCGCTGCGGCGCGTCTTCGAGTCCAGAATCTCGCCTTTATAAAGCCAGGTTTTGACCCCGATCACGCCATACGTGGTGCGCGCTTCAGAAAATCCGTAATCAATGTCGGCGCGCAGGGTGTGCAATGGCAACTGGCCCTGCAGGTACCATTCGCTGCGGGCGATTTCAGCCCCGTTCAGCCGCCCCGACACGCGCACTTTAATTCCCTTGCATCCAAAACGCAGCGCCGAATCCACCGCCTTGCGCATGGCACGCCGGAAAGCCACGCGTTTCTCGAGCTGCAGCCCGATCGATTCCGACACCAGTTGTGCGTCCAGCTCCGGCCGGTGCACTTCCTGAATGTCGATGAAGACTTCGCGCTTGGTGCGCTTGGCCAGGTCCTGCTTGAGCTTTTCGATTTCAGCGCCCTTGCGGCCAATGATGATGCCGGGCCGCGAAGTGCGAATGGTGATGCGCAACTTGTTGCCGGGCCGGTCCACCTCAATAGAGCTGAGTCCGGCGGACTTCAGCCGCTCGCGCAGATCCGCTTTGAGCTCCAGATCTTCCTGCAGCAGCTTCGCGTACGCTTGCTTCGCAAACCAGCGCGACCGCCAGGGCTTGTTAAATCCCAGTCGAAAGCCGTACGGATGTACTTTCTGTCCCATCTACGCTTCTTTCTCCGCCACTCTGATGACGATATGCGCCATGCGGCGCTGGTACCGGTAGGCGCGTCCCATGGGCGCCGGCCGCACGCGCTTCATGCGCGGTCCTTCGTTGACATACGCTTCCGACACAAACAAACGGTCGACATCGACGTCGTCGGAGCGGTTTTGCGCGTTGGCGATGGCCGATTTCAGCACCTTCTCCACCGTCGGTGCGATGCGTTTATTGGTGGTGCGCAGCGTGGTAATCGCCTGGCCGGCCTGCTGGCCGCGAATCAAATCCACCACCAGCCGCGCCTTTTGCGGTGAGATCCGAATGTATCGCGCTTCTGCCTTGGCTTCCATGTTCAAATTCCTCTGATCATGCCGTCTTGTCCGGTTGCGCGCTACGCCGGCTTGGCCGTCTTTTCAGTGCCCGGTCCTGTCGGCGCCGCCGCGGCTTTCACCGAGTGTCCCTTGAATTGGCGGGTTGGCGAGAACTCGCCCAGCTTGTGCCCCACCATGTTCTCGGTGATATACACCGGGATGAATTTCTTGCCGTTGTGCACGGCAATGGTGTGACCCACGAACTCGGGCAGAATGGTCGAACGGCGAGACCATGTGCGGATCACCTTCTTTTCGTTTGTGGTGTTCAACGCGTCGAGTTTCTTTTCCAGATGGCCGTCTGTAAACGGCCCTTTTTTAACGGAACGGCCCATATTCCTCTTCGGTTCTCCGCGTCCGCGCGTTTCCGCGTTTCCGCGTCAATTCTTACTTCGGCCTCCGGGTCACAATCCACTTGTTGGTGCGCTTGTTGTTGCGGGTCTTGAACCCTCGCGTGGGCTGCCCCCAGGGTGTCACCGGATGGCGTCCACCCGATGTCTTGCCTTCGCCGCCGCCATGCGGATGGTCCACCGGATTCATGGAAACGCCGCGATTATGCGGCATCTTGCCGAGCCAGCGCTTGCGTCCCGCTTTGCCTAGCGAAACATTCTCGTGATCCACATTGCCCACCTGGCCCATGGTGGCCATGCACTCGAGCTGCACGCGCCGCACTTCACCCGAGGGCAATTTCAGCAGCGCGATGTCGCCTTCTTTCGAAACCAACTGGGCCTGCGATCCCGCCGAGCGCGCCATCTGGCCGCCCTTACCCGGCCGCAGCTCAATGTTGTGTACGACGGAGCCGGCCGGAATATTCTTGAGCGGCAGGGAATTGCCCAGCAGAATGTCGGCCTCTGGTCCGGACATTACCGTCATCCCGACCATCAAGCCGTCCGGTTGCAGGATGTATCGTTTTTCCCCGTCTTTGTAATGCAAGAGTGCAATCCGGGCCGAGCGGTTCGGATCATACTCGACCGCGGCTACCGTGGCCGGCACGCCGTACTTGTCGCGTTTGAAATCGAGTGCCCGGTAATTCTTCTTGTGCCCGCCGCCCCGGAACCGCGAGGTAATGCGCCCCCGATTGTTTCGTCCGCCGGTGCTCTGCTTGGACTCGATCAGCGACTTTTCCGGCCGGTCTTTGGTGATGTCTTCCCTCGAAACCACCGTTTGAAACCGGCGTGTGGGGGTTACGGGTTTATAAGATTTTATCGGCATCTCACGAAATCTCCGCCCAATCCGGCAGCTTTTCGCCGGGCTTCAGACGCACGTAGGCTTTCTTCCAGTCGGAACGGTATCCGGCAAAGCGGCCGCGCCGTCGCATTTTGCCTTCGAAGGTGCACGTCCGCACATCCTCCACTTTGACCTTGAACAATCTTTCGACCGCGGCCTTCACCTGCACCTTGTTGGCGTTCGGCGCAACCTCGAAGCAAAGCGTGTTCTCGGTTTCTTTCTTGCCCACGCCTTTTTCAGTCACCAGCGGACGCCGGATGATGTCATGAATGGTCATGAGCCCAGAGCCTCCGAAAGTTTCAACGCAGCCGATTGCGAGAGCACCACGCGGTCGTGTCCCAGCAGATGATAGGCGTTGACCTCTCGGCTCTTCACCAGCGTCACGCCCGCGAGATTGCGCGAGCCGAGCGACAGGTTGCGATTGTCATCGTTTTCAACCAGCAGCACTTTTTTTCTGGCTTCCAGGCGTTCGAGCGTGGCGCGTATGGTCTTGCTCTTGTGGTCCGGCAGCGAAAAGGTCTGCACCACGGTCAACTCGCCGTCGCGCAATTTTGCGGACAACGCCGACCGCAGCGCGCCTAGGATCATCTTGCGCGGCAGCTTGTAGGCATAACTGCGGGGAACCGGGCCGTGCACCGTGCCGCCGTGCCGCCATAGGGGCGAGCGGATGGAGCCCATGCGCGCCCGACCCGTGCCTTTTTGTTTCCAGAGTTTCTTGCCGGAGCCCGCGACCTCGGACCTTACCTTGGTCTTATGCGTGCCTGCCCGCTGCACGGCCTGATAATGCCGCACGGCTTCGTACAGCAGGTTCTCGTTGACCTCGGCGCCGAACACCACATCGGCCAGGTCGAGTTCCCCGACCTTCCGGTTGTTCAAATCGACGATATCCACCTTCGGCATCGCTGATTACCTCTTGGCCCTGCGCACGACCACGTAGCCGCCGTTCGGCCCTGGCACGGCGCCCTTCACCACCAGCACGTTGTCCTCTGTATCCACGTCGATGATCTCGAGGTTCCGCACCGTGACTCGCGCATCGCCCATGTGGCCCGCCATCCGCATGCCGGGCAGAACACGGGAAGGGAAGCTGGAGGCTCCGATAGAACCCGGAGCGCGGTGGAACATCGAGCCGTGCGTGGCCGCGCCACCGCGGAAGTGATGGCGCTTGACCAGGCCCGCGAAACCGCGGCCCTTACTCACTCCAATGACGTCCACCTTGTCTTTGGGCTTGAACTGGTCGATGAGCACCTTATCGCCCGGCTTCAGATCATCGTCGCCGGGACGCATCCGCAGTTCGCGGACAAACCTGGCGCCTTCCACTCCGGCCTTCTTCAAGTGTCCCGTGAGCGGCTTGTTGATACGCGCAGCCTTGACGAACTCGACGAAGCCAAGTTGCACGGCGTCATATCCGTCGATAGATGGCGTCTTGCGTTGCACTACCAGGCAGGGCCCGGCCTTCAGCAGCGTGACCGGCACGGCCTGTCCGTCGGACCGGAACACCTGGGTCATTCCGATTTTCTTGCCTAGGATTCCTGGACTCATAAAAACCTCAGGTGCTAGGTTCTAAGTTTGAGGTGTTAGGAGGAGCAGCACACTCACGCGATTCGAACCTCCCTAACACCCGGCGCCTAACATCTAGCACCTCATCACTTGTGATCCTTCCCAAACGCTTTGATCTCTACATCCACGCCCGCCGGCAAATCGAGCTTCATCAGGGCATCGACGGTCTGCTGCGTCGGCTCGAGAATATCGAGTAGACGCTTGTGCGTGCGGATCTCGAACTGCTCCCGCGATTTTTTATCGACGTGCGGCGACCGCAGCACCGTGGTCACGGTGCGCGCCGTCGGCAACGGGATAGGACCGGCCACGCTGGCACCCGTTCTTTTGGCGGTATCGACGATTTCGGTCGTCGACTGGTCGAGCACCCGATGATCGTACGCTTTCAGGCGTATGCGAATGCGTTCTCTGAGTGCCATGCTTTCCTTACCGGACCGGCACTCCGCCTCGCCCGCAGGCCAGGCGTTCCCGATCCTTACTGCACAATCTCCGTTACCGTGCCCGCGCCCACCGTGCGGCCGCCCTCGCGGATCGCGAATCGCAGCCCTTTGTCCATGGCCACCGGCGTGATCAGCTCCACGGTCAGGCCCACGTTGTCGCCCGGCATCACCATCTCGGTG
>QHXW01000515.1 GCA_003223115.1 Acidobacteriota bacterium
CGTCTGCGACGACATCGGATGCATCATCCGCGGCGCTGGCGCGCTTTGCGCCGAACTTGAGAGCCAGCTAGGGCCGGAGGGCACACCCTGCGCAGGCGGCCGTGCGACTTGGCTCCGCAGCCCGTGTCTGGGTTTGTGCGAGCGCGCGCCGGCAGCTTTAGTCAGCGCGGCCGGCGAAACGCCACGAGAAACCGTACTGGCTCCGGCGGAGCCCTACGTTCTCGGAGCTTTGGTGCGCGATGCCGCAGACGGCCGCCTGCCTGCCAAGCCCGATGTTCTGAGCACGCGCTCCGTCCCCCAGGCCAGCCAGCCGCAACTTCGCTTACTGCGTCGCGTCGGGAAGGTGGATCCGTCGAGCCTCAACGACTATCGACGGCTCGATGGATACGAAGCCCTGCGCCAGGCTTTCGATCTGGGACCCGAGAACATAATCAAAGAAGTGATCGAATCGCGGCTGCTCGGTCGCGGTGGCGCTGCTTTCCCGACGGGCAAGAAGTGGGAAGCGCTCCATAAGCAACGCCATCTCGGACGCACTCACTACGTCATCTGCAATGCAGATGAATCCGAGCCCGGAACTTTCAAAGACCGCGTCGTGATGGAGGGAGATCCGTTTGCCATCCTCGAGGGCATGACGATCGCCGCCTTGGCCGGCGGTGCGCAACAGGGCTACATCTACATTCGCGGCGAGTATCCGCTGGCCACTGACCGGCTGGTTCACGCCATCGAAGAAGCTCGCGCTCAGGGACTGTTGGGCGATAACATCCTCGGCCGCGGCCTTCGCTTTGACATCGAGCTGCGCCGAGGCGCGGGCGCGTACATTTGTGGCGAAGAGACCGCGCTGTTCAATTCGATTGAGGGTTACCGCGGCGAGCCGCGCAACAAGCCGCCTTTCCCGACCGAAGCCGGCTTGTTCCGCCAGCCGACCATTGTTAATAACGTCGAGACGCTCATCAATATTCCGGAAATCATCCGCGTCGGCGGCGCTGCTTACGCGCGCATTGGCGCCGGAAATTCCGTGGGATACCGTCTGTTTTGCCTTTCCGGCCACGTAGTTCGTCCAGGTGTGTACGAGGTCCCCTTCGGCGCTACGCTCCGTAGCATGATCGATCTGGCCGGAGGCGTCGGAGGTAACGGGCGGCTCCAGGCGGTGCTGCTGGGCGGCGCGGCCGGCGCTTTCGTTTCTCCCGGGGAACTCGACACCCCACTCACATTCGAAGGCACGCGCGCCATCGGTGCGACGCTCGGCTCCGGGGTCATCATGCTGTTTGACGACACGGTCAGCCTCAAACAGATTCTTCTCCGGATCGCGTCATTCTTTCGTGCTGAGAGTTGCGGCCAGTGCGTTCCCTGCCGGGTCGGCGCGATTCGCCAGCAGGAGGCGATCGAGCGCCTGATTGAGGGCCGTCCTTTGAACTCCGTAGCCGAAGAGATCGTCACCCTGCGAGAAATGGGACAAGCCATGCGCGACGCGTCCATTTGCGGTCTGGGTCAGACCGCATCCAGCGCCCTCGAATCCGCCCTCCATCGATGGAGCTTATTTTCATGAGCGATCAAGCCATGGCGCCATCGCCGTTGATTCCTATCCCTCGCGGACCGGTCCCCGAGGCTCCGCCGGCGCTCGCCCGCCGCCAGATCGAAGTCCGGATCGATGGCCAAAGTGTCTCGGTTCCCGAGGGCTCGACGATCCTCGATGCCGCCCGCGGCCTGAACATCGATACGCCCACGCTCTGCTTTCTGGAGAGTCTCACACCCGTGAATGTTTGCCGTGTGTGCGTTGTCGAGTTGGAAGGATCACGCACGCTGGTTCCCGCCTGCTCTCGCAAGGTCGAGCCTGGCATGGTGATTCAGACGGATTCCGATCGTGTCCGGCTCAGCAGGCGCATCGTTCTTGAATTCCTGGCTTCCTCGGTCGACGTGTCGACCGCTCCTACACTACAGGCCTATGTCGAGCGCTACGGCGCGCGACCCCAACGTTTCGGCTCCTCCGCCGCCACCGTCGCCCAGCCGCCGAAGATCGATAACGATCTTTACGTGCGCGATTATGCAAAATGCATTCTCTGCTACAAGTGCGTGGAGGCTTGCGGCGTGGATGCGCAGAACACCTTTGCGATCGCCGTTGCCGGACGAGGCTTCTCTTCTCACATCGCCACCGAGTACGATGTCCCCCTGCCGGATTCCGCTTGTGTTTATTGTGGAAACTGCATCGGCGTCTGTCCCACCGGCGCACTGATGTTTAAGAGTGAATACGACATGCGTCAGGCGGGCAGGTGGGACGAGTCCGGCCAGACCCGCACCGATACTTACTGTGGCGTGGGCTGCGACCTCACCGTTCACGCGCAGGACGGCCAGATCGTCCGCGTCACTTCACCCCTAGACCACTCCGTTACGCACGGCAACCTCTGCATCAAGGGGCGCTTCGGCTGGCAATTTGTTGAGATTCAGAAAGCGCCGAAGCGACGAGGAACCCGTGATATGGCGTTTGAAGACTTCACTCCCAGCGCAGCGCAGTCACAGGATCCACCCTCGTAGCTCTTCTCGCCGGCAGATAGCTGGCCAGCATTGCGGCCGCGGTCCATCCCAGCGCCGCCGCCGCGAACGCTACCGGATCAAGCGGGCTCAACCCATATAACAGCGACCCGAGCATCCGGGTGGACGCCGCGCTCAGAACCAGCCCGATCGCGATTCCCAGCGCCGTCAGCCGCAATCCGCGCCCCAGCACCATCCACAATACGTCCGCACGCTGCACTCCCATCGCCATCCGAACGCCGATTTCCTGCGTCCGCTGCGCTACCGTGTACGCCACTACGCCGTAAAGCCCCACCGCGGCCAAGACCAACGCGAGCAACCCGAACGCGCCCAACAGAGAAGCCTGCCAGCGCACCTTCCACAGCGAATCCGCGGCGTACTCCTCGAGCGTGCGCACCTCGTAAACCCGCAGATTGGGGTCGAGACCGCGCATGATTGCGCGCAATCCCGCCGTAAATGTCCCAGGATCGCCGGGGGTCTCCACGATCAGCGCCACAAATCCCACCCAATCCTGCGCCAACGGGCTATAGACAAACGGCTGCGGCTGTTCATCCAGTGATCCGTACTTCGCGTCCTTCGCTACCCCCGTCACTTCCGCCTTTATGCGCGGACGTGTTACGTCGCACCCCAGCCACACCGTCTTCCCGATCGGGTCTTCATGCGGCCAATACCGCCTTGCCAGTGTCTCGTTCAGGATGACGACCGGAGGCGATCCGGCCCGGTCTGTAGCTTCAAACTCCCGCCCCCGTACCAGCGGAATTCTCATAGTTGTGAAATAGCCCGGCGTCACGGCGTTGGACCCAGCGCGCTGCGGCCGCCCAGTGCGGTCCACAGCCGCGCATTTGGAATCCGTAAAGCTCAGCGGGGTGGTGTAGCTGATGGTTGCGCTCCGCACGCCCGGTGTCGACCGCATGCATCAAGAAAAGTTCGCCGAAACCGCGTGGGCCATGATGATCTGACTCAGCCCCTCGCTATCGAGCGAAGTCGGCAATTCGTCGAACGCCACCAGACCAGAAAACAGCCGCCCGCCTGGCGCCTCAGTTCGCCGCTCGAACTCCAGGTAATCGCGATAGGGAGCAAGTCACCCCTGGCCGGGGCGCCCGATCACCACCACACGATTGGCCTGCGGCAGGGGCAGTGTCTGCCAGAACAGCTCATCCACCATGCTGAAAACCGTGGCGTTCACTCCGATCCCCAGCGCCAGGCACGTCATCGCCGTCAGCGTATATCCCGGATTGCGCCGCAGTACGCGCAGCGCGTAATGGAAATCCTGCCTGGAATCGGGAGCGGTCAGCCGGTGCGGCGCGCCACGAACTCCTCGCGCAGATCGCCGGCAATAATTTCCCCTTCGCGTCCCGGCACGAGCCGCCGGAGAAATGCTTCCGCCATCCGCGGCGGCCGCTGTTCAGGCAAGACGCACCCCTTTCCACATTCGGTCTAAGACTTGCTTGGACCGCGCCAGCGCCTCCAGTCCCTGCGGCTGAACGCGATAATAACGGCGCGAGCGGCCGCCACGGTCCCCAGTTGGATCCGCGAACCAGGAAGTGAGGCATCCCTTGGCCTCGAGCCGGTCCAGTGTCGAATACAGTGCACCGATGGTCACACTGCGCCCGCCTCGTTTTTCAATGGCCCGGCGTGGTTTTCTGTGCTCGGCTGGAATGACAAGGGTCGCTTTCGATTAGTGAGTAACCACCGGCCCGCTGCGCGTATGGCGAGACCCCAGCTCATGTATGCGAGTGAGCAGTCGCGCCGGCTTGGCTACACGGAGGCCGATGTCGCCCGCTTGATCGCTGAATCCTAGTTAGTTAGCGCGCTTCCCATTTCTCGGTAATCTCGCGCATCACATCATCAGGCCGGTCGGTGTAGACAAAGAAAATTTGGACAGCATTGTTCCCTCGGACCTGCATCCGCAACCCGGCCTGAATCGGCGTGAATTTGATGTGTGGTTGTCCGGTCTTCGTGGGCTTGATGACGCCGATGACAATCTTGGAAACGCGCGGAGACTCTTTTGCAGCGTTCACAGCCGGGATAGCCGCCTCAATGACGGTGGTGTGGCTGCGCGTAAGTTTGGAGCCTTTGAGAAGACCTTTCGGCGTATTGTGAGCCACGGAAATCCCCGGCGCTTCCATTCTACGGTTTCCCGATTGTGCAGTCACAAAGCGCCACGTGAACTTCGAATTTATCTTCCGCAAGCTCTCCTGAACCGTTAGTGGAAGCTGGGCGCGAAAATATCTGTGCACGCGCGTTATAGAATCAGAAATTGACATTCTTCGCACGCCGGCCCCGCTCTCTATTCGTTATCTGGTGTAACCTCCTGCTTGGAGCAGCCGGACTGTTTGCAGCGGCCGGAGCCGCAAGCTCTCAGAACGCGCACGCCCCCCTCACACCGCGTGAAGTCGAGCTCAATGTCCAGTCGTTCGAGTTCGTCTGGACGACCATACGCGATACCTATTGGGACGCATCGTTCGGCGGATTGAACTGGACCGCGATCCGCGATGAACTACGGCCGCAAATCGAAAAAGCTCATAGCAAGGAAAGCGCGCGCGCCATAATGCGAGACCTGTTGGGGCGATTAGGCAAATCGCACTTCGAGATCATTCCGTCGGATCTTTATTCGGATCTGGATGCAAGACCCGACGAGCAAGACAGCGGACACGCAGACGGTACGGCCGGCCTGGACGTGCGCGTGATCGAAGGCCATGCGGTCGTTACTTCGATCGAAGAAGGCTCGGCTGCCGGGACCAAGGGAGTACGCCCGGGTTGGGAAATCCTGAGCATACACGGCAAGGAAGTCGGGACATCACTGCGCAAAATCGCCGAGCTGTACAAGGGCTCGACCACGCGCGAACTCTATCTTTCTCGTTCGATTCTCCGCAGGCTACAGGGAACGACCGGCAGCACGGTGCGAATCGAATTTCTGGACGGCGGCAACACGCGCGTCGAGAAAGAACTTGCACAGGTCAAGCCGTTTGGAAATCCGTCACATTTCGGTTACCTGCCGACAATGTATGTCTGGAGCAGGACGCGCCAACTTCGCGACAACATCGGTTATGTGACCTTCAACTATTTCCTCGATCCGGTTCGCCTGATGCCGATGTTCGGCGACTTTGTCCAATCCTGCAAAGCGTGCACGGGAATTGTGATTGATTTACGCGGCAACCCCGGCGGCATCGGAGTTATGGCGATGGGTATGGCCGGTTGGTTCATCGACAAATCAGACCAGAGGCTGGGCACCATGTACACGCGCCAGACGCCGCTGAAGTTCGTAGTGAATCCGCGATATCCGACGTATCATGGGCCGCTCGCCATCTTGCTCGATGAAACTTCTGGATCTACTTCCGAAGTATTTGCGGGTGGCATGAAAGACCTGGGGCGCGCCCGTATTTTTGGAACACGCACCGCCGGGGCTGCGCTTCCCTCCACCATTGAACGGCTTCCCAACGGCGATGGTTTTCAACACGCGATGGCCAATTACATCTCCGAGGGCGGCAAATCACTCGAGGGTATTGGAGTGTTGCCGGACGTCGAAATCAAGCTCACGCGAGAGGCGCTGCTGGCGGGCCGGGATCCGGTGCTGGAGGCCGCGATAGAATGGATTCACGCACAGAAGTGATCCGCTGCGGCGCGTGCTCGGCAATGCCTCCGAAGAACGCGGCGGAAGGAGATTGCATGTCCGCGCACCGTCGCTCCAGGCTGATTGTTCTGACGTTCGGCCTGATGTCTTCAAGCTGGACTCTGGCCGCCGCTGACAAACCGCTACCCAAAGGCGAAGAGATCATGGACAAATTTGTCGAGGCTACCGGTGGAAAGGCCGCCTATCAGAAGGTACACACCGAAATCT
Source organism: Acidobacteriota bacterium (assembly GCA_003223115.1). Lineage (GTDB taxonomy): Bacteria > Acidobacteriota > Terriglobia > Bryobacterales > Bryobacteraceae > QHXW01. The sequence goes on from QHXW01000515.1 coordinate 6,368, forward strand.
GGAAGGGCACCTTTGAATTGGTGGGTAAGGGCGTCAAGGGGGCGGCGACTTCGTATCGCGCCGAGCCGAATAAGACCTACACCATTATTGAGCTCGAAGGCATAGGCACCATCGAGGATGGGACCGACGGCCAGACCGCGTGGACCCGTTCCGCCATGCAAGGGCCGCGGATCAAACAGGGCGATGAGCGCGCGGCTGCGTTGCGCGAAGCAGCGTTCAATGCGCCCGTCAACTGGCGGAAACTTTTCAAGCAAGCTGAGTCCACCGGAATCGAGAATGTGGGCGATCAGGCTTGCTATAAGGTTGTGGCGACGCCCAACGACGGCAAGCCCGAGACGCGATACTTCGATAAGAAGACGAATCTGCTGCTAAAGATGACCACATTGCTGCCCAGCCCGATGGGCGAAGTGCCGGTCGAGATCGCGATCAGCGACTATAAACCGCAGAACGGCCTGCTCTCGCCCCACAAAATCGATCAGAAGACCCTGGGTCAGGAATTTCTCATTACCATCGACAGCATCGAGTACAACGCTGATATTCCCAAGGACCGCTTCGATGTTCCCGCTGATGTAAAAGAGCTGGCCGAGAAACCGGCTCCGGCGGCTAAGTGAACATGTGATCAATTGGGTCTCATTCCAGCTCGAGGAGTCGTTCCATTGCGAAAAAAAGTGACGGTTGTCGGTGCCGGAAACGTCGGCGCAAATTGCGCGCTGCGCATTGCCGATAAAGAACTGGCGGACGTTGCCCTGGTGGACGTTATTGAAGGAGTGCCTCAGGGCAAAGCGCTGGATTTGCTCCAATCGGGTCCCATTCAGGGCTATGACGTCAAATTGACAGGATCAAACGATTACGAGCCCACGGCGAACTCGGACCTGGTGATCATCACCGCGGGGTTTCCCCGTAAGCCCGGCATGAGCCGTGACGATCTGCTGCTGGCTAACTTCGACGTGGTGCGCACGGCCACCGAACAGTGCGTCAGGTACTCGCCCAATTGCATACTGATCATCGACGAACCCGTTGGATGCCATGTGTCAGGCGGCGTTCATGGACTCGAAGTTCAGCAAGAACCGTGTCATCGGTATGGCGGGCGTGCTGGATTCGGCCCGCTTTCGCACTTTCATTGCCGAGGAACTAAACGTCGCGGTGGAGAATGTTACGGGCGTCGTAATGGGCGGTCATGGCGATACCATGGTGCCGCTGGTCCGGCTGAGCGGAGTCTCCGGTATTCCGCTGACCGAACTGATAGACGCCCCTACGATTCACCGGATCGTAGAGCGCACGCAGAATGGCGGCGCTGAAATTGTGAAGTACCTCAAGACCGGCAGCGCTTACTACGCGCCTTCCGCCGCGGTGGTGGAAATGGCGGAATCCATCCTAAAGGACAAGAAGAAAGTGCTGTCGTGTTCGGCGTATCTGGAAGGCGAATACGGTATCCGGGGACTGTTCGTGGGTGTGCCGGTGAAGCTCGGGGCGCGTGGCATCGAGCAGATTTATCAGATCAAGCTCAGCGCCGAAGAACAGGGCTTGCTGAAAAAAAGCGCGGGCGCTGTAGAGGAACTGGTGGGAGTCATCCGGAAAAAGATGACCGCCTGATTCTCCACAATTCTCAACGCCGAGACGGAATGAGAAGGCCGGTTTCGTGCGGGATGCAGGACTCAAGATGAGGCGTGGGCGGTCACATTGACGCCTTTATATCGTTGCGTGGCGAAACCGACCACCGCCCCGAGGATGCTGCCGGGCAGCATGATCTCGAAGTAATAATGCTTACCAGCCGGGTTCGGCATGGCGGCGACCAGAAATGCCAGAAACATCCCCACCCCCAGTCCAAAGAGAATTCCCAAACCAAGAGAATTCACCTTCTTGGCAAAATAGCCGATGCAGACCCCTGTGATGAGGCCCTTAAAGGTTGAACCAATGACGATTCCCATGATCTGCGTCCGGACCTCGGGATAGAACCAGGCGCTCAGTCCGTCGAAGATCCCCAGAATACCGCCCAAAAGCAATCCGAATACTGGCTTGTTCATTTACGCTCTCCTTATCGCATGACAGTTTTGCCGCCGCATCCTTCTATTACGCGTCTCTCGGGAATCCTTTAATTTTTAATTAACGCCGCGTGGAGAAAAACAGCGCGATCCGCATCAGCAGGTACGCCGCCACCAACAGCACCAGCGCCTGGTTACGGTGGATTAGCCGGGCTATGCATTCCAGTACTGTCTCGTGATAGGCAAGGACAGGTTCGCCGCCCAGGAAGCGTTCGATGTCGGCGGAAAGCTCGAAGGCGCCCGCGTAGCGTTGTGCGCGATCGGGAGAGGCCGCCTTGCAATAGATCGCCTGCAGGCGTTTTGGCGGACGCGCGTCGCCCACCAGCGCCGCGAGTGTCCTTCCCAATGCGTAGATGTCACTGCGTGCGTCCACCTGGTTGATGTCGCCGGACGCCTGCTCGGGCGCCATATAATCCGCCGTTCCAATGACGGTGCCACGAACCGTGTCACTGCGCGCAGGGACGCCGGCCGCCGCGAACTCCGGTGCGATGCCCGTAATCTTGGCTACGCCCCAATCCAGTACCAGCACCTCGCCGAACCGCCCGACCATGATGTTTTCCGGCTTGAGATCGCGATGGATGATCCCCTCGGAGTGCGCGAACGCCACCGCTTCGCAGATACGAGAGAAAACGCGCAGCCTTTCCTGGAGGTTGGCGCTCGATCGCGCGTACACGTCCAGCCGCTGCCCTTCCACCATTTTCATGGCGTAGAAGATACGGCCGTCCGGCAGCCTGCCCAGATCGTGAACCGGGACGATGCCCGGGTGCTCGAGCCGGGCCAGAATTCGCGCCTCCTCGGCCATGCGCGCGGACGCCTGCCCGTCCCCATCGACAACCGTGAGGACTTTCAGCGCAACGCGGCGGTCGAGTTGCGCGTCGCGGCCCACGTAAACGGTCGCCCATCCCCCCGCGGCCGATCTCGCCGATCAACTCGTAGCGCGTGGCGCTGAAATCCGGCAGGGTGACGGCGTCGCGCAGGTATTCGACAACTGAATCGGGCAGCCAGCTCATTTCACACCTCGATCCCCAGCACGGCCCGCACTTCGCTTTTGTACTCTCTCTCGGTAGCCGTGGTCTCGCGAATCCGCTCCAACACCATTTGACGAAGCGCGTGCCGCATGGCCGAAAGGTGATTGGTGACGGTGGCGGTGGAGATGCCGAGTTCCGCTGCGAGACTGCTGTAGGTCGGTTTGTCGCCGTCTTCACGAAGATCGTAGCTCTCGAAGACGCGGTACTGAATGTGTTTGCCGTGCTGGTCGCACTCTCGCTTCAGCTCATCGACGGCCATCGCGAACAGATTGCGGACCCATTCGCGGTGGAAATATTCTTCCGGCTGCAGCTCGGCCGATGCCACGTCGTGCTGCCGGAGCTCGCCTTCGGCGCTTTCAAAATCCAGCGACACGGTGCGCACGCCGCCGCCGCGCTTGATCCTGCCGGCAGCCTGGTCCTCACGTGCCAGGAAGGCGTCGAGACAGGCTCGCAGATAGGTGCGCAACCGCGCTTTCTGAGGATCGTAGTCGCAGAAGAATTCTTTTTCGAATGCGCGGGCGAAGAAGGCCTGCGTCAGGTCCTTGGCATCCTCATTCGAGCGGCTCCACCGAACGCGGATGTATTTGTAAACCGGTTTCCAGTACGCCGAGATCAGGGCGTCGGCCGCACTATCGCGCAGCACCGGATCGCCGCTATTGAAATCAATGACGGCCGAGCGGCGCGTCTCGGGGAAGCGGCTCTGGTTGCCGCCCATACTGGTATCGAGGTCCATACATGTGATCCAAGGAATCAGACGATTCTCGCACAGACCAACGAGTGTGTCGTCGATGCTGGAACAACCATAATCGTCCACAGACGCTTCAATGCCGAGGCCCATACGATCACAATCCAAGAAAATTTAGAAGCGCATGAATTACCAGCACGTTGTCCACGCGCCGGTCTCCCACGCATCGCTCCCTCTGCTATTGATCAAGACGGTGCCCGGCGGCCGTGAATGACGGATGGCGCTCTACAATTGAACCCAATTTCTAAATTTGCGAACAAAGCCAAGTCCCGAAACAGGCAGGAATGCCTATTCCACCGAAGACGAGTTCCCGTCGACCAACTTCAGGCTTTGGGATGGGAGCGATCGTAGACAGCCATCAGGTCAGTGAGTGAAACTTGCGTATATTTTTGTGTGGTGGACAACCGCGCGTGGCCCAGCAGCTCTTGAATGGCGCGCAAGTCCGCACCGTCGGCCAGCATGTGTGTGGCAAACGCATGGCGAAAACTGTGCGGGTGGATGGACGAATCGCCCGCGATCAGGCTAGCGTACAGTTTGATGATGCCGCGCACGCCGCGATCCGTCAGACGGTCACCGCGATGATTCAGGAAAATTGCGTCTTCCCGACTTAAGCGTTCGCCCAGATAACGTTCGAGCGCTGCCGCGGCTTTGGTGCCGAAGGGAACCTGGCGCTCTTTACGGCCTTTGCCGCGCACGCGCAGCCAGCACTCGGCGCGGTCGATATCATCGAGATTCAGACCCACCAGTTCGCTAACGCGCAGGCCACAGCCATAGAGCAGCTCGAAAATTGCGAGGTCACGTGCCGGAAAAGGCCGCTCGAGTTTACCCGCGGCCACACCCTCGACCAAAGCGTTGGTTTGCTCCGCGGTCATGACTTGCGGCAACGTTTTCGACGCCTTGGGTGTGCGCACCACGCGCGCGGGATTGATGGACGCCAACCCCTCGCGTACCAGAAATCGGAAGAATACGCGCACGGCGGCAAGCTTGCGGCGGATGGAAATGGTGCTCAGCTTCTGGTCGTACATGTCGGCCAGCCACTCCCGAATCTTGAGGATGTCGAATTGAGCCAGGGCGGGGGGCTCGGCTCCCGGTGGAGAAAAATATTCCAGGAACTGTCGCAGGTCGGATTGGTACGCCATTACGGTGTGCGGCGAGGCGTTATTGCGCTTCATCTCTTCGACAAACCGCGCGATCTGCCTTTCCAGTTCAGACATGGGCGTGCAGATACTCCTCGATGCTTTCGAGAGCACGGCGGCAGATTTCGGCATGACGCGCCTTCTTGTCATTCCGCAATTTCGAGTGCGTAGTCTCATCAAGGGGCGGCAGCAAATCGAATGCAATATTGGCGGGTTGATAGTTGGCCGGATCAGCGCTTGATATGTAATGACAGAGCGATCCGAGCGCCGTCTCACGCGGCAACGGGCGCGGTTCATCACCCGAGGCACGGGCGGCGGCATTGCGTCCCGCGACCAGTCCAGTGGCGATGGATTCCACGTAACCCTCCACTCCCGAAATCTGTCCCGCGAACAAGATCGCCGGCCGGCTGCGTAGCTCGAGGGTTGGCCCAAGCAGCGCGGGAGCGTTGATGTACGTGTTCCGGTGCATTTGGCCGAAGCGAAAGAATTCAGCATGCTCCAGGCCGGGAATCATGCGTAGGATGCGGGCCTGCTCACCGAATTTCAAGTGATTTTGAAAACCCACCAGGTTGTAGCTGTCGGCGCGCAGATTCTCCTGGCGCAACTGCACCACGGCATAGGGCCGATGGCCGGTGCGCGGATCGATCAAGCCCATCGGTTTCATCGGACCAAACCGCAACGTGTCGCGTCCGCGGCGCGCTATCTCCTCGATGGGCAGGCAGGCTTCGAAAAACGGGACGTCGTTCGGAATATGGGCCTCGACGCTTTCGGCCGCGAGCAGCGCGTCGACGAAGCGCTCGTACTGATCACGATCGAAGGGACAGTTCAGGTAATCATCGGTGCAGTCGAGCGATTTGCCGTAGCGCGAGGCGCGAAACGCAATCGATAGATCCACCGTGTTCGCGTCCACAATGGGGCTGATGCTGTCGTAAAAGAACAGCCGCTCGGACCCGGTGAGCGTCGCGAGTTCGGCAGCCAACGCATCGCTGGTCAGCGGACCTGTGGCAATGATCGTGATGGCATGATCGGAAATGCGGCCGACTTCCTCACGCCGGACTTTGATGAGTGGTTCGGATTCGATGGCGTGCGTGATTTCGACGCCGAAAACTTCCCGGTCTACGGTGAGGGCGTGTCCCCCGGGTACACGGGCATGTTCGGCAACGCGAAGAAGCAACGAGTCGAACCGCCGCAATTCCTCTTTGAGCAGCCAGGAAGCTGATGGATGCTGATCTGATTTCAGCGAATTGCTGCAAACCAGTTCGGCGAGCTGTTCCGTGCGATGCGCCGGCGTTTGTCGCACGGGCCGCATCTCATACAGAGTACAAGGAAAGCTCGCACGCGCGACCTGCCATGCGGCTTCGCAGCCGGCAAGCCCACCGCCGACGATGTCAATTCGAGTCACCGTTTTTCTATTATCGCCGGTGGAAGCTGCACGCAGCGCCGGTGCCCGGACCTATAATGAAAAAACACATGTCTTCGAGACGCTGCGCGGCAGGTATCTGCGCTATCTTTGTGCTTGTCACCGCGCGAGGTGGCGAGGTGGACAAAGACACCGCTTCGGTTTTGGCACGCCGGCATTATTGGGTTTTCCAGAAACCGGTCAAGAGTGCCGTACCGTCCATCCAAAGCATCTGGATCAAGAACCCGATTGATGCATTCATCCTCGAAGGGCTTCGCGAAAAACATCTGACGCCGTCAAAACTGCTGGATCGCAAACACCTGATCCGCCGCGTGACTTTCGACCTGACCGGACTGCCGCCCCAGCCCGGTGAAATCGATTTCTTCCTACGCGATCGACGCGCCAACGCTTACGAAATATTAGTGGACCGCCTGCTTGCTTCTCCGCACTACGGCGAGAGATGGGCGCTCAAATGGCTGGATGTGGTGCGCTATGCCGACACGAACGGCTACGAAGCCGATGGCGAGCGCGTACAAGCCTGGCGCTATCGCGATTACGTCGCACACGCGTTCAATAGTGAGAAGCCTTACGACCGGTTCGTCAAAGAGCAGATTGCCGGCGATGAATTGTGGCCGGCCAATCAGGAAGCTCTGATCGCCACCGGCTTCCATCGTATGGGGCCCATCCACATCGTAGGCGGCAATCAGGATGAGGAGGCGAACCGGCAGGAGGTGCTGGTCGAGATGACGGGCGCCATTGGTTCCACGTTCATGGGCCTGACGGTAGGCTGCGCGCGCTGCCACAATCACAAGTTCGATCCTATTTTGCAGTCGGATTATTACGGTTTACAGGCTATTTTCGCGTCCACGGAATTGAAGGACGTGGATGTCGCAACAGCCGAGCAAAAGGCGGCTTCCGAGCGGGAAACCAAGGACTACGAGGCACGCCTTGATCCCCTCAAGAAAGAGATCGCGGAGATCGAGAAGCCGGCGCGCGCCATGCTGCGCGAGAAAAAGCTGGCGCAGCTCGATCCGAAATTGCGTGAGGCGCTCGACATTCCCAAGGACAAGCGCACGGCCGAACAAAAAGTTCTTGCAAAAGATGCAGAGGAGCAGATCGATCCTCTATGGAACGAAGTGATGGATGCGCTCTCGCCTGCCGAGCGCGACCGTCGCGCCGCGTTGCGCCAGAAACTGCACGAAGTCGAGCTTACAGCGCCTGACCCGGCGCCGGCTGCTTTTGCAGTGTCGGATGTCACCGATAAACCCGTGCCGCCGACTTACATTCTGAGGGTTGGCGACGTGAAGCACAGGATCCGGCAAGTGGAGCCTGGCGTCATCACAGTGTTGAACACAGGCAATACCGAGGTGCCGCAAACCGCGTCGGGACGTCGGGCCGCTTTGGCGAACTGGCTGGCCTCACCCGACAATCCGCTCACTGCGCGCGTGATGGTGAATCGCATCTGGCAGCTCCGTATGGGCACGGGCATCGTGGTCACGCCGAATGATTTTGGAGTACTGGGCGAGCGGCCGTCAAATCAGAAACTGCTCGATGGGCTGGCGGTGGAGTTCGTTGAGCGCGGCTGGAGTGTGAAGGCCATCGACCGGATGATCATGCTGTCGAGCGCGTATCAGCAGCTTTCGGCAGCCGATCCAGTGAAAACCGGCATCGATCCCGACAACAAGCTCTACTGGCGCATGAACCGCAAACGGTTGGAAGCTGAACTCGTCCGTGACAGCGTGCTTGCGGTTTCGGGTGATTTGAATCCACGGCTGGGCGGCAAGCCCATCCGCGTACCCATCGACAGGGAAGTATACGACCTGATCTTCACCGAAGGCGAGCGCGACGGCTTGTGGCCTGTCACACCGGGTGAGAACGAGCAACACCGCCGCAGTTTGTACCTGCTGAACAAGCGCACGGTGCGCTTGCCCTTGATGATGGCATTCGACCAGCCGGACACCATGACTTCCTGTCCCGCTCGGCCGGTGAGCATCCACGCGCTTCAGGCGCTTTCGTTGTTCAACAGCGATTTCATGCGCGGCGAGTCAAACCGCTTCGCGGCGCGGCTGGAGCGGGAATGCGAGCATGACCACGGCTGTGAACTTCGGCGCGCGTACAAGCTGGCGCTGGCGCGCACGCCGCGGTCGACAGAAATGAAAATGGGCAGGGAGTTCCTGGCTGGCGGGGGAAATCTCGCGGATTTTTGCCTGGCGATGATGAATCGCAATGAGTTTGTGTATGTACCCTGACGACCTTGAGAACCAACGGGTGGATGACGCGGGCGCGAGCGAATGCGTGTGTTCGGGCGGCCGGCCGGCCGTGACGCGGCGGGATGCGCTGGTGCGGGCGGCGCACGGTTTCGGAGCGCTGGCGCTCCAATACCTTCTGGCGCGCGACGGTTATGCGAAAGCTCGCATGAATCCTCTGGCCGCGAAGCCGCAGCATTTTCCCGCCAAGGCGAAGTCAGTCATCTTTCTCTACATGGTGGGCGCGCCCAGCCACGTCGACACATTCGATCCCAAACCGGCTCTCAAGAAGTACGAAGGCCAGCAGCTTCCGCCAAGTTTCGGCAAAGTGCCCAGCCAATTCACAAATGGTGATACGCCGCTACTTGCGTCGCCATGGACTTTCAAAAAATACGGCCAGTCCGGCATCGAAGTGTCGTCGCTTTTTCCGCATCTCGCCGAGTGCGTGGACGACATCTGCTTCGTGCGCTCGTTCTACACCGAAAGCGTGGTGCACGCGCCGGCCATGTACCAGGTGCACACCGGGCGGATTTTGATGGGCTACCCGAGCATGGGCTCCTGGATCACTTATGGCCTGGGGAGCGAGAGCGACAGTCTTCCGTCCTACGTTGTGATGCCGCAGCCCGAAGGCACGCCTGAAGGCGGAACACCGTGCTGGAACGCCGGCTTTTTGCCCGCTGTCTACCAGGGAACGCTGCTCCGAAGCGGCCCAAATCCCATTCTGAATCTGAAACCACCGGCCGGAATGCCCCCCGGGCGTCAGCACGCTACTCTCGAATTGCTGCAGAAGATGAATGATCTGGACACCCCGGACGGAGATACGGAACTCGCGGCGCGCATCAGCTCTTACGAGCTGGCATTCAAGATGCAAAGCCACGCGCCCGAAGCCGTTGACATTTCCCAGGAAAGTGAGGCCACCAGGCTCATGTATGGCCTGGACCAAAAGCACACGGCGGATTTCGGGATGCGCTGCCTGCTGGCTCGCAGGCTGGTAGAGCGCGGCGTACGCTTCATGCATCTCTATTCCGGCGGCGGGCCCATTATCATGCAGTGGGATGCGCATAAGGACCTGGTATTCAACCACGAGAAAATGTGCGGACATACGGACCAGCCGATTGCGGCGCTTCTCATGGACTTGAAGCAGCGCGGGCTTCTGGATTCGACGCTGGTTGTTTGGGGCAGCGAATTCGGCCGCCTGCCCATGTCACAAAGCGGCAACGGCCGCGATCACAATCCGCACGGATTCACGATCTGGTTCGCTGGCGGCGGCGTCCAAGGCGGGCAGTTGATTGGCGAAACTGATGAGTTCGGGTTGCGCGGCGTAGGCGAGCGCTATCATATGCGCGACTTTCATGCGACGATTCTGCGACTGGTAGGGCTCGATCAG
>QHXW01000516.1 GCA_003223115.1 Acidobacteriota bacterium
AAATAGTAACGTAAGTTAATAATCACGTCAACAGTTTTTTCGAGAGATCTCTCTATCGGACTGCGGGTGCGCGCGTGCGCTCAAAAGGCTTCATCGCCTACCAGTTCGTTCTCTTCACCGGCGGCGCGCTGCGCTGGTATGTGGAAGGCGAGACGGAATACTATGCGATCCTGCATATCCTGGAGCAGCCCTCCAAACTCGGCGTCAAACTCATCAACCTGCGCGGCGAAATCTCAAGCGAAAAGCGCAACGCGGCGCGCAAGCTCGAAGATGCTCTCAAGGAGGATCTGGCGTTGCGGCGCCTGAGCGTCATCTCCTTCGATCGCGACCTTGCGCCCAACGTTCGTGCGATCCGGGGCCAGGTCCTGCAAGGCCATGTGGTCGGCCTAATCAATGCCAACGATCCGGACTTTGAATTCGCCAACTTCTCCCTCGACGAACTGGTTGGAGTAGCCGCCCTGATGGACGATCAGACCGGTCTCGATGGCCGGAAACTGCGGCACGCGAACTGGCAGGGCATCAAAAGCGCCCCGGCCTTCGCCGACAATTACAGCAAGGTCTCCGACAAGCACAGCTCACCCAAGGGCAAAATCTGGGGCGAAGCGCTGGCGAACTACGCTCTCGATCATCCCGCCGACCCGCGCACCGGCGCCGAGCGTCCTTTCCTGCACATGGTCTCGGCTGCATTCTGGGCATGGCATTCGAACTACGATCACCAGAAGGACCGTTTCGAAATCGACGCGCAGACGTTCGAATCCAGGCCGCGCTGGAAAACCTAGAATTCGCGGCGTGCGTTAAAATCGCACATCGGCAGCAATGACAGAAAGAGAACGCTTGGTTGGCGAAGTCCGCAAGGATCTCTTTCCTGACAACGGCGAGGACACATACTGGCGATTGCTGCAGGAACTGCCGATCGTTAACGCCATCGGGGTCCTGGCGCTCATCAACAGCATCCTCGCCGTAACGCCTTCGGACCGGTCGGCCCACGAAATACTCAATCAACCGTTCTTGGAGCCCGGCCTCGCGGAACGCGTGACCGGGAACGCCCCCGCAGCCCCGGCACCTCGTGGCGATACGCGACCTTCTGGTCTATGGTGCGAACCGGGGCTCGCAAACGGAGGCTCCGATCACGCAAATCGGCTGGCTGGACTTATGCGCGAACGACTTTGTCGAGCGCGATCCGGTCCTGACGCCCAACCCGACCAATCTTCAGCTGGCTGCCCAGGTCATCCGGACATGGGACGTCTATAACCCGCGCGAACTGGCCTATGCGATGACGCGCATGTATACGATCCTCACCGAAATCCTCCCCGGCGATGATCCCACCGTCGTCACGCTGCGCGACCGGATCGGGATGGACAATCTGGCCGTCGACGGGCTCACCCTGCCGGAGTTCGTGGCCATCGCGTTCGCTCTCTTTGCGCATGGGAACGCAGTGGGCAAGGAAGGAATGAATCGCGTGGTGTTCGAGGCAGCTTCATTTTTCCGCTATTTTCCTAAGGCGCAGCCGCTCCTAGATCGCTTTCTCCGCGGCCGCGCTCTCACGCTGGAGCAGCTGGCCGTCAAACTGGCGGCAGACGGACCGAGGAATTATGAGCGGTTCCTGGCCGATGCGAAAAGCAAAACCGTCCTGGACGCTGCTCTGCCTGTTTTTCGTCAGCACCCGCTGCTGCGGATTGACGACGCTCGCGTGGTCATCCTCGATCTGCAGTTTTTGACCGACCTTGTCACCACAGGGATTTACTGGCTGGTCTTCGATGCGTTGCCCGGAAAACGCCGCGAAACTTTCAGGGAGTTGTGGGGCCGCTGTTTCGAGCTCTACGTCACGGAGCTGCTGGGTCATTTCTATCCGGCGGGCGCGCATATACTGAGCGCCGATATCGAATTCTCCGGCGGCCAGATCGATGCCCTGCTCGACTTCGGCAATGACGTCTTTGTTCTTGAGATAAAGTCATCCCTCCTGACCGAGCCCGCCAAACGCGGCGGCGATCTGCAGATTCTCGCCGCCGACATTGAGCGCAAGTTCATCAGCAACGAGCGCGGGGCTCCGAAGGCGGTCTTGCAACTCGCGCGGGCGGCCGAAGCGGTTCTCCGCGGCGAGGTCCGGACAGCGATCCAGCCCAGGCGCATTTACCCGGTCTTAATCACCGACGAGCCCGGCTGCGAGTGCTTGGGCTTCACGCATATCTCAACGAGAGATTCTGCAGCCAGGTCAAATCGACGCGCGTGCGACCTCTCACAGTCATGTCGGTCAACGAGTGCGAGGAACTTCTGCCCTACAGTGCGGCCAATGTGTTTTCCTGGGTGGACCTCTGCGAAACGCGGTTCGATGGCGCAGAAGTCGCGATCTGGTCGGTGCATCAGGAAATCTATGATCTCCGCCACGCCCGCCAAGTCGCCGTGCGCCGCAACGATTTCATACTCAATCGTTTCGAGGCGATCTACCGAGCCATCTTCAGGACTTACGGCGTGGACCCAACCGTTCCGGGGTCCTCGACCACCGCCTGACGCTCGGTTTCCACGGCCCACCATCGCCCCGGGTTCCCGCCATCTGCCTCTCCGCTCAAACTGGTGTGCTGGGTTGGGTCGGTGTTCCTTGGTTTTGGTCGGAAGCAAGGCGGGGCTGGTCAGAGCCGCGTGAAGCTGAAACGAAGTAACCTGTGAGGCAGAGGGCGTGCGCAGAACAGCACATCTCGGCCTCAAGGCCAATCTCAACCTGCTGGTCGCCTATGACCCGCTCTGGCCTTCTGCGTTCGAAGACGAAAGGGTGCGTCTTGCGAACGCGCTCGGGACATCTAGGCCGCCTTTGGCCACCGCTTGGCTGCGATTTCTAAAGTATTGTAATACATAGTCTAGATAAGATAGCGTTAGCGCCGTCCAATGTGTCAAGTTTTACTGCAATAAAACTTGACAGACATGACCTACCGGCCTATAGTGGGCACAATGGAGCAGAACGCTACATCGCCAACCGCTCCCGGCCGGATTACAGGGTTCATCCGCGAGCGCATCGAGCGCGGTGGCGAACGTCTGTGGCGTCTGGAAGACTTCCGGCATCTTCCCTTTACCGCCGTTGCCCAGGCCCTGTCGCGTCTTTCACGCGAAGGGACCATCGAACGCCTGAGCAAAGGCGTCTATTACCGGACACGAGAAACCTCCTTCGGCAAGAGTCGCCCCAATCCCGCCGACATCCAGAAACTGGCGTCCAACAAGAGGAGAACGGTTTTCCCGTCCGGTATCGCCGCCGCAAATCTTTTGGGGTTCTCCACTCAAACCGCGAGACGCGGAGAAGTTGCGACCAGTGGTCTAAGTTTGCCGCGTAAGCTCATAGGCAACGATACCGTCATCCATACGAGGAGGCCCGCAGCTTGGGCGGGGCTGTCAGACAGCGATACCGCCTTGCTCGATTTCTTCCGGCGTGGAGGCAAGACCAGTGAACTCCCGGCGGAAACGACCGTCAAGAAGACCCTTGCTCTGATGGCAGAGAAGGGGCGGTTCGAGCGTCTGCTCAAAATCTCTGACTCTGAGCCGCCGCGCGTTCGAGCGATGCTGGGTGCCATCGGTGAACAACTCGGAAAGAACCCCGCCGCGCTTAACAAGCTGCGTGCGTCGCTTAATCCGCTCTCGCGCTATCCTTTCGGATTGCTCGCCGGATTGCTACACGCGCGAAGCTGGCAGGCGAAGGAGCCGGGTAAGTGAAACTGTTCGAGCATCGCGATTTTGAGCAGGCGATCCTTCGGGCAGCGGAGCATTTTGCCGGGCGGGGGCTGCGCCCGGCGATCATCGAGAAAGACTACTACGTCACGGAAGCATTGCGTCTCATTGCCACCACCACCGGCGACAGCATCATCTTCAAAGGTGGCACCAGCCTTTCAAAAGGCTGGAACCTGATCGGCCGATT
>QHXW01000518.1 GCA_003223115.1 Acidobacteriota bacterium
ACTATACAGCCACATGGCTCCCACCAGTTTCCGGTAAGCCCGTTTCCGACCGAAACTCGAATCAGTCAGGGGTAGTACATACAATTACCGTCTGAGTGCTACGCTGACTTTTTAGCTGAGAACACGAGTACGCAAGGAACTAAGGCTCAGGATCAGGATGTCGCAAGCGCTCGATGAATGTTGCGGGATCAAATCCCTAGATGCCCTGTTCCATCTGGAAGATCGCTCCGGCTCGGAAAACCGGATCTGCGGGTTCATTCCCGTCGCGCCAATCGTCAAGCAACCCCGCTTGGAACACATGTTGAAGCAATACGGCTCGAAAGAAAACGGCGATCACATCCGCACCAGGCTCGCATTTTTCAGCAATCAGTGGTGCAGCGATGCCCACACTCTGAGCACCGACTTCAGCAGTTTGGTACATTGCGATTCGTTGGACCAGGTACCAGACACGCTTCAAGTCATCGGCGTTTACGGGGAGCATAGGTGTCCTTGATTCAAGTGATCCAAAGCCGCTCATGGGGTCCTCCGCAATCACTGTATCCCATTCGCCCTTTTAGAAAACACATTGCAGGGCTGGTAAGGGTTACCTTCCATCACTCCCGGCTGGAGCCTCGTCCTCCCACGTTCCATCCGTCGCAGTTGGTGGTAAGCCCGTATATCATTCAATGCCCAAATGGGTTTCGCTTTGATAATCTGGCTCCGTGAATCGCGCTTCACTCTATTGTGCCGCGGTGTTCGGTGTTTTACTTGCGCAGTCGGACAAGGAAAGAGCGCTGATGCTTCCATCACCCGTCAGGTTATCCGGTGTCGTCACGGACAACGACGGTAGACGTCTCAGTGACGTTTGGATCAATCACACCGGGGCCCGCCTTGAAAATGTAAAGACCGATTCGCAGGGACGGTTCGACATCGAGACTCGGGCACCCGCTATTGTGTTCCGCAAGCATGGCTTCCAGAGCAAGTACTGCCGAGTCAGCGGGGATCGCCCGCTGTCAGTCATTCTTACCGGTCCGGCACTTCAGGCCAAGGTATGTGGAGCATTCTCGAATTGTGTATTGCTGAAGGGCTTCATGAGTTGGTTTTGTTTACCCAAGGTTCCTGGGGTGACCGTTAGCAAACAAGATAACGATATCGATTATGGCCAGCGCTTGTTCTGGGTCAGAACTCAGAGCGGAAGGGCGGGAATCCAGCATGCAGCAGGCCCGATGTGGGGCCCCGGCTTGCCGTTTGATGAAGATGTCTGGGCCGCCCGCGATTACGCAGAGACGGCGTACATTGACAGCGAGGGGCTCTCATCATAGACGCGCGAGGCAAGAGCATCGACGGCAAATGCTGGCGGGTACTGGGGCACGTCTTCGAGACAGCATCGTACCGGAACGTCTCCGAGCAGGATACTCGTTTGCTGGACCGGGTTCTCGACGGTGCGTGCGTTGAGGCAACGCAGGTCAAATCTCGACAAACACGCTGAAAAGTGCCAAGACGATGTTGATGAGATGTGGTGTTACCGTCCATTGAGGAGCGGTGCGCCGCTGTCCCAGCCTCGATTTGTTTCCGAGCTAGTGATGATGCCTTTACCGCTGGAAGTTCGGCAATGTCTCCGAGATGCATCGGCAGGCGTGACGGTATAGACTGAGCCGGTAGGAGAGGTGACGAGCTTGAACGACGATGCCTTGTTTGTGGATGACCCGCTAGCGGTTTATCTCAGCGAACTTCACAGAATTCCTCCTCTAAGTCGTGACGAGGAAATCGATTGTATTAAGCATATTCGGGTTGGAGATCAGATGGCGAAAGCCGCAGGGAAGCGTCTGGCAGAAGCGAATCTACTCTTGGTCGTTTCAATTGCAGAACGCCACCGAAACGATCACATTTATATGCTGGACTTGATTCAGAAAGGTAATGACGGCCTGCTGCGCGCGGTCCAGACCTTGAGCCATAGCTGTCACGATAGCTTTTCGGCTCACGCCATCGACTACATCGAACGCGCAATTGCGGAAGCGATTACTCCAGGCTCAACCACAGTCTAAGATGTGGCCCAGATCTCGTCCCGGACACAACTGTTTGGCCCGCTTTGTCGACGGCTCGGTACAGGTACACCCATTGTCCGTGAACCTTTATATAGGTCTCGTCCATCCTCCACGATCCGCCGACGGGTCGAGCGTAGCGCCGCCAACGCTTCTCGAACTCCGGCAGATAGCGCTGGACCCACCGGAGAATCGTTGTATGCGTCACGGAAATGCCGCGGTCTGCCATCATGATCACCAGATCCCGCAAGCTCAGTTTGAAGCTCGTGTACCAGCTCACGCACAAAACGATGATCTGTCGGTCGAAGTGCCGTCCTTTGAACAGATCTTCGATCGGGACGAACCGTTGCATTTCTTCATCATCGCCCGCCGCCCTCGCGTTTGCACCAGAGCCGTATTAGTCAGGTGACGATCAATCATGTCTTTGGACAACCGTTAACCGTCAACTGTTCACCTTCCACAATACCTGCGGTTCAATAACTTCCGCAGATGACTCTCGCTGGGCTACGCTGAACAGCGGCGGAGATGAAAGCCAGGAGCAGCTCGTTCCCGTGACGGGTAGAGAATGCGGGCGAAGTCAGCGTCGTGGCGGTTTTCACCAAACCCCTGGGGACAGTCGCGTCGATGCAATGGAGCGGCGGTACATTCATATAGGAACGGTGGATTGCAACGGATGACAGATAGTTCGACGTGGCAGCTGGTGAATCCGGCAACCGACAAAATCTTTCGCGGTGTTGAACCGACGACAGACGCAGAACTCGAGTCGATCCTGGACAGAATGTGAGCGGCGCAGCGGGACTGGCGGGAGGTGCCGGTAGCGGAGCGGGTGAGGATCTGCCAGCAGGTCAGCGACTCGTTTCGGTCCATTAAAGAAACCGTCGCTTTCGACATCACGCGGCAGACGGGGAAACCGATTGGGCAGGCGCGCAATGAAGTGAACACGATGCTGGAGCGCGCCGAGACAATGCAGCTGGCGGCGGCCGCACTCGCGGACGATCTTCTGCCGCCAAAAGACGGCTTCCGCCGATTCATCCGCCATTTTCTTTCATCCGGACCGCGCGATCATGCAGGATTTCTCGCGCTCGGTGGAGTCCGACAGGATTCGCGAAGATTTTCTGCACGCCATCCAAGGCGCCGGGGCATTCCGGAATTTCAAGGACACCCTTCAGCGGCACCGCATCGAATCAGCCTGGTTTGCATTCCGTGCCGAGGCCCTGAGGCAGATCGCACTCAACTGGGGCGAAGAGAATCACATTGTTTGGGAGTAGGTGGGTTTCCACGTTGCGCGTCACAGCACTGATGGGGCAGACAGCGGCCAGGCCGCACTCGTGGGTCCGAACACGTTCGGTTTCCCCCGTTAGCGATAGGGATGAAAGAGCTCTCACACGATGAAAGGAAATGAAAGGCTTTTGCGAAAAAACGCAGCGAGCTATTTCAGCGTAATTGATTGACAGCAAGTGGTTGTTCGTTGGAGCGCCTCAAGAACCTGGCGCCAGGTCACTTCGTGGGTAGAGTCTGTCGCTAACTAAACTAAGCTCGAGATCGGCTAATCGATAGTCGATCGACACCTAACTCTATAACGAACGCAGGAAATTGAGAATGTCCTGCTTCCGTGAAGCCGAGAGCTCATTAAAGTTGGCAATTACTTTGTCGGCCTCAGAGTTGCACGCATTCGGGGAA
>QHXW01000519.1 GCA_003223115.1 Acidobacteriota bacterium
TCCGTTCCTTCGCGCGTTCGCGGAGATGGGCCCACTTCTCACGAGGGAGCCCTTCCCACTGGATCTTGGGCACGAGTTAACGACCGAGTATCAGAGCGCCGAACTCATCGACCAAACGGCCCTGCTGCTTCGGATCGTCGTTGGCAAGATTCTGCTTCAGCTTGCTGAAAACGCGCGCTTTCTGTCGGCCTGACTCTCGAGGCCAAGCCGCCAAGGGTAGCGATCGCCTTACTCATGCTCATGTCGGCCTTCTGGGCATAACACGCGGGCGAAACTGCGCCGCTGCTCCTCGAGACAAGACCAACGCTCCACTCGACGAACAAGGCTAGGATCCAGCCCAACGGTATAGCGCGGTTCGCTTTCTTCTGATGATTGCGTTCAGAGAAAGCTCGCGGCGGCCGCGGCCGTTTCGTCGCAGTCGTTGTGGAATGAGGCATATATCGTCAGTTTGCCTCACATTGCATCAGTGTGCAACCACACCGGAAATCGTCTCACATACTCTCGACCGACGTCTCGAAGTCGTCGCGCTTGGGAAAGTTCGGCAAGTAGCCTGTTGCGCTGATCAGGAAAAACAGCCACGTTTTAGGCCACCCCGACACGAAGTAAACGATGATGCCGAGAACTCCTGGGAGTTCCGTCACTACCACGCCAGAATGTACGCCACCCGAACGATTCCCGGCGTGCGTGCGCGACCTTCGCGTGCGCCGAAGCGAGCTTTCACGTAGAAACACAGCAGGACCATCAGAACCGCCGCCGCGAGAAGCGGGGCAATCAGGGCGAGTTCGGATCGGGCTGACTTGGTTTGGCAACCGTCGTAATGAAGTAATACTGCGGTGTAGGGTCGAAACCATGCCGACCCACATGATGCTCAGGAATCCCCGCGTTTGATCGGGCGTAACTGGTCCTGGTGTCATACCATCGATGACCTCAGGCCTTTGTCAGCACGCAAATCCAGTCCTGGATCACGGGCGTCTCGGGCGACTGCCACTCTCCATTGGCATCGGCCTTGACCGTTCCAAGGTCATGCTCTTTGCCGGTCGCGGGGTTGAAGAAAAGTGCGCGCCACGTGACGTCCGGCTCAAGCTGTTTCATGTTCACCGCACTGCCCGGCGCCGGAAGAAACACGATGCGCAACTCCCCCGGAATGCCGGCAGCGTAGGGCTGCATGTAGTCGCTGTCAGACCAGTGCGGCTCCACCCATTCCGGATGAGGTTCGAGCCGCCACCATTGAAATCGCATCAGCAGTGCTTTCGCGAGGCCAGTCTGCTGAGAGCCGGGAAGCTGATACGCAACGTCCCATGGTGTGTCGCCCCACGAGCGCCCGTGCGGCGAAGGCCCGTACGGTTGTTCGGCGGTGTTGACCTGCCATATTCCGTTGGCTCCGTAGGTGTGGCCGCTGGCGCCGCTCAGAATACACGCCCAGAACATGAAGCGCTGGACCTCCTGGCGGCTGGCCTCCATGATGCCTTCGTAGCAGACTTCGCCGACGAGCACCGGCATCTTTGGCGTACGCGTGAGGGATCCAGTAACGCGCTTCACCGTATTCGGAATGCTGGCGCGGTCGCTATGGCCGGTCTGCAGCATGTCGAAATCCAGTACCGCGGGATCGCCAACCGTGTCGCGCGCGGTCTCGGGAGGATGAATCGTCACCGGATGGTGATAAGGATCGATGTTGCGCACGTAAGCGCCTACCTCGGTCCAGCCACGCTTCTGCAAAACACGATCGCCTTCCTTGTCCTTCGAGAGATAGTAAGGCATGGTGCCTTCGCCCGCCAGACACCAGACGACCGGATAGGCAGTCCAGCGCGATACCAGATAACGCCAGTGCCGCTTCATGCGATCGATGCCCAACAGCGGCAGGTGATAACCCCACCCGCCGACAATGCAGGGTACCAAGCCGTGCTCCACCAGATATTGGATGCGCAGGTCGGCCATGTCGAAATAAGCGGGGTTCATGCGTGTGTACCCGGTCTCCCAGGGATAGCCGGCTTCATTCGCGCCGCGAGGATCGAACTGCGGCATATCGGGATAGAGCCCGGCCACAATCTGCACCACGCTGAAGCCCTTGCGAACGCGGTCCGCGGTGAGCGTGCGGAAGTCCGAGGGCCAGCGAAATCGCTTCGTCAGCCCCATCCACCAGGTGTCGCCCAGCCAGAAAAACGGCGCGCCATCGTTATGTTCGAAGTGCCGCCGGTCCGACGCGACGCGAATAGCACCGTGGCTGTAGAGCAGATTGCCGCCGCTGTAGGCTGAGACCTGCAGCTCTCCCTTGCGCTCATGGAGGCCGCGGTTCCCGGCATCAGTGCAGATGGTTCGATACGCATATCGACCTGCAGCGGGAGCCGCGTACCGTACCGTCCAGAGGTTTTCTCCGGACCAGAATGCGGGAACCCGGGACTCGCGGCCCTGCGGGTCCTGGAACACCACGTCCAGATCGAGCTCGTTGAACGGGTCCTTATACTGCTTGCCGGAAACGAACGTCAGCTCGGTGGCGCAATTCTGAATGGCGTACCGGCTGTCGGCGCGGAGTGATGTTAAGCAGGCCAGTGATCCGGCCGAAACTGTTTCCAAGAAAGAGCGTCTGGTAGTCAAGGTACAGCATAGTTTATCTGTTTTTGAAGGCCGCGGAGGGCGCCGGATGTTACTCGCCAGCCGAATCGTGAGCATTGCTGCTCCCCACTGCGCTGGGCGGGTCGCGGGCAAACGCGCGTGGGCTCTTTAGAAGATTAAGCTCGCCTGAGAGTTGCACCCCCTTCGGGATGAGCGCACGGAGCGCTCGAACCGCGCCGGGAATTCGCGTGATCCTTGACGTTCGCCGCCACCTGGCCTGGCTTAGCTCGATACGGAGAAACCCGTGGTAGCACGGGGCGCTCGCAAAAGCTGTAACCGGGACAAACCAGATAAACCATTCGAGGGGTTGAATGACTACTGGAATAAAGCCGTGCCAGTTCGCCCACATAAAAGCATCGCCTGCTCCAGTGCATGCTGCGCCCAGCGCCATCATGCCCCAGCAACGGGCCACCAGCCCTCGACCCGCCCTCAATACTGATCTTCGAATCAACACCGACTCAATCAAGAGAAGGGTCAACAAAGGATCGCTACCAAAGCACAACCTGGGCCACACTGAGCTGCGCACGATCACGAAGCAACACTCTGCCAATTTCAAACAATTGACACAACATAAAGAACATAAGGATACTGATCGCACTCTTGTCCAGTACCGATAGCCGGCCGATTATCCCCAAGCGGCGTTGCAGGACAATCACACGCGTAAGTCCCGCCGCAAGCAGCGCCGTCGCTACAGATCCGCTGACAGCAACTCCGAGGCTGCGCGTGACTTCGGATTGGACCGATTGCAACGCTTTGAAGATCACCAAGGGATTCCAGGGTATCCGAGCGCCCACCTGCGCAAGCGCTGTGCCGGTCAGACGACAACGGGCGCTGAGAAACACCAACGTCCAGGCCCTGTGCATCGGCTGGCCGGGTTCGAACAAGCTTCGGGCGCGAAACGCAAAGTAAACCTCGGTACATTCACGAGGAGGAAAAAGGCCCCCGGAAAATTGAAGAACGCCACGAGAAATTGATAACTGAACATGGTAAGCCACTGGTCTGACCAGTGAGACTTGAAAAGGTTTGACCGTTGCGGGAGTAGAATCCTCCTCAAGTGGTTGATGACCTACGATGAGGAGGATTCAAATGTCAGAGCTTTATCAGAGCCTATCCCATTCCAAATGGGACTGCAAGTACCACGTAGTGTTCGTGCCCAAACGGCGTCGGAAAACGATTTTCGGGCAGGCGCGCCGGCAACTGGGTGCGATCTTCCACGCGCTGGCCCGGCAGAAGGAATGCCAAATTATCGAGGGTCATTTGATGCCGGACCATGTGCCCATGTGTATCGCCATTCCCCCAAAGCACCCGGTGGCATCGGTATCGGATTTCTCAAAGGGAAGAGCGCAATCGCCGTCGCTCGCCTGAGCGGCAAAGAACGCAACTTTACGGGCGAGCACTCCTGGGCCCGCGGTTACGCAGTATCGACCGTCGAGTTCGAACTGGAACAGTTCCGTCAGTACATCCGCGAGCAGGAAACGGCGGATGGAGCAGCCGGACAATTCTGAACCACCCACTAAGGCGCGCGACGCCTAGACCCATGGACCTGCCGTCTTTGAGACGGCCAGCTCATCAAGCCACCCGCTCCGCGGGGGGTGTCTGACTGCCGGTGAGGACAAGATGGACGTACCCAGCCAGGCCTAGGATCAGAAGAGGCCCAACGCCGTCCAAAGGCGCCGAACCCTCTTAGGTGCCTTCATCAAAGATTTGAATAGATTTTGCAAGATTTTGCGGGTGACTGCCAACATAGCGAGTGTCCAGATCCCGGATTCTGCGCCCTCGAGCCGCTTGCTGCCAAATGCGTTCATGCTGAAAATCGATCCGAATCCGGCGCAGTGCGATCTCCGGGTGGAGGCGGCGCCCGGCGGCACATTTCTTCCGGGAGACACGGTACGCCTTCTTTTCACTATCCACAATAATGGTCCGGGCACCGCGGGCAATGTACTCTTCTCCGGCAGCTTGCAAGGCGGACAGCTCGTATCCTGCCGCGCGAGCGGATCGGGCCTGTGTGGCGACCAACGTCAAGCAACTTGGGCTTCCCTCGCCTCGATTCGGGCGGGCGGCAGTCAGAGTTTAGAGCTGAACGTGAGCTCCAACTTCGCTCCGGCGGCCAACGTGCTGGTGACCGCGACCGCGTCCACCGTTACTTCCGATATCAATCAAGATAACAACCTCGCCTACGGTATGAGCGCAATGGACGCCGTGCAGATTTAAATTCAATCGAACGTTGGCGCAGCCTACACTGTTAACGGAGCGACCTTTAATGGACTGCTTTCCTCTAATGGACTGCTTTCCTCGCTCTCCTACGCCGCGCCGAATAGCCAGGGTCAGATTTACTGGCCTTCGCCACAGGTCTCATATTTGGGAACCGTTACATTCCAAGATTGGTCGGACGGATCCACAGACAACCCAAGAACGTTCACCGCGACTCCGCCTCAGATCTCGGTGTACGCGAACTTCGGGTTTCTCTATAGCCCGTCCGTATCAACTACAATAGCCAGCGCCGGCAGCTTGCTTCAAACGGGGTTTCGCCGGGAGAGCTCGTGGCGCTGTTCGGATTCAATCTGGGCGCGCAAGCGAACGCCGCGCTTCAGAATGGGCGGCTGCCTACCACTCTCGGAAGCACCACGGTCACATTCGACTGATTTCCGGCGCCGCTCATTTATGCCAGCCCCACTCAGATTAAAGCAATTGTGCCGTATGAAATCGCGGGACACAACGCAACGAAGATGACGGTGCAAGCCGCAGGCGGCGCATACAGCACCGCGGTTCCGGTGGCCCAGGCCGTCCCGGCTTTGTTCACCGCCAACACGACGGGCGCAACGTCTCCGCTTCACCGGCACCGGCAGATTAACACGCACTCTTCAAGCGACCGGGCAAAAGGGGACATTTCGACTTTGCCAGCGAGGGGACATTTCTACTTTGCCTTGACATGACATTTTTTGGCCTTGCCGGGCCAGGATTTTGTGATATAGTTCCACCTCATAGCTGTGCTCTCCCTACAGGGAGGTGGGTCTTTCGAACCTCCCCGCGCTGAACACCCAGCTTTTTCCAAATGTTGCTTGGAAGGGGTGGCCCATGAAGCGAATCATTGAGACAAGCCTAGTCCACC
>QHXW01000517.1 GCA_003223115.1 Acidobacteriota bacterium
ACGGTCATTGCCACGGGCTTTGCCCGATATGAAAGAAGCGGACTTGCCCTGAGTACCAACCAGGTGCTGAATGTGGACGCCAGGCTGGAGCTGGCCACTACCGCCACCGTCACAGAGGTTCGCGAAGCCGCACCGTCTATTAATACCGAGACCAGTTCGCTGAGCGACGCGAAAACCAACCAGCACCTAGAGGAGTTGCCCTTGGAGATGACCCGCCACCTGGCTGACAAGGGTTTTTACACCTACGCATTTCTTACCACCGGGACCAGCTCGGTAACCTACACCAGCATTCCGGTCATCAACGGCGTGCGAACGCAGTCGGGAACTTTGCCCACCATGGATGGGATCGCCGTGACAGCCTACTCCGGAGGCGCAAGTCCGGTTCAGCCGAGCTTCGAAATGATCCAAGAGGTAAATGTGGTGACGGCTAACCCGCCCGCGGAGTTTGCCGTGGCGGCAAATTACACCGTGGTCACGAAATCCGGCACCAACGAGCTTCACGGCAGCGCATTCTACACTTACAATGGCAACGCCCTGAACGCGCGCGACTTTTTCGCCGCTACCCGGCCCTTCCGGGTTTACAACAGCTTCGGCGCCAGCGCCGGCGGGCCGATCAAAAAGAACAAGGCTTTCTTTTTCGCCGACTATGAGGGCTCGCGCGAATCCACTACCCGCACCATGATCAACGACGAACCGCTTCCCGCCTGGCGGAACGGAGACTTCAGCGGACTCGGTTTTGACATCATCGACCCCACCACCGGTCATCCGTTTCCTGGTGGCGTGATCCCGCCAAACCGCATCAGCGACGTTTCGAAAGCCGTCCAGGATATCGCCATTCCCCTGCCCAACTATGGCCCTCCCGGCCTCGAAGCCGGAAACTTCCGCCAGAACTTCAAAGGCACAACCGGTTTTACGATTTTCGACATGTTCGATATTCGTGGCGACTACAATCTGAGCGCGCGCGATGCTATTTTTGGCCGCGTAAGCTGGCGGCGCATGCCTCTCGAGGGCACGTGGCTCTCCCCCACCATTGGTCACGAACCCCAGCGCCGTTATGGCCACAGCGCCACGGCCTCGTGGACACACACCTTTTCCCCGGCGCTGTTGAATGAGTTCCGCACCGGAGTCACCTACCATCGGAACAGCTATTTGCTCGACGTCATCGGCAGCGATTTGATTCAGAAGATGGGCATCAAGGGCGTCAACACGAAAGGAATCCACGACGCGCCTATCTTCCGGATCGACCCCGTTACTTACCTGGACTGGGATGACGACGACGACTCCTACTACAACAACCCCAGCACCACATTCGAATGGATCGACAATGTGAGTTATACGCGCGGAGGACATTTCCTGAAATTCGGGTTCGACGCCATCCGCGACCGGTTGAACGAAACTGCCATCACCTCGCTGGTCTATGGTGGATATGACTTCACGGGCGTCTGGACGGGCTTCGGGTATGCGGATTTCCTGCTGGGGATCCCGCAAACCACCGAGCTGGCCGTCCCTACGCCGCCCCGTTACCTGCGGGCCACGACCTTCGGTCTCTACGCCCAGGACCAGTTTAAAGTTAACCGCAAGCTCACCCTGAATTACGGGCTGCGCTGGGAGCTATCTGGTCCTTTCCACCACCAGTTCGGAGCGATTTACAGCTTCGATCCGAAGACCGGCGCCCTGGTCATCCCCGATAACGCCGTCTCCCGCGTGAATCCATATTTCCCGTCGAACATTCCGATCGAAACGGCCTCGAAAGCAGGTTATCCCGTGAACTCGCTGCTCGATTTTCCCAAGCGCTACTTTCAGCCGCGTTTTGGTTTTGCATACAAACCGTTCAGCAGCGGGAACACGGTCATCCGTGGGGGCTACGGAATTTACGGCAACCTGATTTACAGGCCGATAGCGCGAGACATGGGAGGCGGGCCCTTTGCCGGCAGCGCCACCTTTATCAACTCCATCAACAACGGCGTGCCGCTGTTCAGCTTCCCCGAACCATTCTTGTCGTCGGCCATCGGCGCGGCGGGCAGCCAGAACGTACAGGGCAAGAACCCGCATATGAAGATCCCCTACACGCAGCAGTGGAATCTGACGGTGGAGCAGCAGGTAGCCGGCGTCGGTGTGCGGGCTTCCTATGTAGGGACTCGCACCGTGAACTTGATCTATCGGCGCAATGTGAACGAGCTCGCGCCCAGCACAACGCCCTTCGATGCCAGTCGGAGGCCGTACTCTCTATACAACCAGGTCATCTGGTCCGATAACGGCGGCACCGAGTTCTATAACGGCCTGGAGCTTGCCGCAACGAAAAAGCACGGGAAGAATCTCACTTTCGGCAGCGGCTGGACCTGGGCGCGGGATCTAACGGATACCCAGGACTCCACGCCTTTCGGCGGACAGGTGATTCAAAACCAGTTCGACCGGCGCGTGGAGAAAGCCAATAACGCTCTAGTCCTGCGGCAGCGCGCCTTCGGCTACGCGGTTTACGTGCTGCCCGTCGGACGAGATCAGCGCTTCCTGAATCGCGGCAATCCTGTGGTCGAATGGCTTCTCGGGGGCTGGCAGGCCGGCTGGGATGTCAACCTGCAATCCGGTCAATTCTTCACTCCCAGTTTTTCCGGTTTCGATCCCTCCAACACGGCCAGTTTCGGCGGCCGTCCGGACCGCATCGGCAACGGCAACCTTCCCACCGGCCGGCGCAGCATTCAGCGCTGGTTCGACCCCGCTGCCTTCGCCGTCCCCGGGTGCCCCGACGCCGCGACGGTTTGTAAGAATCCCGCAGATGTGGGCCGCTTCGGCAACTCCGGACTCAATATCCTAGAAGGTCCTGGCATCGCGAACCTGGACCTTTCGATGATGAAGTACGTCAACCTGCGAGAGAAAACCCGGCTTCAGTTCCGCCTGATCATGGTGAATGCCTTGAATCACCCCAATTTTGCTGTGCCACGATTGAACATCAGTTCCAGGGGCTCGGTGGGGCACATCACCTCTATGGCCCGGGTGTTGAACGGTGAGCCGGCAACCCGCGAGATTGACCTTGGTTTGCGTCTGGAGTTCTGACGCGAAGCCAAGACCGCTGTCCAGAGGGATGCGAACAAATATCTACACCGCGTATCGCAATCCCTGAAAACGGAAGTTTAAGGAGGCGTGATGCTGTTTGCGAGGAGATTGCCGCTGGTCCTCGTGTTCGCGAATGGTGTGGACTGCGGACCTGATTCCATGGTTGTCGAGATAACGGGCATGGAGGAAGTTACACCGGCCGCCCGCTTGGAATCTTGGCATCCGCAACTCATCAACTTTTTGGCGAGGCCAATCGACTTGGCAACATTTACTCTTTTCGATAAGTTGGTGCAGGTATGTCCACCGCGGCATAACTGCCCGGTGTAGCGAAATTCATGGCTGATCCTCTCGATGTGCAATCGCACGACCGGCCATTGCGGAGGACCTAACATTACAATGGCTATTTTGCGGCCACTACGATTCTGCTGGTATCGGATGTTCTTATCGGCGGTAGGAAGCACGTCAAAGCCGGACCGCTCCGCTTCGGTCAGCAAGTCGCCGTTGGAAAGCGTGTCCCATCCCCGATCTCTTGCTTCCGCCACCGTGTGTTCAGTGAGGTAAGAAGATAACGGCGCGGGTACGCTGTGGTCAAAAAGAACGTGCATCGAGCGGTGACGGGGATACCGTCGTAACGGGCACCGGGGCGTCGAGGCTGTGGGCAGCAAATTCTAGAACCTCGATTACCTGCTCCTTCGAGATGCGAAACCACTCCGTAATCTCATCAATTGTGGCTCCAGCTTCGAGGTTTTGGAACACGGCAGAAACCGGCATGCGGGTGTCACGAAACACCCATGCGCCACTCAATCTCCCCGGCACGCTTTCAACGGCCGGGCATTGAGACCAATCGAGAATTGCCATGTCCGTATCCTCGTTTGATCGTACCTTTTCCGCGGGGCCGCGTCACGCGTCGGAGCCCGTAGAGCCTGGCGTGTTGCACTTCAGCATCGTTGCGAAACGCCTTTTTCTCATCAGATCCGCAATGACCCAGTGATCCTCTCGAATCTGTAGATCTTGCATCCGAAGCGCGACGCGTTCGGCGCGTCGCAGCCCGCAGGCGAGCAGGGTTGCCAGGATTGCCCGATCGCGTTTGCCGCGTAACGTATCGAGGGATGATTAAGGCAAGCGCATACGAACTGTGCCGATGCCAGCATGGGTGAAGACGGCCATCGATGAGTGGCTGGCGAAGGCACACATCACAGGTGGACAATCTCCTGCCACAATTTCGGATTGTGGCCGTTGAAGAGTGCCGATTCCAGCTCTTCGATCCAGGCTTTGGACCGGATACCCAATTCCACCTGGAGCCAGGTTCGATTTCATCTTTGTGCCTGGGAAGAGCTTGAGCCAGATCAACTAACACTGGGAGGCGATTCTCGGCGACCGCACGATGAACTCGCCCGATAACGTCCATGATCGCGGCCAGGCCAATGCGGCGCGCACTAACCGCGGCCCGGTACGCCTCCGAAAATAAATCCGGCCGACCCAACTCAGGAGCGAGCCGCGTATTGCCAAGACCCAGGATGAAACAGACCTCAGCCAGCGTGAGATAGGCCGCAGCACGCGCCGCTTTATCCGTCACTGCCGCCAGCGAGCCAGTCCGTCCGAGCAGCGTGATCGCCTGTTGCGCACGCGACTAGGCCATATCCGGCTTCACTTGCAGAAACTGCCTTGCATCCGCCTGGCAGCGTTGCACCCGCTCCTCGGGATCCAGTTCGTCTTCTTCGAGGGTCTTCAGCAGGGCCGCGGGCACACAGGACGAAACTCCGCTTTCGACATCTCCGGCATTGAGAAACGCGATACTCTGGCGTATGATCTGGTCCGAGGGGTTGATGTCGAGCCATAATAACCGTTCCGTCGGCCGGCTAATGGCCACGCGTAACTGATCGATGGCGAGGCGCTTGCGCAGTCCTTCGATGTCGGAGTCGGCTCGCAGGCGCCCTTCATCGCGAATGATCCGATCGAGGTGACGTCCCGGGAACGGAAGCCTCTTCCGGAGTAACCGGCCAGCTTCCACACCGAACCAGTTAAAGTTTTCCGCTGCACGCACACTTCCGGTGGCGCGATCAATATACCCAGGCAACCCGATTCCGACTCCGAGCACCTGCTTTGGTGACAACGATTCGACCATACCCTGAATGGCGCGGTGAATCCGTTCAAAAAAAAGCTCGTAACTGGGATTCCACGGCACCAGGGTCCTGCGAACGACGCGGCTTGTCAGATCCGCAAGCGCGACATAGGCTCCAGACAAGGTGATATCGACGCCGACAGCCATTTTCGCTTCGGCGCGCAGGCGAAGAGCGGACGGGGGCCGTCCGACCCGCGAGTGATTTTCCACCTCCCTGATCGCAGATCATCTTCTCGCGCTTGAGGCGTTCAACGATGAAGGTCACCGAACTGGGAGATAACCCGGTCATGCGCACGATATCAGCCCTGGACAGTGACGCATTTTGCCGGATGGCATTCAGGACAAGACGCTCATTAGCCTGGCGTAAGGCTGATTTACTTAGTTAGGGCCCCCCGTGTTGTGAAGACTACACCCGGCATGGATCTGATTGACTCCTGATTAGAATGGTGTGTCAATTATTTCAGTGATAAAACTAAGTGTCAATCGAAATACGCTGGGAACAGCGTATTCAGCCCCCGTCTGAAGCCTCTGGTGATGACCGCGGCATAGACTATCCCAATGGCGGACCAACTTGCTCCGATGAGCATTGCAGTGCCGGACAAGTTCGCAAATATATACAAGCAGACCGCGGCGCCGGCGACAGGCAAAACACGGTTGCGCAAAGTTCCCGGACCGCGGAACGTTTCCTTCACGAAATAGTGGCTGATCACGCTCAAGTTCACCGACATGAATCCCAGCAGCGCGCCGAAGTTGATGGCTTCCGCGGCAATTTGAAACGAGAACAGAAATCCCCCGAGGGTGGTCACGATGCCCACCGCGAGAACACCATAAGTGGGCGTGGAATACTTGGGATGGATATAAGCGAAAACGCGCGGCAGGAGACGATCCCGGCTCATTCCAAACAAAAGCCGGGAAGCGCTCGCCTGGCCGGTGA
>QHXW01000522.1 GCA_003223115.1 Acidobacteriota bacterium
CGATGAAGAATACCCATGTCGTGATTCTACGCGCCCCGATAGGCGAAGTGAGAATTCCTTGGGGCGGTATTTCAATAATGTCGCTGAGCAGGCGCCTTGGAGCTGGTTCAGAATTTCGCTCTCTAACTTTACGACAACCCCGTTTCCGGCCCGCGTTCGCTACGCGATCAGCGTGGCAAACTAGCACGCCATCACAATCCAGGCAACCCGTCCCACCTGCTGAAAGTCGCCCGGAAGCAGATTATGAAATTTGTCATATTGCGAAATGCTGGCCCGGCTCAATCCGCGATTTCGGACGAGCCTGTAGCCGCACCGTTCGAGACGCCCGAATCCTGCACTTCGTCCACATTTGGCACCCCTGTAAACGGCAAATGGATCCGCAGCACGCGCTCCCGCCTGCGCTCCTCTTCGAGATTACGTACCCGTGCGTGGAGCAGATCTTCAAGCGAGATGATGCCTACCAGCTTTCTCGAGTTTTCGTCATCGATGACTGGAAATCTTGTGAGCCCGGTCTCCGCCATGCGATAAACCACTACGCGCAAGGGCTCATCGGGATAGGCAACCATGGAGTCCTTGTGAATAACATCGGCTAGCTGCTCGCCGGGCGCCTCGTGTGAGACGAGCTTCTGTAGATCCTTTCGCGTAACGACTCCCAGCAGCGTACCGTCGGAGCTAACCGCTGGATACAAACGTTGGCCGCGGCGGCTGTTGTGTAGCGAAGCCGGCAAATCGTAGCGCGAGAGATTTGGCGATAGCACCGCAATGTTGGTACGCATCACTTCGCGCACGAACAGGATTTCCAAAGGGTCCACCGCATACTCGCGGCTCAGATGGTACCCGCGGCGCGCGACTTTCTCGGTCAGAATCGAGCGTTTGAGCGTCATTGACGTAAACGCATGCGCAATCACGCAGGCCACGAGCAGCGGCAGAATCACGTTCACGTCGTGCGTCAGCTCGAATGCGAATACGATACCCGTAAATGGCGACCGCATGGTGCCGCCTAGAATGGCGCCCATGCTGATCAGCGGCCAAAAGCCCACGCCTTCATTGGGCAGTATCATGGCTTCCAGGCCGCCCAGCGCGCCGCCCATCATCAGCAGCGGCGCCAGCACCCCACCTGAAGTGCCCGAGCCCAGCGAAAACGCCCAGATGAAAGACTTCACCAGCAGGATGCCCCAGATAACGTTGTGGGCCACGCTGCCCTGCAGGAGCTCGCTTATCGTGTCGTAACCGACTCCTAGCGCTTGCGGGAACACGAAACCGCCCAACCCGATGGCCAGTCCGCCGATCGCCGGCCACCACATCCAGTGAATGCGCATGTGGTGCTGGAACAGGTCCTCACAGGCGTACACCGCGAGCGTGAGAAGAGCCGAGAGCCCGCCTGCGAGCAACCCCGCAATAACGCACCCGGCGAGACCCTGCGGGCCAATGAATATGCTATGCGCCGGAACGGGAAATAAGGGGCCGAGCCCGATGATATATCGCCTGACCGCGCATGCCGTGGCGCTCGCCAGTGCCACCGGAACCAGGCTGCGCGGTTTCCATTCGAACAACAGCAGCTCCACCGCCAGCAGGACCGCCGCCAGTGGCGCTGCGAACGTGGCGGACATGCCGCCGGCAGCGCCTGCTACCAGCAGCGTTTTCCGCTCGGCGCTGGTGAGATGGAAAAACTGCGCGATCATAGAGCCGATCGCCCCGCCGGTCATAATGATCGGCCCTTCCGCGCCAAACGGGCCGCCCGAACCGATCGAGATGGCCGAGGAGAGCGGCTTTAAGATTGCCAGCCGCGGTTCCACCCGGCTGCCATTGATCAAAATGGATTCAATCGCTTCCGGAATGCCGTGGCCCCGGATGCGCTCCGAGCCGTAGCGCGCCATTAACCCGATGATCACCGCGCCAGCCACAGGCACCAGAATCTCCCACGGGCCCAGATGATTTCCGGCGGGCGATACCAGTGCCGTGCTCCAGCGCTGAAAGAAGAACAGGTTCGTGAACAGGCCGATCAGTTTCAGCAGACCCAGCGCTACAAATGCGCTCACTGCGCCGATCACCACCGCCAGAAGCGAGATGGAAATCGAGCGCGGCGTCATCGTGAAATCACCGAGCTTGCTCGATGCTCGCTTCCCGGTTTTCACTTCAGTTCGCGCCATCGTTCCTCCGAATTACGGCTTCCAATGCCTCGACCAGGGCGGGACCGTTATTTCGCAACTCATCCAGATGACACTTGGCGAGTTTTTCCAGCTCCCCTTCTCCGTGGGCGGTCAGATGCACCAACACATGGCGCCGGTCCGCAGGCGATCGAGAGCGTGAAACGAGCCCCCGATCTACCAGCCGGTCCACCAGTTCGACCGCGCTGTGATGCTGGATCTGTAGTCGCTCAGCCAGCGCACCAATACCGGCCTGCTCGCCCGGCCGGCCGCGCAACGCGAGAAGCAATTGGTGCTGCTGCGGCTCGATTCCAGCGGAGCGCACTACCTGTTCACTGAAGTGGAGAAAGCGGCGAATCTGGTGCCGGAATTCCGCAAGCGAGCGATAATCTCTATCACTAATACGATCTAAAGCAGTCACTTACTATTATTATATCGCAACACGATATTATAAAAAAAGACTTGCTTTCGGGACACCATTCGGATTTGACCGTCAGGTCTATCAAAGCAACTGGCCGTGAACGACCTGCTCGCGGCCTACCCCGCAGTAGTCCAGGTGGTCCACGAGTTCATTATTGTACGGAAGTGCGCTTCGAGGAACGGCGAACCGCGGTTTTGGAGGCATCACGGGTCAGACGGAAT
The DNA here is from genome assembly GCA_003223115.1 of Acidobacteriota bacterium. Classification (GTDB taxonomy): domain Bacteria; phylum Acidobacteriota; class Terriglobia; order Bryobacterales; family Bryobacteraceae; genus QHXW01. The sequence continues at coordinate 2,790 of QHXW01000522.1, forward strand.
CTAATAATTGGGCGATCTGGAAAGGGCCGGGTTGCTCGTCTTCTGCTCAGAGGAAACGCTCAACGCAGCCGGCCTAAATACTGGAAAGCCGCAGAGGTGTTGCCGTTCATCGTCGTTACGGTAAACGTCTCGTACTCAACACGATCGAACACTTGAGTTAGCGATTCAATAAAGTCCTCGGCGTGATGGCGAACGACCACGCCCTCCGGAAGCTGAAAGACTCCGTAAGAGCCAAAATGTTCCGCGAATTGTTTGTAGCGAATGGTATTCCGGGAATCCGTATTCAACAGCAGATCGCTGATATAAACTAGCCCGCTTGGACGGAGAATGCGTTCTACTTCGGCGAACAAGCCTCGCTGTTCGCTTTCCATCGGGATGCACGTCAACAGAGTGAATAAGAGCACTGCGTCAAACGAATTTTCCCGAAATGGAAGCATGTTGCTATTAGCCTGGATGAGGCGAAGATTTAGATCCGGATGGAGGATTGTACACCGCCTAAGCATGCCTTCGGAGAAGTCCGCTCCTACGGCATTGCGGTATCCACATCGCGCGAGCTCCGCCAGGAGGCGTCCGTAACCGCATCCGCAATCCAGGATTTCGCTCCCAACCAAATGTGAGTCTAGCCAAGCCAAACGCAACGGATGATGGAATGGTTTTTCGCCAGCCACTCGGTCCCAGTAGTGCCTTTGCGACCGCCAGTCCATAACGCAAATCTACCAAAAGCGCGCGTTGGAAATGCTCGCCGAAAGCTCCCCACCATCGAGCATTGTGCGACGATCTGGATAAAACAACGGCACCCCAGGCTGATTTCTGCTGCGATGAGCCCCAAGAAGTCGGGTTGTGTTCCATTTGTAATTCAGGGCAGCCGAGGGGTTCTCATTCTCCGCGAACTCCGTTTGTGGACCGCGTCGGTTCCGAGTGGCCAACGATCCGTTCAGGACGTCTTTACATTCAAAAATGCCGTTCTGGCGAAGGAAAAGCGGTGCCGGCGATACTCGCGCGTCGGCCCCGGCGGGTATCCGCAGTAGACTTGGCACATGGTCCGTCAGATTGTACCTCTGTTCTTCACCATAGACATTCCCTCTACGCTCGCCTATTACAAAGACAAGCTTGGCTTCGAATGTCTGGGGAAGTGGCAGGATCCGCCGGTCTATGCCATCGTGGCACGCGACCAGCAGGCGATTCACTTCCGCTGCGCCGAGCCGCCCACAGCCAATCCGGACAAATACCGGGACGAACTGCTCGACGCGTACCTGTTCGTCGAAGATGCCGACGCACTTTATGCCGAGTACGCAGCCCAAGGCGTAGAATTCACTCGGGGACTTGCCAACATGCCATGGCACTCGCGCGAGTTCGTGGTGAAGGATTGCGATGGCCGTCTGCTGGCTTTCGGCGCGAACCTGTAGTCTTCTTCGGTCGTCCCTTCCAGAAGACCGACCTTGCAGGTGAGTTCCGCAAGATCTTTCGACATGAGCGGTGTGACCTTAGCCTCCTGCGCGATTAGGGTGCTGGCGATGAGAAACGCCAACACCGACGTCGGTCGTGAGATTTTCATAATCGTTCGCCTTCGCCGCACTTACGCCCGCTGCGGAAGCGTCTTTGGGACTGGTTTCGTAGCGTGCAGCCAGTCCTCGAAGCGCGTCTCGCCGAGTCGGGCGTCATCGTTAGGAACCAGTGTCCTCTCGCTCACCGCGATCCCGAAGTAGCGCCCGCGC
>QHXW01000102.1 GCA_003223115.1 Acidobacteriota bacterium
CTAGCGCGAGTTTCCTAGGGCGACTGCGCGATTCTTCCGCAAGGCATTGGCAGGAAAGGAGATGGCGCGGCCAATGCGTATATACGGAAATCAGGCGAGTAGTTTTACCGTAGTGTCAATATAAGGCGGCTTGACCGAATAAGCTGGACATTTGAAAGAAGCGAGAAATTGTACGATACCGTCATGGCCTCGGTTCGGATTCCGGCTTGCGTAAGAAGTAGTAAGAAGTACGCTGTGCTGAGCTGGTATCTGAATGAGCGGCAGCGTCGATTGGTAGCTGCGGCGGATGCGCAAATGTTGGGCCACCTGATTGGGAACACCACCACTAAAGCCGGGTTGCGCATCCAGGCCGGCCTGGTTCGCCAAAGTTATCGAACGGGTAACAAGGGCCGACCGCGCGTGCGCTGGCAGATCGAAGAGTTTGATCAGGACCGCAAGCCCATGGTGGAAGCTCTTCACGCGCTACCCGTCGTCGGCTGACCGCGTGGTATATACGGAATACCCGCGCTATCCTCCTCATCCTGGAAAGGATACCCCACCTTTCCTTTCGCGTCGTGGGAAACTCCCGCTAGGGCTTGTTGGGATCGTGCTGGCGAGCCTCGTTATGGCCTGCGGACGAACGAACTCCGTTCGCGACAGGCCCGAAATCAATGTCGCCACCGCCGCCAATCTCACGCGCGCCTTCGCGGAGGTGGGTCAGGCATTTGAACGGCAGACGGGAATCCATGTCACCTACAGTTTCGGCGCGACTGCGCAGCTCGCACAGCAGATCGAACACGGTGCGCCCTATGACGTATTCGCCGCCGCCGACACTGACCACGTCGATCAGCTCGCGCGGAAAGGTCTCGTGATCCCAGAAACGCGAGCAATTTACGCCCGCGGAAAACTCGTGCTCTGGGTACCCGACGGCCGCGTGCCGGTCGACACGCCTCAAGATTTGACGCGCGCCGAGGTAACGCATTTGGCCATCGCCAACCCGCAGTTCGCGCCTTACGGCCAGGCTGCTGTCGAAACACTGAAAACCCTCCGCATCTGGGACGCCATTCAACCAAAAGTTGTCTTCGCACAAAACGTCTCGATGGCCACCCAGTACGCCGCTACGCGCAACGCCGACGCCGCGTTTACGGCGCTGGCCCTGGTCTATGATCAAGGCGGCCGAAAAATACAGATCGCGGAAAACCTGCACCAACCGATCGATCAGGCGATTGCCGTGGTGCGTGGCAGCCGCCGGCAGGATGAAGCCCGGAAATTTGTCGAATTCGTTTTGAGCGCGCCGGCGAAGCAGATTCTGAAGCGGTACGGCTATGAATAGTTATCGCGTGTGACCTGCATCGCCACGACGGTCTTAGCTTCCGTGGTGCATGTGCTGCATGTTCGGCATGTTTTGCATCGTGTGCTCGCCGCCTTTGAGGCGCGCACGGAGAAACACCACGAACCCCACGGGATGGCTTCCGTAATAGGGCTGGATGGCTGATGGAATGGCATAAAAGGTGAAATTCGCTCCCAGACCTGTTTCGAGCCACGAGACCAGACCGATGTCGCGGGTGTAGCCGGCTGTGTATGCGGTGATGCGAAAGACCGACCCGATGGTCGCGTCGAGATGTTGCCGGATCTCAGGCCGGTCGTTGAGGAGTTCGTCTTTGTCAACCAACTCCACGCGCCCGGTGACATAGTTCTTGTGGCGGAACCTGAGGACCGATTCGGCCAGGAAGGAATTCAGATTACGCTGCTCCGCCGTTTTGTGATTCCGTCCCCAAACTAAACTCGTGGCCCAGTTTCCGGCGGCAAGCGGTCTGTTGTAGGTCACAGAGGCGGTGGCGCGCACAATGTCGCCAGGCTCCGCGGCTTCCGGATGCGCGAGACGGCCGAGCGAGGCTTGCGCGGTCCAATTCGCCCCGGGCGTAAGAGTCAGCCGGGCGGACCACGAATCGATCGTGCCGTAATCGATATTCCAGCGATTTTCGTTCGGTTCCGCGCCGTGAAATCCGCTGGCCTCGATGCGAAACATGTGCCGCAGCAGACCGGCTGTGAAGACTTCGTTCGCGATGTGCGTCGAATCCTGCAGATGATGCGCGAGCGTGGCCTGCGGGATCTCCATGGCCGAGACTCGGTGAGGGAATGCTACGGGGCCAAGCGCCGGATCTCCCACAGGCGCGAAATACAGAAGCAGGCTGGTGGATTCCGCGATGGGATGCGAGTATTGCGCGCTGAGCTCCATCAAGAAGTCGTGTGGATGCTGACCATCGACAACCGGTTTTCCATAAGCGGTCTCGCCGGTCTGAAACAGCAACGGGTAACGGCGCTTCGTGATGGTTGCCGGGTCCAGGCTGATCATGCTGCGAAACTCGACCGTGCCGCCGGAGAGCGTGTGCTCGGCCGTTCCCATGAACCAGTTCGGCGCCACCAGCTTGTCACGCCCACGGGGACCGGTTTGCTGGATGTCGGCAAGGAAGCCGATGCCGTGAAACATCAGTGTCCAATCTCCGGCGCGTTTGTGAATCATCTCCATGGGCGCAGAGCGAGGATTCACGCCGGTGCCCGATGCCTGGTGAATTTCGGCGGCGTCCATGGCATGCTGTTCCGTGTTCATGGGTGCGTTCATGTCGGGCATGTGCTGGTGGCCCGGCGGCATTTTCTGCTCCTGATCTTTGGGCGCAGTATGGCTTTCATGCTGGCCAAGACACGGCAGAACTGCCAGCAGAGTCAGCGTAATGAGGCCCCTCATACCGCCGAAGCTGATCACAAACGCACAATGTCGATCATATACATGGAAGATGCCTAGTCCCTTCGCAGGTCTCGCCCCGTCATTTCCTTGGGTTGCGTTTCACCAAGCACGCCGAGCAGCGTCGGCGCAATGTCCTGTAGCGCACCTCCCTGACGAAGCGTCGCAGGCGACTCATTCACCAGAATGAGCGGGACGGGGTTGGTGGTGTGGTAGGTGTGCGCGCCTTTGGTTACTGGATCGATCATGGTTTCCGCGTTGCCATGATCCGCCGTAATAATCCAGGCGCCATTGCGGCATCGCAGTGCATCATAAATGCGGCCAAGGCAGGCGTCCACCGTTTCGACCGCCCGCACCGTCGGTTCCATCTTGCCCGAGTGGCCCACCATGTCAGCGTTGGCGAAGTTCATCACGATGACGTCGAAATCGCGTTTGTCGACCGCATTCACCACGACGCCGGCAATTCCCGGCGCGCTCATTTCCGGTTTCAGGTCGTAAGTGGCCACTTTCGGAGACGGCACCAGTTCGCGCTCCTCGCCCGGATAAGGCTTCTCATTGCCGCCGTTGAAGAAGTAAGTCACATGAGCGTACTTTTCGGTTTCGGCCACGCGCAGATTCTTCCAGTTGAACTGCGCGAACACATTGGCCAGGATGTTATGCGGATGCTCCGGCGGCAACACGTACGGCAAATTGAAGGACGTGTCGTACTTCGTCATGGTGACGTAGTGCAAACTCTTCGGAGCCTGCGAACGCGGCGGCTGCTCGAGTTTGGAGTCTGTCAGTGCCATAGTCATCTCCCGCGCGCGATCCGCCCGGAAGTTAAAAAACACGACTGAGTCTTGGTCCCGAATCAGACCCAACGGCTCGCCGCGCTCGTCCACGATGCTGATCGGCTCGATGAATTCATCGGTTACGCCCTTCTCGTAAGATCGCTCCACCGCAGCGATCGAGTCCGTCGCTTTAACTCCGTTCCCCAGCACCATGGCGCCGAATGCGCGCTCAATGCGCTCCCAACGCTGGTCGCGGTCCATGACATGGTAGCGGCCGGAAACCGAGGCGATCCGGCCGACACCAATGGTGCGCATCTGCCGCTGGAGTTCACGCAAGTATCCCGCACCGCTTTCAGGCGGCGTGTCGCGGCCGTCGGTGAAACAATGGACGAATACATCGCGCACGCCTTCCTGTTTCGCCATTTTCAGCAGCGCGTAGAGATGCTTGAGATGCGAGTGAACGCCGCCGTCGCTGCACAGCCCAAGCAAGTGCAGGTGATGCGAGCGTGCGTGATGCATGCAATCGAGCAGCACCTGGTTCCGGAAGAAGTCGCCCGTCGCGATCAGCATGTCGATGCGCATGATATCCATCAGAATGATTCGGCCGGCGCCGATGTTCAGATGTCCCACCTCGCTATTGCCCATCTGCCCTTCGGGCAAGCCGACGTAGGGTCCGGAAGTATGGATCAGTGTGTTCGGATAATCGCGCAGCAGCTTGTCGTAGTTCGGTTTCCGCGCCGCAGCAATAGCATTGCCTTCCAGGGCCGGTGAAAAGCCCCAGCCGTCGAGGATCGTGAGGATCAGAGGCTTTGGGCGGGCCATTATCTGCGGAACGCCCCTCTGCCCGCAAAACGGGCGGAGCCGCCCAATTGCTCTTCGATCCGCAGCAACTGGTTGTATTTCGCGATGCGGTCCGTACGGCTGGCCGAACCGGTCTTGATCTGCCCTGCGCCGGTGGCCACCGCCAAATCGGCGATGAACGGATCTTCGGTTTCACCCGAGCGGTGCGAAATGATGGACGTGTAACCGGCGCGCGTGGCCATCTCAATGGCAGCCAATGTTTCGGTAAGCGTACCGATCTGGTTCAACTTGATCAGAATCGAGTTGGCAATTCCTGCTTTGATGCCGCGTTCGAGCCGCGAAGTGTTCGTGACGAACAGATCGTCGCCCACAAGCTGAACCTTCTCACCCAGCACGTTGGTCAGCATCTTCCATCCAGTCCAATCGTCCTCGGCCATGCCATCTTCAATGGAGATGATGGCCGGGTACTGGCGCACCCAGTTCTCCCAGAAGCGCACCATCTCCTCGGAGCTGCGCCGGCTCTTGTCTGATTTCTTGAACACGTAGTGGTTATCGACGAAGAATTCGCTGGTGGCGGGATCGAGTGCGATGCCAATCTGCTCGCCTGGCCGGAAGCCCGCCTGCGTGATGGCTTCGAGCACCAGCTCGAGCGCCTCCTCGTTCGATTTGAGATTTGGCGCGAAACCGCCCTCATCGCCTACTGAAGTCGAATACCCATTCTTCTTGAGAACTTTCTTCAAGGTATGGAACACCTCGACGCCCAGACGCAGTGCTTCAGAAAATTTCGGCGCGCCATATGGCGCAATCATGAACTCCTGCAGGTCGACGGAATTGTCCGCATGCGCGCCGCCATTCAGGATATTCATCATCGGCACCGGCAGCAGTCCGGCCTCCGCGCCGCCCAGGTAGCGATAAAGAGGTGTGCGTTGCGAAACGGCGGCTGCACGCGCGGCAGCCATGGACACAGCCAGAATCGCGTTCGCTCCCAGGCGTCCTTTATTCGGAGTGCCATCCAGCTCGATCATGGTCCGGTCGATTATCGCCTGTTGGCCGGCATTCTTGCCGCGTAGTGCGGCCGCAATTTCCTGGTTGATGTGCCTCACGGCTTGGCGGGTGCCCTTTCCCAAATAGCGCGATGGATCTTCGTCGCGAAGTTCCACGGCCTCGTGCTCGCCCGTCGAAGCGCCTGAAGGCACTGCGGCGCGGCCCAGGCTGCCATCGGCGAGGACCATTTCCGCCTCCACGGTAGGGTTTCCTCGCGAATCCAGGATTTCGATTCCGGAAATTTTGGCGATCGACACTCCATGCTCCTTGTCAGTAATTGGTCCGTGCGAATTGAGTAGCCGGAGTGCTGGAAGATTCTGCCCGGCTCACGACAACGATCCCGCCTTCGGTTATGTGATATCCCTTCCGGCGGTCTTCTTCTAGGTTGAAGCCGATGACGCTCGCCTCGGGAAGGTTTACGCCCGCATCGATGATGGCCCTCCGGATGCGGCTGTAGCGGTCAATCTCCACGTTGGGCATCAGGATGGAATATTCAACCTCGCAATAACTATTCACGCGTACGCCCGGCGAAAGTACGCTGCGCAATACGCGGCCGCCAGAGATGATGCAGCCGGCGCACACGATGGAATCGATGGCTACGCCCATGCGGCGGCCCTCCTGGGCGAATACGAATTTCGCGGGAGGTTGTTGCAGCAAGCGCGTGCGAATGGGCCAGCCGGAGTCGTAGAGGTTCAGTTGCGGCGTGACATCCACCAGGTCCATGTTGGCTTCGTAGTACGCGTCAAGGGTTCCAACGTCGCGCCAGTAGCGCATCTCTTTTGCGTTGATGTCCTGGAAGTCATACGCGATCACACGGCAATCGCGCAGACACCGCGGAATGATGTCCCTTCCGAAGTCATGAGATGAATCCGGGTTCTCGGCATCTTCGCGCACCAGCCGCAGCAGCACTTCCGTCTTGAAAATATAAATGCCCATTGATGCGCTAACCGCGTCCGGATTAAACGCAGAGCGTACCGGCTGCCCGTGCTTGGGCTTTTCTTCAAACCCGACGATCTGAGAGTCGGGACCAATTTCAGCTACTCCGAAACGTTCCGCTTCTCCAGGCGACACCTGCGTAGTGGCAATAGTGACGTGGGCTTTGTGCTGCCGGTGCCACTCGAGCATCAGCCGGTAATTCATTTTGTAAATGTGATCGGCAGCCAGGATCAGCACGTGCTCCGGCGTTTCCGCCAGGATGCTCAGCGCGTTTTGAAACACCGCGTCAGCCGTGCCTTGATACCATTCCTCGCCAACCTGCTTCATGGCGGGGATGATCTCGATGTACTCGCCCATTTCCGGTGAAAGAATGCTCCAGCCATCACGCACGTGCCGGATCAGGTCCAGAGATTTGTATTGTGTGAGGACGAAAATGCGGCGCACGTCCGAATTGATGCAATTGGAAAGCGTGAAATCGATGATGCGATATCCGCCTCCAAAGGGAACAGCCGGTTTGGCGGTGTCCCGAGTGAGAGGATGAAGACGTTCTCCGGCTCCTCCGGCCAGCAAAATCGCTAAAACATTCTCCATGAAGTGGTGATTTTACAAATCCTTTAACTACAATAACTTAAAGGGATTGATCCGCGACAGGCCGAAACGGGCTCTGCAAATATGTACTTGACTTTGCCGTTCAAGCACCTATGATATCAATACCTTGATCTGCCCGCGAGCAGGAAAAGTAGTGTGCGCGCGTGTAAACGATTCTCACCCGCTGTGGTGTTGCAACAGACTTTTTGATCAAGGTTTTATAAACGATGGGGGGTGGACGTATTGGCGGAAGTTAAGCTCCAGGAGGGCGAGACATTAGAAAATGCTCTCCGGCGCTTCAAACGCAAAGTTCAGCAAGAAGACATCATCAAAGAAGTCAAACGACATTCGTTTTACTTAAAGCCGGGGGAAAAGAAACGGGCCAAGCAGGCGTTGGCTCGTAAAAGGAACAGAAAGAAAAGCCGTCGCGAGATGGAATAATTCCGAGTCAGTTATGTGTTCTTAACAGGCATGGGCGGACGCCTGGGTAGGACCGGGAGCCGGTGGTGATGCCAGAGTTTCAGGATCGAATCCTCAAGTGCGCTGATTGTGGCGCCGAGTTCGTTTTTACAGCGGGAGAGCAACACTTCTTCCACGATAAAAATTTCAAGAATGAACCCAAGCGCTGCAAAGCTTGTAAGGGTAAGCGTCAGGGAGCGTCGGCTTCCGGCTCGCAGAGAGTAGAGACGACAACCGTCTGCTCTCAATGCGGGCGGGAAACTACCGTCCCGTTCCGGCCCACTCAGGGCCGCCCGGTCTTTTGCCGCGAGTGTTTCCTTAGCCGGAAAACCGCGGCAGCCGGCGCCCACTAATACAGATCATGCTGCGGGTGGGCCGGCCGTAGCTGGCCCGCGGCATCACGGCCGATGACTGTTGTCGCGCCGTTTGCGCGCCCATCCTTCTTTGATCACTTGCCGCGCGCGCCCCAACGCCAGTGCGTCTGAAGGCACTGGATCCGTAATCACCGAGCCAGCAGCCAGATAAGATCCTTCGCCGATCTCCACCGGGGCCACGAGTGTCGCGTTGCTTCCCACGAAGGAGTGGCTGCCGATCGTGGTCTGGTGTTTCTTGCGGCCGTCAAAGTTGCACGTAATGGTACCCGCGCCGATATTCACATCTTCCCCAATTGCGGAATCGCCCAGGTAGGCCAGGTGCATGGCTTTCGAGCCCGAGCCGATGCGCGTCTTCTTCAATTCCACGAAATTACCGATGTGCACCCCCGGCGCGACGTCGTTGTCCATGCGCAGCCGCGCATAGGGACCCACTTGCGCTCCCGCGCCGACGCGTGACGAACCAATGCTCGTGAATGGCCCCACTTCCACATCGTCCGCCAGTTGCGAATCGCGCACAATGGCACAGGCGCCAATGTGACAGCCTTCGCCGATGACCGTGCGGCCCAGGACTTGGGCGAATGGCTCGATCACGGTGTCGATGCCGACCAAGACTGTGTCGTCTACGGTGACCGTCTCAGGCTTGCGCACCGTGACACCGGCCAGCATCAGCTCGCGCACTTTGCGTTCGCGAAACGCGCGATCAGCCGCGGCGAGTTCGATACGGTTGTTGATGCCCAGCAATTGTGAGGGGTTCTGCGCTCGAAACGCGTCAATGGTATGTCCGGCGCGGATCAGCACCTCGACCATATCAGTTAGATAATATTCGCGCGCAGGATTGTTGGGCTGGAGTTCGTCAACGTGCTTCCAGAAAACGTCTGCGCGAAAGCAATATATACCGACGTTGGCCTCGCGGATGGCGAGTTGCTCCGGCGTGCCGTCCCTCTGTTCCACCACGGTACGCACGTGGCCCGCCGCGTCGCGGATGACACGCCCATAACCTGTGGGATCATCGAGATCGGCAGTCACAATGGTGGCGGCCGCGTGCGTTTTTTTCTGGCTCTCGACCATCGCTTGAAGGACGGACGCCGGAATCAACGGGCAATCGCCGTAATACACCACCAGGAGTCCGCCGAGCTGTGCCAGAGAATTCCGCCCGATCATCAACGCATGACCAGTGCCCTTCTGCTCCCTCTGGTGGATCAGGCCGACGCCGTGCCCCGCAACGGTCCTTTGCACTTCATCCGACTGGTGGCCGACTACTACGAATACACGCTCGGGCGGAGCCAGCTCAAGGGCCGTCTCAACCGTATGCTCGATCAGCGTTTTTCCGCCGGCTTGGTGCAGCACTTTGGCCTTGCGGGACTTCATGCGCGTCCCCAGCCCGGCGGCCAGGATCGCAACCGTCACTCGAGTATCCATGTTCTTTATTATTCACTGCTGGATTCAAGCGCTGCGATTTTTTTCCGCCGCTTTCTACCTTCCATGGCCAAACGCATGGCGATGGCGGCAATGGACTGAGGGTCGTGGCGAACCATCTTGGATTCTTGAAGCAAATCGCCGCAGACCACAGCTACGCCTAGCGCAGTAATTTCATCGATATCATTTTCCACCGGCATCGATTCCTCTTGTGCGTAGCGGCGGCGCAGCGAGGACTTGATCGGATGTGTATTCAGAACGGCGTAATCCAGCAGTTTCGCCCCGCCATGGCGCTGGATCGCCTGGATATGGTCCGAGGCTTTGAATCGGGCGGTTTCCCCGGGCTGCCACATCAAATTGACGAAGTAAGCTTTGATGGCCGGCGAGCGCCGGATGGCGTCCGCAATGCCACCCACCAGAAGATTGGGAATGACACTGGTGAACAGAGAGCCGGGGCCGAGCGTGATCAAATCGGCGTGTTCGATGGCCGCTAATGTGTCGGGCAGCGGCCGGCAGCGCCGCGGTCTCAGCCGAACCGTTTCGATACGACGCCGGCTCTTGCTGATCCTGGTCTCTCCCACCAAACGCGCGCCATTGTCGAGCACGGCTTCGAGCGTCACGTTTGACGCGGTGGAGGGATAGATGCGGCCCTTGATGGCCAGCACATCCGAAGATTCTTTCACCGCCTCGGGAAAATCTCCGGTGATATGCGTCAGCGCGGTGAGAAACAAATTGCCGAAACTGTGGCCTTTGAGCCCCCGGCCGGCTTCAAAACGATACTGGAACAAACGCGAGAGCAGCGCCTCATCCTCTGAGAGCGCCACTAGGCAATTTCGAATATCGCCCGGCGGAAGAACGTCGAATTCCCTGCGGAGCCGGCCCGAACTGCCCCCGTCGTCGGTGACAGTGACAACAGCCGCGATATCCAGACAGGAAGGTTCGGTCGCGGCCACCGTGTGGTCCGGCACGTACTGTTTTAAACCCTGCAGCAGCACGGAAAGCCCGGTGCCGCCTCCGATTGCCACTACGTGCAGCGGCTCGGACGGGAAATCTTTGGGCCTCGGAACGTGCACGCCACCCATCCCTGGAACCGGGCAGAAGGCGCGGGGCGAACTACGTGTTGGTACGCCTCGAACCCGCCGGCTCTAACCTGTTCCAGTCTTCTCCGGAAACAGCAGTTGCTGGATCTGAGGTTGGTTGATGATGCCCGCGAAATCGGCGTCCTGGCGCGCGCTGATGCGATTGCGCGGCTCCAGCTCGATGGCGCGTTTGAGATTTCCATGTGCGCCGTCGAGGTCTCCGGCCAGTCCCCTGCACAGTGCCAGAGCGTAATACACGTAATCGGCCTCTGGCGCCAGCTTGAGGGCGGCCTCGAGGTGTTGCTGCGCGTCCGCCAGGCTGCGCGTGTTGATCATCGCAACCCCGAAATTGTAGAGTTCCTCGACTGTCTTCAATTGCACCACCGGCTTTTCCAGCCGGCTGTCACACATGCGGACGTGCAGGTCTGCATTGTGCGCCATCTCCTTATTCGGCCCCGCCGCCGCCTTGGCGAACAGTTCGCGCGCTTGGGCAAACTTCCGGGCATTGAAAAGATGAATCGCCTGCTCGAAGGTCTTCAACTGGGCTTCAGCCAGACTCCGAGCTTCGGCCGCCGCTGCGGCGCCCGCTTCAGACGGCGACGCGACGGGCCGGCGGCGCGAGCCATCGCGATTTACAGCAGGTTCGGGTTCGTTTCGTGCACTGGTCTTCGCCACGGTAGTTTTTTTCTTCAACGGCATTCTATGCCAATTTCGAACGAACTTTAGAGTACGCTAGCAGACCGGATATCGGAAGTCAAAACGCACCAGAGAAGCCACCGCACCTTCACGCGGCAGGATTCAGCAGACGCGAGACGGCCGTTCATGGGAAAGAGCGCTCAGCGCACCACGTTATGATGAGCTTATGAGAACCCTTTTGTGCGGTCTGCTGGTTGCCGCTATAGCATGGGCCGAGGGTTTTCCCGGCGCGGCCGCACTGGACGACGCGATCGAACACGCTATCAGAGAGAACCAACTCCCCGGCGCCGTCCTGCTGATTGGACACAACGGCCAGGTAGTTTACCGCAAGGCCTACGGAGATCGGGCGGTGATGCCGGTCGTGGAGCCGATGACGGTAGACACGATTTTCGATTGCGCCTCTCTTACTAAAGTCGTTGCCACCACGCCGGCCCTGATGAAACTTTTGGAGCAAGGCAAGCTGCGGCTGAACGATCGCGTGACAGAGTACCTTCCCGAGTTCCAGGGCGGCAAGAGCGAGATCAGAGTTCGCAACCTGATGACGCATTTTTCAGGGCTGCGCCCCGATCTGGATCTGGAACCTCCGTGGAACGGATACGAGACGGGGATTCAACGCGCTCTGTTGGATAAGCCCGCGGGGCCTCCCGGTCTGCGCCTCGTCTATAGCGACATCAATTTCATTCTGCTCGGAGAAATCGTCCACCGGCTCAGCGGCGAAGCGTTGAATCAGTACGCGCGCGAAACGATTTTTGAGCCGCTCGGCATGCACGATACGATGTTTCTGCCACCGGATTCGCTGCGGCCGCGCATCGCCCCGACGGAAATGCTGGAGAAACCCCGTCTGCTCCTGCGCGGGGTGGTGCACGACCGGACGGCGCGTTACATGGGCGGCGTGGCCGGACACGCCGGGCTATTCTCCACAGCCGACGATCTTTCCCGCTTCTGCCAGATGATGCTGAATAAAGGCGAATGGCAAGGCCGCCGGATCTTCAACCCGCTCACCGTGGCGATGTTCACCACTCCCCAAAGCCCACCCGACCAGCCCATCCTGCGCGGTCTGGGCTGGGACATAGATTCTCCTCTTTCGGGCGAACGCGGTGACTTGTTTCCCATAGGTTCCTATGGGCACACCGGCTTCACAGGTACGTCGCTCTGGCTTGATCCGGTTTCGAACACCTACGTGATTCTGCTGGCAAACTCCGTGCATCCCCACGTGCGGCCTACCATCACTTCGTTGCGCGGCAGGGTGGCCACCGTCGTCGCTGCCACATTCGGGATCGAGACGCCGGGCGTAAGTCTTACCGGCTATAACGACACTCTGTCCGGCGCGGGCGTGCACCGCGAGGTGGCGCGCAACGGTCAGGTGCTTACCGGTCTCGACGTCTGGGCCGATGAGGGCTTTCCCCAGCTCAAGGGCAAGCGAGCCGGTCTCATTACCAATCACACGGGCATCGATCGCCAGGGGCGGCGGAACATCGATCGAATGCTGGACGCCGGCGTTCACGTGGCGGCGCTATTTTCCCCGGAGCACGGCTTGTCGGGCAAGGAAGATCGTGAAAACATCAGCAACGCTGTCGATCCTAAAACAGGAATCAAGATCTGGAGCCTGTACTCGGGTAAAGATCGCCGGCTAACGCCCGAGATGCTGGCCGGTCTCGACGCGCTGGTATTCGACATTCAGGACGTGGGCGCGCGGTTCTATACGTACGTTTCCACCATGGCGTATGCCATGGAAGATGCTGCCAAGGCGAACATTCCGTTTTATGTGCTCGACCGGCCGAACCCCGTTACCGGCGTGCACGTCGAGCCGCCCATGCTCGACCGCGACAAGCTCTCCTTCATAGGTTATTTTCCGTTGCCGCTCCGTCATGGCATGACGGTTGGAGAATTGGTGACGATGTTCAACGTGGAAAACCGCATCGGTGCGGACTTGACGGTGATCCGCATGACAGGGTGGCAGCGCGGTGATTGGTTTGATTCAACGGGCCTGCCTTGGGTGGACCCGTCGCCCAATCTCCATAACTTGACCGAGGCGCTGCTCTACCCGGGCGTGGCAATGCTCGAGTACTCTCCAAATTATTCCGTGGGCCGCGGCACGGATGCGCCATTCGAACAAATCGGGGCGGATTTTATCAGCGGCCCGGAATTAGCATCCTACTTGAATCAAAGATTCATTCCCGGCGTAAGGTTTTATCCAACGCGTTTTATGCCTTCTGCCGCGCATTTTGCCGGCATCGAGATTCAAGGCGCGCGTATTCTGATTACAGACCGGCAATCGTTTGATGCGGCGCGGCTGGGTCTCGAAATTGCGGCCGCGTTATTGAAACTCTACCCAGGAAAAATCTCACTGGACGTGAACCGCGATTTAATCGGCAATGCGAATACGATCCGAGATCTCCAGGCCGGCGAGGACCCGAGAGCGATCCGCCAGAAACTGGAAGACTCCATGCAGACGTTTCTGCGGATCAGGGAAAGGCACCTGCTTTATCGATAGCGCTGCAGCGCCGCTCACGGCACCGGCGCGAAATCGACAGAGGATCAGGAAATCAGATCTGACCGGCGGCTTTCGGGATGGATGAAGTTTTGTTCTTGCTCCCAGGCGGCCGGCCTCGCTTACGTTGCGTGATCTCACTCATCCATGACGGCGGACGCCCTCTGCGACGGCCGCGCCCGCGGGCCAACCGTTCCAGACTCATGATTGCTTCCTCGAGCTGTTCCCGCTCCTGACGTAGTTCCGTCAGGATTCTTGTGACATCCATCTTTGCCCCTCCGCTCAATCAGCATGGGCTTGGAATCGTATCGCTGTTCTGCCAGCAGAACAAAAAGATGTGATTCACCAGCCTGCCTTGTTGTTTTCTAACTCACTTTGTTTAATAGTTCAAGTATTTTGTTCTGATTTCAGAACAAAAATCACAGGCTGTGCCCTGATATATGCGCGCGCCAAGACGGATTAACGGCTGCGCCGCAATTTCTTCCAGTGAAAATAAAAGGGTAAGCCCGCAAAAATGAACGCCAGGCCTAGTAGCGACTCCCGCGGAGAATCGTAAAGAGTAGATGCTACAAGCAGGCACGCCATCACGACGAATAGTACTGGTACGAGGGGATACCCTAAGGTGTGATACGGACGCTCCAGGTCAGGACGTTTTTTTCGCAGGACAATAACGGCCGCCGTGGTCATGCCGTAAAGCAGCCAGCTGGCGAAAATCACGTAGGTGAACAACTGGTCGTACGTTCCCGAAAGCACCAGGAGCGCGGCCCAACTGCTGAGGCTGAGAATGGACACGCCCGGCGTGTGATATTTGGGGTGGACATCCGCAATCCTCCGGAAGAAATATCCGTCCCGCGCCGCTGCATATGGCACCCGGGCGCCCGAAAGGATGGACCCATTGAGCGCCGCGAAAATGGAAATCATGGCGGCAACCGAGACAATATCGGCGCCCGCGGAGCCCAGCACACGACGCATCATATCCGCGGCAACACGATTACTGGCGGATACTTCCTGCGGGGCCAGCACATTAAAATAGGCCAGGTTGGCCAGGATATAAATTCCCACTACCGCTGCCGTACCCCAGATTAATGCCAACGGAAGATTTTTCTGGGGCCGGCGGATCTCGGAAGAGACCATGCTGACGTTATTCCAGCCGTCATACGCCCAGAGCGCAGCCACCATAGCTGCAAAAAAACCCGCAAAGGTCATCGGTGCGGCCGACGCGTGTAATGCCGCCTGGACTGGTCTGTGGCCCCAACCGAGACCCGCGGCGATGATAAAAAAGATCAGTCCTACCTTCACCACCGTCACCGCCACTTGGACTTCGCCGCCCAACTTCACGCCGAAATAATTAATTCCCGCCAGGAACAGGATCAGAGCCATGGCCAACAATTGGCCGTAGCGCAACTCGAGTGGCGCGCCGTGCGCCCCCAGGGGCAGCGGAATGGTAAAGAATACGTGCTCCAGCTCAGGCTGGAAATTCGCCAGGTAATAAAAGAATGCTGTGGCGAGCGTCGCGATCGATCCGCTTTTTGCCACCCACATCTGCGTCCAGCTGTAAAGAAACCCCCACATGGGACCATAGGCTTCCCGAAGATAAACGTACTCGCCGCCCGCTTCTGGCATCGCCGCGGACAACTCCGCATAACTCAAGGCGCCAGCCAGCGAGAGCAGACCGCCGACTACCCAGACCACAAAGACCAGTTCGGGCGTGCCGACGCGCTGGATCATAGTGCGAGGCACTAGAAAAATCCCGCTGCCGATCACGGTGCCCACCACAATAGCAACCGCGCTCGAGAGCCCCAGGTCGCGCTTCAGCTCCACCACCGGGCGTTCAGTTTTATGCGGTGTGGAATTATCTGGCGTCTTCATGCGATTTGTGCATCCCGCTGGAATAATGATGCAACGTAACCGGCCACATATGTGACACCCGTTCCAATCATCACCCACCAGGTCCACGCGATGGGCGTGAAAAACCGGACATAAAGAATGGCCGCCAGACCCGCGAGTACTCCCGCAGCCGCTGCCATTTCCCCCACGCGCTTAGTCAGTACGCCCAAGAGAAACACGCCCAGAAGCAGACCGAGCGTGATGGATGCAATCGAAAGCCCCGATTCCAGCACCGATCCCCAATGGCGCGCTACGATTCCAATCGCCAGCAGCACCACCCCCCACGCCACCGTCGCCCATTTCGCCCAGCGCATGAGGCCCGCCTCATCAGTCCGGCCGGTCAGCGGTTTAAGGATGTCAATAATCGTCGTGGATGTGAGCGAGTTGAGTGCGGCGCTCAGGTTGGCCATAGCCGCCGCCACAATCGCGGCGATCACCACGCCCGCCACGCCGGGCGGCAGATTCTGCCAGACAAATTCCGGATAAATACGATCGGTCTTGGCGGGAAGCGGCAAACCGGCGTCGCGATAGTAGACGAAAAGCGCGACTCCAATCAGCAAAAACAAGCCGAACTGAAAAAAAATAACCACCCAGCTCGATAAAAGCGCCGCGCGGCTCTGCCCTTCATTGCGTGCACTCAGCAGCCGCTGGACAATCAACTGGTCCGTGCCGTGGCTCGCCGTGGTCAGGAAACATCCACCTAAGATGCCAGCCCAGAACGTGTACGTCCGAGAGAAGAATTGCATATCGAAGCTGAACTTGAAATCGAATACGGCGAACTTGCCCAGCGGCGCCGCCACTGCCACAACCTGGCCCCAACCACCCGGAATATGATGCAGGAGCACGGCGAAGCTCAGCAGCGCTCCGGTAACGTAGATGCACATCTGGATCACGTCGGTCCAGATGACGGCCGTCATCCCGCCTTCGAATGTGTAAAAAAGCGTCAGAGCCATGATCAGCACAATGGAGGGGATCTCGGGGACGTCCAGAACGATGGAAATCACGATGGAGATGGCGAATACCCGCACTCCCTCGGCCAAGGCCCGTGTGACCAGAAAAATCAGCGCGGTTAATTTTCGGATACGCTCCCCAAAACGCCGGCGCATCAGCTCATAAGCGGTGTACATGTCGCCGCGAAAGTAATGCGGCAATAGAAGCACGGAGATTACGATGCGGGCCAGCAGGTAGCCGAAGACAATCTGCAGAAATCCGAAATTGCCTGTAAAGGAAAGCGCGGGCGTGCCGACGATGGTGAGCGTGCTGGTCTCCGCCGAAATAATCGAAAGGCTGATCGCCCACCACGGAGCCGTCCGTCCGCCGAGGAAGTAGTTTTTCAGGCTCGCCGAAGCGCTTCGGAAGCGCGCACCGAACCACGTGATCGCGGCCAGGTACGTCAGGATCACCCCGAGATCGAGGTAACGCATGCGGATGGGGAATTCTAACATGCCGCGCGTTCAACCAGGCGCGTCTGCTGCCCCGCCACCACCCACGCCGGGTGTGGAACCAAATAACCTGATTTGGCGTCCCATATGTTGCACCACTAGTGCGGTTCGGCTATACTCCGCAAGTACCCATCGGCCCACCCCCGTTGGGTTCAGCTGGTAAGGCCCATCAAGATTCAGAATCAGTGGAAATTGCAGGAGGGATGAAGTGCTCGATCGAGTTTCTAAGCTTTTTCTAACCATGGCCCTGATGGCGGGGATCAATGTTACCCTCTTGCCAGGTCAGGCTCAACAGCCAAGTCAACCGGCAGCGGGACAACCAGCTCAGCCGCAGAAGAACTGGAAAGACCGCGCCGAGTACGACATCTATAACGCGATCGTCAAAGAACAGGATGCTAACAAGAGACTGACGCTGCTGAACACATGGAAGGAAAAATACCCGGCGAGCGACTACGCACCCGAGCGCTTGCAGGTTTATCTCACCACATACAATGCCCTGAACCAGCCCGACAAAGTGATCGCCGCCGGCAACGAAGTCCTGCAGCAGGATCCTAAGAATTTAACGGCTCTGTACTTGATCACCATGAACACCCCGCGTTTGACCAAGCCTGGTCTCGACGACTTAGGCTCGGGCGAAAAGGCGGGCAATGGGCTGATTTCCAATCTGGATATGTTTTTCGCCGCTGACAAGAAGCCGGCCAGCACCAGTGACGCCGACTGGACCAAGGCCCGCAATCAAACTGAGGAACTCGCGCACGTCACGCTCGGCTGGGTGGCTCTGCAGCGCAAAGATGATGATGCCGCGGAAAAGGAATTTGGCAAAGCGCTTCAGCTCAATCCCAATAATGCTCAGGTCTCTTACTGGTTAGGCACCGCCATTTTGCAGGAAAAGAAACCAGAGCGCCAAGCGGAAGCGCTGTTCCATTTTGCGCGCGCCGCATCGCTCGATCAGGCGCACGGTGGTTTTGCCGCTCAGGCGCGCCAATCGATCGATCAGTATTTCGTCCAAGCCTACAACAAGTACCACGGAGAGGACGCGGCCGGGCTTCAGCAGCTCCGCGATCTAGCGAAAAGCTCCGCCATGCCGCCGGCTAATTTCAAGATCGAAACGTCTGACGAAGCGAAGCTGCGTAAAGAGCAGGATTTCGCGAAACAGAACCCTTCCATGGCTCTCTGGCAGAACCTGAAACAGGAATTGACCGGAGCCAACGGCGAGCAGTATTTCAGCTCGAACATGAAAGGCGCTGAAGTGCCGGGCGGCGCCGGCGGCGTTCAAAAGTTCAAGGGGAAGCTGATTTCCGAAAAGCCTGCGGTGCGGCCTAAAGAGCTGGTGTTGGGGATCGCGGATGCGAACAGCCCGGAAGTGACCTTGATCCTGGATGCGGCGTTACCTGGCAAAGCCGATCCCGGAACCGAAATCGAATTCTCGGGCGTGCCGAAGGCCTTCAGTTCGAGTCCGTTCAACGTGACATTCGACGTGGAAAAGAAGAACGTCGCGGGTTGGCCCGGAAAAGAAGCCGCGGCGCCCCGCCGGACTGGCGCCAAGAAGCGCCCACCGCGCTAAGTCTAAGGGTTAGAGTTCCTTCTCGGCGTGGTCCCGGGGTGGACTGGGCTTGTGCCCTTGCGGTTTGATTTTCGTCAGCAGCAGGCTGAAAACAGCCCTCTCGAGCGGATTTACCTGCGCGCCCGCCGCGCGTAAACCCTCAAAATAACGGAAAAAATCAGACTTGCAGAACGGCGGTCCCGGCCTGATTTCAACAAGAACTCCGAGCAGAGCCACGGAAAGCGCTGTGGCCAGCCAGGTTTTTGATGGGAGCAGCCGTTTCATCTCACTCTATAAGACGATGGTTCGCCTCAACTGTTAGCTACTCGCCGGATTTATCGGTGCTACCAGTAATCTGTTAGAATTAAAGCAGTTGGCTGATCATGCCTCTTTACGAGTATAAGTGCCACACCTGTGGTGAGAAATTCGAAGTGATCGAAAAGTTCTCCGACGCCCCGCTCAAAATTCACCCGAATTGTGGAGGCGAGGTCGAACGCCTGATTTCGACTTCGGCTTTGAAGTTTAAAGGCTCGGGTTGGTACGTCACCGATTACGCCAGCTCCGGCAACGGCAGGAAGGACTCCGAAAAGAAGGAATCCGACAAGAAAGAAGCCGCCAAAGAGTCTAAGACCGACAAACAACCCGCATCGGATTCCACTGGCAAGACTGATTTCAAGCCTGCCAGCACCACTAGCTCCAAGCCTGAGAAGAAGTCATAGGAGGCCGACCCCCGGCAACCCCAGACCTGCTCATCGATGCCCATAGGGTGATTCTTCTACAGCAGTTCCCTAGTGCCCATCCGGGCGAAATCTTACGCTCAGAATACGTCAGAATACGCCTTATGCCTGCTCCGGGCTCAATCTAGAGGTATGCTTGTAGTAGTGTGGAAACCCATGCGCGATTTTACCGAACGAGATCGAGCGCGGTTAGCGGAGCTTCTCCGTGCTCCTTTGGTTCCACTGCCGCCTCCCCCAAAAACCCGAAAGACATTTCAATTCCACTGGCGAACACCTGATCGAACTCTGATCCTGATTGCCTTCGGTGTGTGCGCCGTAGTGTTGTGCGTGACTGCCGCCGTACGGATGTATCGAACCTCGGGCGGTGAGCAGATTATTAGCTTGCAGGCCCAGGAACGCGCCGGCCAACTTCAGATCCGATGGGATCCCGCCTCGGGCGCAGTGCGCCGCGCGTTGGCGGCCAGGCTCTACATCACCGACGGCGACGACCGGCTTTACGTCAAGCTCGATCCCAGACGCCTACACCATGGCGGTGTCAGTTACGACCGGCGCAGCGATAAAGTAGATCTCCGGATGACGCTCGATGAGCCTGGTGGAAGACTGGTGGAAGAATCAACCAGTTTTGTGGGCCCGCTCCCTTTAGCGCAGCCGCAGTACACGGCACAGGTTCGGCCCACCAAGCAGGCTGTCCCCGGCGCCGCATCTGATGCGACCTCGTACGCTGACACATCTGCGCCGCGCCCGAACGCGAGCCAACCCTCGCGGCATTCGGACTCTGTGAGTGCGACGGCGGACCCTGTGAATGCGGCGGACGACGACTTGGGCGCGACGGTCAATCCGAGAGTCCGCGTCCAGCACCGGGCCCGACGCCTGCCCGCCATTCTTAGCGGAAAGAATTTGCCAATCACCTGCGCCGTGGGCGATGTTTTTCATAAGACCAATGCGCCTCTGGGCTGGGACACGTTCGGCTGCAGCGCCAAGAACGTCTGGAATGTAATCCGAAGTCAAGCCAGCGCAGAGCGCTCGAACAGCCAGCCGATACCGGCCGCCACTACGGCAATCGCCAAACCCGCCAAAGCGTCCACTCTATAGTGAGCGGCCGTGAACGGTCGCCGCTGCGATGAGCGTCGCCAGTATCATGCCGAACGCCGCCAGCCAAACCAACTCACATTTGCGCCCCGGACTCGGAAGCCCGTAGAGTAAAAGTAAAGGATCACATCATGGCTAGCACCAGACGTCATTTTTTGCGGACGACCACTGCGGCGGGTCTTTATGCCTCGGCCCTGAGCGCTCAGGAAAACAACAAGGGTTCTGCAAATGATCGAATTCAAGTCGCAACCATTGGCCTGGGTGGCATGGGTACGGGCGACACGGAATCCTCAACCGCCATTCCCGGCGTGCAACTGGCGGCAGTCGCCGATGTGTACGACGGCCGGCGCGCGCGAGCCAATGAGTCGTTCGGCAAGAAAGTGTTCACCACCCGGGACTATCGCGAAGTGTTGGCGCGGCCGGATGTCGACGCCGTCATCATCGCCACACCCGATCACTGGCACGCCCAAATCGCCATCGATGCCATGAATGCCGGTAAGGACGTGTACTGCGAGAAGCCCATGGTACAGCGCGTCGAAGATGGCCAACGCGTGGTTGAGGCCCAAAAGAAAACCGGCCGCATCATGCAGGTGGGAAGCCAGCGCGTCAGTTCCATTGTGTATAAGAAAGCGCAGGAGGTCTACCGGAGCGGCGCCATCGGCGAGCTGAATATGGTGGAAGCCTGGTGGGACCGTAATTCCGCTATCGGCGCATGGCAGTATTCCATTCCGCCCGACGCTTCGCCCGACACCATCGACTGGGATCGTTTCCTGGGCCGCGCGCCCAAAGTGCCTTTTGAACCCGTGCGCCTTTTCCGATGGCGCAATTACCGCGATTATGGCACCGGCGTGGCCGGCGATCTGTTCGTGCATCTGTTCAGTGGCATGCATTTCGTCACCGGCTCCATCGGCCCGGTGCGTGTCTACGCGACCGGAGGGCTGCGCTATTGGAAAGACGGCCGCGATGTGCCTGACGTGATGCTGGGCCTTTACGACTACCCGGCCACCAGCGCCCATCCGGCTTTCAATCTGGCGCTGCGCGTGAATTTCGTGGACGGCGCGGGCGAGACCTCGGGTTTCCGGTTCATCGGCAGCGAAGGCATCATGAAGATCGACGGCGGCGTCACACTTGACAAGCAGCCGCGCGAGCCCGAGCCAGGTAATACCATCGAAACCTTCGCCAAAGCCACACAGGAGAAGTTTATGGAGGAGTACCGCAAGAAATATCCGGTGGAGACGCCGAACGCCGACAGCATCCGTCCCATATCGGAGGAAAAATTTCTGCCTCCACACGGCTACAGCGACCACCTGGACCACCACCGTAACTTCATCACCGCCGTCCGCACGCGCAAGCCGGTAGTTGAAGATCCGGTATTCGGATTCCGCGCCGCGGGGCCGGCGCTGCTTTCGAATCTTAGCTACTTCGAGCACCGCGTCTGCAACTGGGATCCGGAAACCATGACGCTTTCGTAAGGCGCCGCCGGTAGAAAGTGGCGCTGAGAAGGCGCGGTTGAAATCCGGCGGCCTCTCACAGCACGTCAGCGAAGCCTCGTTTCAGATGCCGAAAGACCAGTCCGCCGAGTACGAATGTGCCGGTCGCAAAAACTGTCATCACCGCCGTATCCGCGGCGCTTGGCACTTGAGTCAACAGCAGCAGTTGGCGATACGCGCGAACCACGTATGCCAGCGGATTGAGCGAAATCAACAGGCGCAGCCTCTCGGGTAACTGATCCTCAAAGATGAAGATGGGCGTCAGCCAGAACCAGGCCGTCAGGACCACTGTCAGGACTTGTGAAGTGTCACGCAAGTAAACCTGCAGCGCGGCGGCGATCCATCCGATGCCCACGGCCAGCATCCCCAGCAGAACCATGTAGACCGGAACCAGAAGGACGACCGGGCTGAGCACGCGCAGCCAGATCCCGATCGCTGCCAGCAGAAGCCCAAGGGCCATCAGGTGGCTGACCAGTGACGACAAGAATACCGACAGCGGAACCATCTCCGCCGGGAATACAGTCTTGGTGATGATGTTGGCGTTTTCCACAAGCGATGAAGACGAGCGCTGCACCGTTTCACTGAACAGCAGCCACGGCAGCATGCCCGCGAACAAGAACAGCGGATAATTCCCTGGCTGACCGTGAGGCAACTTCACATGTAGGCAGACGCTGAACACGAATGTCCAGCTTGCGAGTAGGACCAGCGGTTGAATGATGCCCCAAACCCAGCCCGCTACAGAGCCCACGAAACGCTGCTTGAAATCTCGTCTAACTAATTGAAAAAGTAGACCTCTACGTGCGATCAGATTATGTAGGAAAAAGCGCCCTGGAATGCGTGTGGGCAAGCCAGAATACTATCAAGGGTGAATCTTGACACGCAACCCGGGCGTTGTTAGAGTTACTTCGTTAATCCGGTTTCAGCCGGGCCTGACACCACACGGCTCCGGCCTCAATCTAATCGCGCGCTTATTTCAGGCAGGTTCCGTAGTCCAAAAGGAGAAGAGATGAAGCAACAGTATTTTATTGTTGTACTCGCGCATTCGCTTCACGGCCGGCTACGCCGCATTCACGTTCCCCACCAAGCCTTGTACTTGCTCCTCGCACTCGCACTCTTCGGCGGTTTTTCCATCTTCGGATTTGTTTCCAGTTACGCCCGTATGGCCTGGAAAGTGGCTCATTACAATTCATTGCGCCACGAGGCGGAAGAGTTGCGCGTACGTTATCAGAATCTTCAAAAAGTTGTGGACCAAACCAACGAGCAACTGGCCTCGCTCGAGTTGTTCGCCAACGAAGTTTCGGTGGCTTACGGAATCAAACAGAAGCTGGAAGGGCCCGGTGACATCGCCTCCGAGGGGCGGCTGGTCCCGACCTTTTCAGAGACGGTGGCTGAATATAATTATCTGCGCAGCTCGAATCTTTCCCGCGTCGGCTTCGCCCATCGCTGGCATACAAATACGCGCCCGAGCATCTGGCCTGTCAACGGACCTCTGATGAGCAGCTACGGCGCGCGTACTGATCCCTTCTCGGGTGAAGGCGCTTATCACAAGGGCGTGGACATTGCTTCTCCGATCGGTACTCCGGTGCACGCCACAGCCGACGGAATCGTCGCTTTTGCGGAGCGCTTCGGTGGCTATGGCCGGCTGGTGATCGTCGATCACGGCAATGGATACGAGACCTACTATGCGCACCTGTCGGCGATCAATGTGATCGTGGGCCAGGAGATCCGGCAGACCGAGCAAATTGGCGCTGTAGGCGCTTCGGGCCGAGTAACCGCGCCGCATTTGCATTACGAAGTCCGGCTGCGTAAGGCGCCTGTCAATCCTTACCGCTTCCTGGTACAAGTGCCGATCCGGCAAGCCAAAGCGGATTTTTTCTAGAAGTCCGCTGATCGTTCGCGCACGATCGCCGCGGCGTAAGCCCCACATGGGATCACTCGCCCCTGGAACCTCGGGCTCGAAGCTGATAAGCTAACCGGCTACGGGCCCGGCACCAACTGTTGAGATGCACATCCGGAGTGAAATATGAAACATTTACTTCTGCGTGGAGCAGCCCTTACGATGGGAGCGATCTTGCTTACCTCGGCTTACTATCGCATCGATTCACCGTCGATCATGACCCAGGCGGCGCGTCATTTTCTGGCGTCGCTGACTCCCGAGCAACAGGCCAAGGCCACGTTTCCGTTCCGAAGTGAGGAGCGATTGAACTGGCACTTCATCCCGCGCGAGCGAAAGGGCCTGCCTCTGCTCGATATGACGCCGCCGCAGAGAGACCTGGCACACGCTTTGCTCGCGGCCGGTCTTAGCCAGCGGGGCTACATCAAAGCAGTGACCATCATGAGCCTGGAGGACGTGCTGCGCATCCTCGAGAAAGCCGATCCGAATTATCGCAACCCCGAGAAATACTACTTCAGCGTTTTCGGCGAACCGTCTGATACCGGCACCTGGGGGTTCCGCGTGGAGGGTCACCACGTGAGCCAGAATTTCACCATCGTGAATGGAAAGGTGGCCGACACGCCGAGCTTCTTCGGCGCCAATCCGGCTGAAGTGCGCGAAGGGCCGCGCAAAGGACTGCGCGTGCTCGCCGCCGAAGAAGACCTGGCGCGCGATCTGCTCGAGTCGCTGACGGCGGATCAGAAGAAAGTGGCCATCGTCAGCCCTGAGGCCTACAAAGATATCCTCACAGCCGCTTCACGCAAGGCGGCGCTTGAAGGGCAGCCCTCGGGAATTGCAGCCGAGAAAATGACCAAGAAGCAGACGGAGCTGCTCATGACGCTGCTGGCTGAGTACGCCCATAACGTTCCCGACCAGCTCGCCCAGACCCGCATGGATGAGATCAAGAAGGCCGGCAACAATTTGTATTTCGCATGGGCCGGAGTGGAGCAGCGCGGCGGCCCGCATTACTATCGCATTCAGGCGCCGAGTTTCCTGGTCGAGTACGACGACACCCAGAACAACGCCAACCACATTCACACGGTGTGGCGGGATTTCAACGGTGATTTCGGGTTGGACCTGCTTTCCCTGCACTATCGTACGTCACACCAGCTCGCACAGAAATAGATCGCGAGCGGCGGGCCGTGGAGCACGTCTCGATTGTTGTTTCGCCTCCATTCCAATTAATACGGAGGATTGTACCGCCTTTGTTACCATCAACTCATGGGCCTATTGGCGGCGCGGCCGCGACGTTGGACTCGCCGCGCACTGGTCGGATTGTTTGCAGGCCCCGTTTTTTCTGCGACCCGCGGTAAAGGGTTCGCACCGGACTGGCAGCGGTTTTCCGATCCAGCGACAGAACTGGAAGTGTACCGGCTGACCAATCCAGCCTACGCCACGTTCCTTCCCGCATATTACAATCGCGCTGTTTCGCGCAAAGGTCAGTTTCTCCTCTGTTGGAGTGACCGCACAGGCTCGCCGCAAGCTTTCCGCTTGAATTTGAAATCGGGCGAGTGGACGCAGGTCACCGACGCCGAATCGCTCGACGGTTCGTCGTTGACCCTTATGCCCGACGAGCACAGTTTTTGCTTCTTCGACGGGCCGTCGTTCAAGCGCGTGGATTTTTCCAGGCTCCGCGAACGGGAGATTTATCGAGTTCCAGAGGGATGGCAGCGCTGCACCGGCGCAAGCGTTAGCGACGATGGCCTGTACGCGGTATTCGTCGAGCGCCAGCGGGACGTCTCCCGGCTGCGGCTGGTCACCATGGTGCGCGGAGCGGCGGCAACCCTGGCGGAATCTCCCTGGGAGATGCACGAGCCGATGGCCAACCCGCGGCGAACGCAGGTTCTCTATCGCCAAGCGGACGAGGCGCTGTGGCTGGTGAATTTCGATGGCCAGCAAAATCGCAGGCTGAAAATAGCAGTAGGCGGACTGGGTCCCGCACGTTGGGCTCCGGACGGCCGGACTGTTCTCTATTTGCACCTGCCCGTGCAGAAAAACGAGCTGAATACTTTGCGTGAGCACACGCCCGACGAAAATCTGGACAAAGCAGTGGCCAAGACCAGCCAGTTCGTACACTTTGACGGCAATCACGACACGTCTGTGTTCGTGGGCGCGAGCCGGAACAAAGCTTCGCCGCACATTCTGCTGCTGCTCCGCGCCACGCAGCGCGAACTCACGCTCTGTGAGCACCGCGCCAGCGATCCAACGAAGGTCGCGCCTATCTTCTCGGCCAATAGCCAGCAAGTTTTCTTTCAAAGCGACAAAAACGGCAAGACAGCCATCTATCGCGTTGCAGTAGAAAGGTTTGTAGCGGAAACCGAGAGCGAAAGCTGATCCGGCACTTTGTCGGATCGCACCGCCAATTGGCATCGCCATTGGTATCAGCCTCTTGACTGCTGCCGCAGCCTTCTGACCCATTTCCAGCCTGACAACACGACCGATGTCGGCACCCACGGAAATGCCTCCGATCCTTGCTTTCATTGACATAGCGGCCAACGGCATTGGTTCTCGGGGTGCACTTACCCCGGCGAGCCCAAACGAGTTCAAGGGAGAGTGAGATATGCCCATTTGGATCATATTGTGGGGCGGGCTGCTGGCCAGCACCTTGTACGCAGATCGACACAAGGTCTCCAAGCGCGGGGCGCCCAGGATACGGGCTCCCAAGGGGATGTCTTCGCCTTTGAGCCCATCCGGATCCCTGCCATCCCAGCGCTCATGATGCGAGAGCGCACGATCGGCTCCACCGGGTAATGGAAACGCACGCGTTCGAGAATTTCGGCCCCGACGACCGGATGGATCTTCATTTTCTCGAACTCTTCCGGCGTGAGCTTACCCGGTTTGGAAATGATGTACTCGGGCACGGCCAACTTGCCGATGTCGTGCAACAGCGCCGCGGCTTCGAGGGCCTGCAGCTCAGGTCCAACCAACCCCAGATCTTTGCCGATCTCGGTGGCGTAAACCTTGACGCGCCTCAGGTGATCGTGGGTGGTGTCATCTTTGGCGTCGATGGCCAGCGCCAGGGCTTCAATTCAATGGTGCGTAAGTGCAGGTCCGCCATCTCCGAAACGTGCCGTTTTTCAGCTGGCCGAGATACAGGTCGTAAGAACGATAGACCAGAAAGATGACGGGAAGTGCCAGCAGAGCAGTTCAATGAGGGCTATGACGGCCGATACAGTGGGAGCGACGACGATGCTTGACAGGTTAAACACCATCTGCACCGGCCACGGCTTTTTGCTCGCATGCCAGAGCATCTGGCCCAAGGTTCCAGCGCAGGCGATGGCCAACACCTGAGGACAGTCCAGCTCGATGATGGCGATCAGGATGAAAAAAATGTTCACCGACATCGTGCCGGTGATTCCCGGCAGCCGGACTTTGAGACGCGATGTAAGAACGGCCCCGACCAAATAGCACAGATAGCGCAGGGAGCCTTCCGGACGAGCTTGAGCCATGGCAGTGCCCAGGATCCAGACGCCCAGCGTGGCGTTCAAGAAAATATAGATCTTGGCTTTTCGGACAAGAATGGACCTGTTGGTCTTATCGGCGCCCAGGCCATTCAATTCCACGGGCACGCAGGTGTAAAGTTTTGGCTCATTTCGGACGAATTGATCCTCGAATTCATGCAGGGGAATCCATTTGCGCCCCGCGGAGCGGCGGAGGGGCGGCCGGGTTTTCCGAACACGCGGAACAGGACGGACTGAACCAGGGTGATCCCCTTTCCGGGGGAAAAAGTGTGCGGAAACCAGCCATCACATGTTTCTGGGCATGCCGGCTGTCATACGGAGCGAGCCGATGTAGCGTTTGCTCAAGCTGGTAGAGCGTGTGGCCCGGTCGAACGCCGCGGTGCTCACTACGGGTGAAAGCGGCACCGGTAAAGAACTGATCGCGCGGGCGATCCACCATTACTCCATGCGTTGCAGCAGGGCCTGGGTGGACCTCAAATGCGCCATGCCGCCCGAGCTGCTGCTCGAGAGCGAGCTGTTCGGTTATGAAAAAGGCGCCCTCCGCGGCGCCGCTGCTACCAAACCCGGCCTGCTGGAGCTGTCGAATACAGGTTCAGTTTTCCTGGACGAAATCGGAGAGTTGCCGCCGCGCATGCAGGTGAAGCTATTGAGTTTGGACGGCGAACCGTATTACCGGCTGGGCGGGACGCGGAAGATCTCGGTGGACTCGCGCGTAATCGCCGCCACCAACGCTGATTTGGAAAAGGCGCTCAAGGAGGGAAGCTTTCGCCGGGACCTGTATCACAGCGTGGCGCAAGTCGAGATCAAGGTTCCGCCCTTGCGCGAGCGGACCGCCGACATCGCTCCTCTTCAGATGTCCGCACGGTGATGGGCTCCCTGGTGGAGAATAGCCTGTTTTTTCTGGAACAGGAGGATCCGAAGCAGCGTTCTCCCAAACCGCGCTACGTCGAATAGTATGACTGGCCGGACAACGTGCGCGAACTGCGCAATATGGTGATCCAGGCCACGGTCATGGCCGAGCGCAACCCCATTGAGGCTGATGACCTGCCACTGCCAGCCGGGCTTGCGCCACGCTCGGAGAAACCCGCCACGCTCGAAGATAGGGAGCGCGAGATGATTCTGAAAGTGCTAGACGAGGCCGGCGGCCGCCAGCAACCCGCGGCGGACGTCTTGGGGATCTCGCTGCGAAAGCTGGGACGAAAATTGAAAGTTTACAGCGAGCAGAACTTTAGGGTTCCGCGCGGCGGTGAACCGGAATCAGGCTCGTAGCAGGACAACATGCCTGTAACGGCGCACGGGGCGCCGCGGGTATCGGGCGGCGAAATCGAAGTCGCGTTGCCTCAAACCACGGCGGGCCTGGCGGCCATCGCGTGTACTTTTCGGGACCACACGACCAGCAGCACGCAGCCGATCAGGATCAGCGCCACGCACAGACCCATCCACAGTCCCACGGCGCGCCCGTGCAGGCGAAAGCAAAGCAAACAGCCGAGTGGAAGTCCTACCAGCCAATAGAAGAACATGTGGCAGAGCATGGGGGTGCGTGTGTCGCCGGTACCGCGCAATGCGCCCGTGGCCACCGCCTGAGTGCCGTCGAAAAGCTGAAACAAGGCAGCCACGGCGAGTAGCGATACGGCGGTCTGGATCACGCCGCGGTCGGTGGTAAACGCAAGGGCGACATACCCGGGGGCCGCGATGAGCGCCACACCCGCGGCCGCCATGAACCCTGCGCCGAGCGCGATGGCAGCCCAGCCGGCGCGCCCGGCAGCCTGAGGATCACCCCGGCCCAGCGCCTGTCCCACGCGCACCGCAGCCGCCGAACCGATGCCGAGCGGAACCATGTAGGTGAAGCTGGCGGTGTTGATGGCGATCTGGTGCGCAGCCAATGAGAGAGGGTCGAGGGTTCCGATAATCGCTGTGGCCACGGCGAACACGCCGATTTCGAGCGAGAGCTGTGCGGCAGCTGGTAATCCCAGTGCTACCAAGCGCCGGATGCGGCGGAAATCGAGCGCAAGCGACGCGCGGAAAAGACCAATATGCCGCCCGAGATAGAGCGCATAGCCCGCCAGCACGGCCACCATATAGACCCGTGAAAAGCAGGTGGCCCAGCCGGATCGCTCAGCGCCCATTGCCGGCGCGCCGAAGTGTCCGTACACCAGGATCCAGTTGCCCGCAACGTTCACCAGGTTGGCGGTGACGAGCGAAAACATGATCGGTGTGGCACGGCTCATCCCCTGCAAGTAGCGGCGCAATGCAAAAAACAGGATCAGCGGTAAGGTGCTCCACATGATGGCTTCGAGATAGGGGACAGTGTCCCGCAGAACCGCCGGATTGATCCCGAATAAGCTCAGCAGAGGGATGGAACACCACATCAGGAGCATCAGCACCGGCGCCACGGGCAGGCTGAAGTAGATCGCGCTGACCAGAGACCGGTGGCAGTCCATCAAGTCGCCCGCGCCGAACGCCTGCGAAACCAGCGTATCGAGCCCCAGCATGAGCCCGCTGTCGAGAACCGCGACCGCATAGAACACCACGCTTCCAAGACTGACGGCGCCCATGGCCTCGGCGCTCACCCGGCCCACCATGATGGTGTCGACAATACCCATTCCCACCCAACCCAACTCCGCCATGACCAGCGGCGCGGCCAGTTGCCGCATGGGACGGAGTTCCTGCCGGAAAGTTGAGAGCTTGAGAATCACGAGGGCTGCAAGGACGACGCCCTTTGCGAGACCAGTGGGCACTGATCTGAAAATCGTAGCACGCGGCGCGCCGGGAATGATCCTTATCGCTGAGATGCAAATTGCGGATCCGACCGGCCGCGGAACATACTGGATCATGCCCCCAATGCTCAGACTGGCTGCGCTTGGTGTGCGCGGTCTTCGCAAAGCATATAGCGATGTGGTGGCGGTGGATGGTCTGGATCTTGAAGTGCGCGCCGGCGAGTGTTTTGGTCTGCTCGGCCCGAACGGCGCCGGCAAAACCACCACCATAGAGATCTGCGAAGGACTGGTGGCACAGGACGCGGGAACGGTAGAGCTGCTGAGGATGCGTTGGGACTCCGATGCCGGTGAACTCCGCCAGCGGCTGGGCGTGCAGCTCCAGGAAACGCAGCTCTCCGAAAAGCTCACGGTCGAAGAAACCATCCGGCTGTTCCGCAGTTTTTACCGGCGCGGGCCGTCGATTTCCGAAGTCGTCGAGATCGTGCAACTGGAGGACAAAAGGCGCTCGCGCGTGGGCGGGCTTTCGGGCGGCCAGAAGCAGCGCCTGGCCATGGCGTGCGCGCTGGTAGGTGATCCGGACCTTCTGTTTCTGGACGAGCCCACGACGGGGCTCGATCCACAGGCCCGGCGGCAGCTCTGGGAGCTGATCGAACACTTTAGGACCGCGGGCCGCACCATCATCCTGACCACTCATTACATGGAAGAGGCGGAGCGGCTTTGTGACCGCGTGGCTATCATGGACCACGGCAAGATCATCGCCTTCGGCACGCCGCGCGAGCTGATCGCCTCAATCGGCGCGGAACACATGGTCGAATTCGCGGTGGATGGCAACGCCGGGCACATCGATCTGACCACGCTCGAAAAGCTGGAAGGCGTCCGTGTGGCGCGCTCTGAAGACGGGAATTACACATTGCAGGTGAGCGAACTGCATCGCGCCGTTCCCGCCCTTTTTCAAGAACTGGCGCGCCGGGGAATTCCGCTTACCGAACTGCGCACGCATTCGGCCACACTCGAAGATGTTTTCGTATCGCTAACCGGGAGGCGATTGAGAGATGAGTGAAGGAACACTGGCGGCCACGGTACGGGAACTGCGTCCGGCGGCGGAGCCCCGTTCACTTGTTGAGCACTCGCTGGTACAGCTCACTCTGGTGCGCTTCCGCGAGTTCTTGCGAGAGCCGGAGGCGGTTTTCTGGGTTTTTGTTTTCCCTATTCTGCTGGCGGCGGGACTGGGGATCGCGTTTCGCAACCGTCCGGCCGATGTGGTGAAAATTGGAGCCGTTGGAGTGCCACTGGGGGCGGCGCTGCGCTCCGAGAAATCCCTGGCGGTTGATCTTCTGGATCACGCGGCGGCAGAGCAGGCGCTCCGCACGGGCCGCATCGTCCTGCTGGCAATTCCGAAACCGGATGGCGGCGTGAGCTACCGCTACGACGACACCAATCCTGACGCACGCACGGCCAGGCTGCTGGCAGACCGCGCCGTGCAGCGCGCCGCCGGGCGCAGCGATCCGGTCGCAACCAGGAATGAGCTGGTGCGCGAGCCGGGTTCGCGCTACATCGATTTCCTGGTGCCGGGCCTGCTCGGCATGAACCTGATGGGCAGCGGCATTTGGGGTTTGGGTTTCGCCATCGTGGACGCGCGCAGAAAAAAGCTACTCAAACGACTGGTGGCCTCACCCATGCCGCGCTCGCAGTATCTGCTCTCATTTCTTCTCTCGCGACTGGTGCTGCTCTACGTCGAAGTAGGCGCCGTGGTGGGCTTCGGTGTGCTGGTGTTCGGCGTGCCGGTGCGGGGGCCCATTTGGGAACTCGCGGTGATCGCTCTATTGGCCTCGCTCTCGTTCAGCGCGCTCGGGCTACTGATCGCGTCGCGAGTGAAGACCATCGAGGCGGCATCAGGACTGATGAACTTTGTCATGCTGCCCATGTGGATTTTCTCCGGCGTTTTCTTTTCCTCCGAACGTTTCCCCACGGTATTCCAGCCGTTCATCAAAGCGCTGCCGCTGACGGCGGTGATTGACGCTCTCCGCGCCAGCATGCTGCAAGGCGTGCGGCTCTCTCACCTGGGTCTGGAGCTGGCGGTGATGACAGGATGGCTGATCATCTGTTTCTTTACGGCGCTGAAGCTGTTCCGCTGGCGCTAGGGCGACGGGTAGGTTCCGCTCCCTGGCCGGTCGCGGTTCAGAGCCGACGTCATATCCGCTTTATCCGCTCCCTAGGCGGTCGCGGGGAGCCGCGTGATAAACTCCACGTTTATGCCGACGCATCGCGCCGAGATGCCTGATGAGCCGCCTCCGATTCTCGGCTCGTGGTCGCGGATTTACGTGCTGGTTCTGGTGTACCTGGCGCTGCTGATCGCGCTGTCCTACGGATTCACCCGGTATTTTTCATGAGACCTTTGGACTGGGTGGTCCTGAGCGGCACGCTCGCCTTTATTGTCCTCTATGGGCTCTACAAGGGCCGCGGATCAAACACCATCAGCAAGTATCTGCTGGCCGGCAAAACCATGCCATGGTACGCCATGGCGCTTTCCATCATGGCCACGCAGGCGAGCGCCATCACGTTCATCTCAACCACGGGCCAGGGCTACGTCGACGGCATGCGATTCGTGCAGTTCTATTTCGGCCTGCCCATCGCGATGATCGTCATCTCGTCAACTTCCGTGCGCCTGTTTCATCGCGCCAATGTCTACACCGCCTATGAGTACCTGGAGAAACGCTTTGATGCCAAGACGCGAACTTTGGCCAGCATCGTTTTTCTGATGCAACGCGGCCTTTCCGTGGGCGTATCGCTGTACGCTCCGGCCATCGTGCTTTCGGTGATTCTGGGATGGCCCGACCGGCTGACCACGTTGGGCATGGGAGTGTTGATCACCATCTACACGGTCACCGGCGGCATCAAAGCCGTCACCTGGACCGATGTGCAGCAGATGCTGATTATCTTCGCCGGGTTGTTCGTGGCGTTCTTCATGATCATCCACCTGCTGCCGCCCGGTATTTCATTCACGGACGCGGTTTACCTGGCCGGCGCGATCGGCAAGCTGAAGGCCGTGGATGCGAAATTCGACCTGGCGAACCGCTACAACCTCTGGAGCGGTCTGATCGGCGGAACATTTCTGGCGCTCTCTTACTTTGGCTGCGATCAGTCGCAGGTGCAGCGTTATCTTACAGGGAAATCCATCGCGCAGAGTAAGTTGAGCCTGCTGTTCACCGCCATGGCCAAGATTCCGATGCAGTTTTTCATTCTGTTCGTGGGCGCCATGGTCTTCGTCTTTTTCATCTTCGTGCGGCCGCCGCTGCTGTTCCAGCCGATAGCCATGCGCGATCTCGAATCGTCGCAGGTGCAACCCCGGTATGCGCCCATCAGCGCACAGTTTGACCGAGCATTTGACGAGCGCAGAGAGGCGGCTCTGGGATTGGTGGATGCACGGCGCGCGCACGATGGCGGACGGCGGGCGCAATGGCTGGGCCAGTACCGGCAGGCTCAGGCGCGGATCAATCAAGCCAGGGCGGAAGGCGCAGGCGTGGTCCAGCAGATACACGGCGAGAAGGAATTCAACGACACCAACTACATCTTCCTCTCCTTTGTGACGCGTTATCTTCCGGCGGGCGTGGTGGGTCTGGTGATTGCTGTGATCTTCGCGGCGGCGATGTCGTCCAGTTCCGGTGAAGTGAACTCGCTAGCTACGGTGACGGTGATCGATATCTACCGGCGGCACATCCGCCAGGACGCTCCGGACCGGCACTATTTGTGGGCGTCGCGCGTGTCCACCGCGTTCTGGGCGGCATACGCCGTATTTTTCGCGCAGTACGCCAAGAACCTGGGCTCGTTGGTTGAGGCGGTGAATGTCGTGGGCTCGCTGTTCTATGGCACGCTGCTGGGGGTGTTTGTGCTGGCGTTCGCGTTCCGGCGCGTTACCGGCACGGCGGCGTTCATCGGCATGCTGGCGGGTGAGAGCGCGATCCTGGCGACGGCCTTATTCACGCGTATCACATTCCTTTGGTTCAACGTGATCGGCTGCGCGGTGGTGATTGTCACGGGCCTTCTGATTTCCTGGCTGAGGCCGGTGCGTCAGCCGGTGGCGGCGTAAGAAGAGCGGAGGCGAAAAAACCATTCCCCTGGCCTCGACACAGGTGCCGCGATGCGGACAGCCTATAATGTGCGTTTTCACGTTATGTTACGGAGGACGGCAATTGCGGCGCTGGTTGGTGGCTCACGGATGGCCGCGCATCGAATGGTGCAACTCGGCCGGTACTTGGGAGAAGCCGACGGAACAGCTCTGTTGCTCGACTGCCGAACGCGCCGACTGATTGCAGCCGCTCGAAGTGATTTGGCATGCCAGTGGCTGGCGCCGCCGGGATCTACACTGAAGCCCTTCAGCTTGTCGGCGCTGATGGAGACGGGCAAGGTCGCAGCCGAGGAACAATTTCTCTGCCCGGGCCAACTCGAGATCGCGGGAAAATCTTTCGCCTGCTCGCATCCGCCGATGGGCGTCGCAATGCGGGTCTCGACTGCAATTGCCTATTCGTGCAACTGCTTCGTGGCGCACTTCGCGCAGCGCTTTGAACCTGGAGCACTGGCACGGTACCTGGAGCGCGCCGGCTTGACATCGCGTACCGGTTTACTGGGCGACGACGAAGTTGTGGGTGAGGTACAGAGCGCCGAATCCACGGATGCGCGCCAGCTCCAGGCGCTCGGAGAGCAACGGGTCCTGGTGACAGCTCTTGAAATGGTCGTGGCCTATCACCGGCTGGCGTCGCGCGCATCGCATCCGGAAATGGCGTCGATCCTGGAGGGACTCGAAGGCGCGGTTGAATATGGCACAGCCCAGCACGCCGGGGTTCCAGGGATCAAAGTCGCGGGCAAAACAGGAACTGTCCGAACCAGTACCGGTGGACATGCGGCCTGGTTCACCGGTTTTGCTGCAAGCAGGGCACCCGCGGTGGTGGTGACGGTTCTGGTACACGGACGCTCGGGCGGTGCTGATGCAGCGCCGATTGCGGGCCGCATTCTCAAAGCGCATCGGGCGGGACTGCTTTGATCCGCGCACTGATCTTGGCTCTCGCGGGTATGTCGCTCTGGGCGGCGGACTTCAAAATCCGGCTAACGGCGGCGGATGGCGGCGCGGTGGTCTCACTCCCGCTTGAAAAATACGTGGCCGGTGTTCTCGTGGGCGAGGCGAGCATATTGAGCTCAGATGAGGCGATAAAAGCCATGGCTGTGGCCGCCCGCACGTACGCGGTACGCCTGCGGGGCCGCCATTCTCTGGAAGGATTTGATTTCTGTGGCACCACGCATTGTCAGAGGATCGACTTGCGCGGAGCAAGCAAGCGCTTCGATGCCATCGCCGGTGAGACAGCGGGCGAGCTGCTATGGTTTGAAGGCAAACCGGCCTTTGCTTGCTATACGCGCGATTGCGGCGGTTTCACAGAAGATGGCGGCGCGGCATGGCCTGGGCTGAGCGCGTCTTATCTCAAGAGCCACAACGATCCTTATTGCCCACGCTCCGGAGCATCGGCATGGAACTGGGTCGCGACGACCGAGGCGATTGCGGAAGCGCTGCGGCAATCACAGTTGCGATTTCCAGCGCAGTTCGAGCAGATCACGATTTCAGAGAGAAGCGCTTCGGGACGGGCACGCACACTAGTGCTCTCGGGCGGCGGTGAAACGGTCGCGATCAGCGCAAGCTCATTTCGTTTCGCCATGGGGCGTACGGAGGGTTGGAACACGCTGCGCAGCGATCGCTACGAAGTGCGGGCGGCGAATCATCGGCTGATTTTTCAAGGCACGGGTGCCGGTCATGGAGCCGGTTTGTGCCAGCTCGGCGCAGAGCAGATGGGACGTGAGGGCCGCTCGTATCGGGACATTCTGACCTTCTATTATCCAGGGACAATGGTTGGGATCACTGGCCGCGGTTTGAGATGGGTGCGGCTGGGCGGCGAGTCCACCGCGATGTTCACTACGCAGCCGGATCAAGACCACTCGGTGCTCGCAGAAGCTGAACGGTTCAGCCGGATAGTGAGCGAACGAACGAAACTACCGCTGCCAGTGTCCATCGAAATTCGCGTGTATCCCGACGTCGATACGTTTCGCAATGCGACCGGCGAACCGGGATGGGTGGCGGCGCGCACTACGGGCACGCGGATTCATTTGCAGCCGGCCGCGGTCCTGCGCAGCCGAGGCGTGCTCGAAGAAACTCTAGCCCACGAATTACTGCACGTTTTGGTGGAAAGCCAGGCGGCGCGGGGATTGCCCGTCTGGTTTCGCGAAGGCCTGACCGGATATTTCGAACATTCGAGCGAAGCATCGCAAGCGGCCGCGACAAGCGTGGACGACGCCGATCTGCGTCAACAAGAAGATCCAACACGCGCGCGTCTGGCTTACGCACAAGCTACACGCCGGGTCGCAGATCTGGTCAACCGTTATGGCGAGGGCGCCGTCTTAGGCTGGCTCAAACGCGGTTTACCGGCGGAGCTGAAGAACACCGCGAGCAGCCATGCGCCGATGAAGAGCAGATAAGCGAGGATCAGGCGGACTAGAAAACTTGCCATTTCCATTCCGAATCCGCTCACGCGTGGCACCCACCCGATCAACTTGAATGGCAGCCAGAAAGCGCACGTGAGAAGCAGCGGCACTTCGAGCCCGTAAAGTGGACGCTTCGCGCGCGCCCAGGATGGGCCTCGCAAACCGGACCAGCCTCTGGTGCTGATTTCCGCGGCCAGAGGCAGCAGAATAACCGGCAGCACGGCCCAGCGCAGCACCCATTGGAGGATGTTGAAGACGCGCAGGATGGTCGCGGGCTGAATCGGCTTTCGCAGCTTCAAGGTCAAGTACGACGCGATTTTGAAGG
This sequence comes from Acidobacteriota bacterium, assembly GCA_003223115.1. Classification (GTDB taxonomy): domain Bacteria; phylum Acidobacteriota; class Terriglobia; order Bryobacterales; family Bryobacteraceae; genus QHXW01. The sequence continues at coordinate 36,523 of QHXW01000102.1, forward strand.
CCGGCTGCGGGCTGTAGTGGCGCCACCATTCGAGCAACGCATAGAAACACAGCACGAACACGCCGAGCACAATCAAGGGGACGAGGTTGCTGAAAGGCGCTCGGAAGGCGGCCGTCAGATGCGAACTGTCGCTGGCCCGGAAATATGCGAACGTCGCGCCGTGCAGCCAGACACTCAGGCACACGAAAACCGCGGCCACAAAAAAGCTCCACACGAGCCTGGTTCCACTCGATTCACCGAGGCCCAACCAGTAATAACCCAGACCCAACAGCAGCGCGTTGCCGACGAAATGAAGCAGCACAAGCACGCTTGTCGAGCGGGGCACGTTACGACTCATCTCATCGACTCATTCGGCTCATTCACTTCACTTCCAGGCGCCGGCTCTCCGTTGTCGAGAACAACTCTGGCTGGTACATGGGTTGCACGCGGGCCGGGTTCACCTGGAAAGTGCCGGGGTTCACGACCTTCAACAGGTAGAAATATTGCTTCGGTCCCTGGGCGAAATAGGTCTGGAAGATGGCCATGCGGTCATCGTGGAGCTCGCGGCGTGTGAACCAATATTGCCACCACGGCGGCTTGTCTCTCAGCGCATACAGATTATCGCGCTCGATGAACTCCGTGCCAGAGGGAATGGGATCTTCAATCAGCAGGTATTTCCAATCGGAGCCCGTCACGGTGAGCCTGACGGCGATCACGTCGCCCGAGGATACCGGAGCGTTGACGGGAGTGGTGTCGTACACGATCTTGTCGCCTTGTTTCGACGGAGTGAGAAGGAAATAGTCGCGCAGAATATTGAGCGCCACACTTCCGGTCTTCTGCAGCTTCTGCTCACGCGAAAAATACTCGGCACGCGCGGAATAATACAGCTTTCCCTGCCCTGAGGTGGTAATGCGAACGGAGTTCTCGCCGGGCTGCAGTTTGGTTTCGTCGAAGATCAGGTCCGGTTCCGTGATGGCGGTAGACGGATCGAACTTGCGCGTGAGCACCGGCTGATCGTTCACGTACACGGTCGCGGTCAAGTTGGAGTTCAGCTCGTTGGTGGACTTCAGGTAATCTGTCAGCCCGTAGATCACCATGGCGGTTTGTTTCGTGGAACTCCACCAGTAGCCTTCATTGCGATGATTCATCAACCATTGCGCGGCTTTCGGCAACAGATCGCTCGTGCGCTGCTGGTGAGACAGAAACTTGACGCCGTAGGCCGTGGCTTCGGGCGTCACGTCAGCCGAGAAATCCAGCATGGCGTCGCGCGTGGATGGCCACCAAGCCTCATTTCCCTCTTGCTTCGCACTCTCCGCGAGCGGCGGAGCGATCTCCGCTGCGCGAGCGTCCTTGGCCGTCTCGAAGGCTAGACCCATGAGCGCCAACCCATAGGAGGAGAGCTTGGAGCGCTGCTGGTAAACCTGGGACAGAGCGGCGGAGTTTGTTTGGCCCGCCAGCGCAAGAGCATACGCCATGTACGCGCGCAGATCGGCTTCCAGCTTCGAATCCTGCACGAAATGCAATTGCAGCCAGGCAGCGCCGCGAGTGATGACCTCCTGCCTGACGGCCACGCCGGGGGATCGCGCTTGCACCAGACCCGCGACCACGTATGCGGTCATGAAGGGATGACTCTCGTCGGTTTCCCACCAGCCCCAGCCGCCATCTTCATGTTGGAAGTTGTAGAGACGGTCGAGACCCGCGCGGATTTTTCCGTTGAGTGCGCCCCGGTCGAGCGACTCTTTCAATCCCAGCTCGCGCACCGTGTTCAGCACGATGATGTCCGGCAGAAAACTCGACATGGTTTGTTCCACGCAGCCGTACGGAAAGGAGGTGAGATATTCGAGGGCGCCGAACAACGAGCCGGCAATCGATGGAGAAATGCGGAGCGATAATCGACGCGAGCCAGGTTCCACCTGCGCCGGGAAAGTCAGTGTAAACGACGCGGATCCGGTATCGGTGAGAGAGCCGCCTTTGGATTGCGCCAGCTTGACACCCGGCGGGTTCACGGGCAGTTCCAGCTCGAGCGCATCCGACTCTTCCTCGGTGAGAGCTTCGCCATGCACGGTGGCATTGCGCACGGCCTGGGCGCGAACGCGCCAGCCGACCTTGGCTTCGCCACGGCTGGGAACTTGGACCTCTTTGGTCGAGCCCTCGAGCACATCGAGCCCGGTAACTTTGAGCGCCACACGCGCCGTTTTTGCATCAGCCAGATAATTGTGGACGATCGCGGATAGAACAACTTCATCGCCCTGCACGAAGAAACGGGCACGGCCAGGCGCAGAATCAGATTTTTGCGAACGATGGTTTTGAGGACGGAGTTGCCGACCTTGGTATCCGGCGTTATGCCGCGCGCGGTGGCGCGCCACGTGGTGAGCGAATCAGGAAACGGCACCTTGGCTTGCGCGTGGCCCGAGGCGTCGGTGATGATGTCGGCGGCCCAGAATGCCGTGTCGGGAAATGCCTTGCGCACTTTCGGTTGTACCAACCGCTCCGGTTTGAGCTGGGCCAACCGCGATGGCGGCCGCAACTCAGCCAGACGCATACGGCGCTTTCCAGCTTCACCACTGAAGTAATAATTGAGCGAGCTTTCGGTGAATACGCTGTTCCACTCGCGCCCGAAAAAGAAATTGATCATCTCGGGCATGCTGTCGCGGCGAATGGCATAGATGGCCTCGTCTATGACGCCCAGGCTCAAGTCCACACGCGACGCCGGCTTGCCGTCGGGGCCTGTCACGTCAATGTTGTACGTTGCGGTCTCCCCAGGCAGATATTGCGGCTTACCGGTGGCCAGTTTGACGTTCAACTTGTGCTCTTCGGGAGGAACTTTGATGAGTTTTGAGTTGAGATACAGGTCGCCCGAGCGGATAAACTGTGCGGTAACGAAGATGCCGGGCTCATCGTTCAAAGAAATCGGAACTTCATAAACCGCGGTGGAATCCTTCGAGCGAATGAGCTGATGCGTGCGCAGATCGCGGCCTTCGATGGACAAGAGCACAGGGGTACCGGGCTTACCTGTAATGATCAGGAGTTTGGCCACATCGCCGGGGCGATAACTCTTCTTGTCCGGAATGATCTGGATCGTTTTGCGTCCTTGATCGTAGAAGAATTCGGACTCCCGCATGCCGGAAACCCACAAATACGTAGATTGCTCAACGTCGCGGCCTTCGGGGGTTCGCGCGGTCACGCGAACTTGGTAGGACCCGCCCTGGCGTGGAATCATCAGCTCGGCGGGAGCGGAACCATCGGCGCCGGTTTTCACGTCGGTCGAGGCCTTCACGTCGGATGTCGAGCGATTCCGCCAGTCCCAGGTCAGCAGCTCGACATGCGCGGGAGTCTCGATGGGCTTGTTGTCGTAATCGCGGGCCTCTACCGTGAAGGTTGCCTTGGTCGCCGGTTCATAAAAATAGCGGTCCGGCCGGATGTTCACCAGGAAACTGCCATGGGTTGCGATCAGCCATCCGGTGCCCGCAATCTCGCGCTTGGCCTGGTCTGTGACCCGTGCCTCAATGCGATACCGATAGTCAACTTTGTGTTCGGATTCCGTAGTCGGAATCTTGACGCTGAGTTTGCCGTCCTGATCGAGTTGGCCGTCGGCTTCCAGCACCTGCTCGTTCTGGTCGCCGAAACGTTCGTTCCCTTCGCCTTCGCCCTGTTCCGGCTGCTCCTCATCGGGCTCATACCAGAGCGGAAACCAGTAGCGGCTGCGGTAAACGGCGTACTTGACCTTGGCGCCATTCACGGGCTCTCCAAAGTAGTAACGGGCCTCGATGACGGCGTCGACTGATTCACCCTGAAGAACCCGCGATTTCGATGGCGTGACACGCACTTCGTATTCCGGCTTCTTGTACTCTTCAACCTCGAAGCTACCGCTCATGGTGTACTCGGCGCCGCGGGCTTCAATGTAGTAGCTGCCCAATGAGGTGAGCGGGGCGAGAGCGAGCTCATCCTGAATGGTTCCGTTGACGCTGGTGGTCAGGGTTTTGCGATAAATTGATTTTTGCTCGGAATCCTTGATTTCAATGGATACGTTTCTGGCCGAGGGCACTTCATAACCAACCGGCGCGCGCAATCTGAAGATGCCTTTGAAATGGACCGTATGACCGGGCCTGTAGACTGGGCGGTCGGTGTAAACGTAACCGGACCATTGCTCGCGGTCCACGCCGTAATAGAAATTGGGTACGCTGAACGCGACATCAGCGCCTCTGCGGGTCAGAACTCGTAGATTTTCCGTGCGACCGGCTGGAACCGGCAGCTCCGCGATACCGTCGGCGTTGGTCTTGATCGTATTGGTTTTGAGCGAGGGTTCGGCTTCCCGTGTGAACATGCTGACTTCGGCATCTGGAATGGGCTTTCCGGTGGAGCGATCGACAACGAAGGTCATGATGCCGCTTCGGCCGGTTTTGGTGATCATCACGATGTCGGAAACCATCAGGACGGTATAAGCCCGCAACTCACCGCGGACAGCCTCGACCAGGTACACGCCTTTTTCCCGGACACCGATCTCGACGTTTTGAGCTTCCCAGCGTCTGGCACTGTGGACCGGCTGCACGAACGACAGCACCAGTTGCTGCGAATTGAGTACGGGGGCTTCGGCGAAATGGGTTTCGCGGCTAACGGGTTTCGATTCACGCGGCAAAATGCTTTTGAAGTGCGCGCTGGGCGGCTCAGTGAACTGGCCTCGCAAAGCCAGGCGAACGCTGACACGCAGGCTGCGCTTCCAGGCGTGGATGCGCTCGAGCAGCGTATGCTCATGAGGAGGCCTGGGCGCACGACCTCCAAACTGGTGTGGATTGTCGAGCTGCTCGAAGAATTTGAGCGGATCGTTAA
>QHXW01000103.1 GCA_003223115.1 Acidobacteriota bacterium
TCATTGCCGATAACCTCATCAATATCGGCCGGGTGCTGACCGCGCGACTCACTCCCCAGAAAACCACCAGCCACGCGCCGTGAGTATCCCATTCAACGAACCGTAACTGCTCCAATCTCCCAAGCAACTCCGGCAATTCTTCCATGGATCGCGCAACATCCCTACCTATAGTTCATAATCCGCCGATGCGAACAGCGACGCGCCGGTCGCAGATGGCCTGGTTCCATCAAAAAAAAACGCAGCTCCGATTTTTGCGCCGGAAAGTAGCTAGGAGCCCGTCCGAGAAATCGATGTCCCCGCAGAGTTTTTACACTGGCGCTCTGAAACAGGATGATCTCATAATGTTCTATGAGCAAAAGCTACGTCCGTACTACCAGCATGAGGTTAATGGAGTAAACGGAGTAACGATGGAAAAGTTGAAAAACTCGGTGGCTGCAAGTTGTGTTGAAAATGGAGCGGGAGACGGGAATCGAACCCGCAACCAACAGCTTGGAAGGCTGTGACTCTACCATTGAGTTACTCCCGCGCTTCTTTGAAATCAACCATTTGCAAGCACTCATCAGCGATGTTGGCTCCAATGGCTCCATTCCTCAGTTTATCGTCCCAAAGCAGCCTCCAGCATATTCACTGCTTGTCTTCGGCTCTCCAGCGATGTTTTGGTGTAGACGTTCTCATTGACATCAACACTGTGCCCCATCTGCTGGGCTCGAATCTCTGGTGCCACATCCAATTCCCGTAGCAGGCTGCTGTGAGTTCGGCGCATCACCTGGAAGGTTACCCAGGATAGCCCCGCCGCTTTAAGCCTCGATCCGATCTGGTGACGCCAAAGGTTATACGGAACAATTGGCGTCTTCATCGTCTCACTCGGGAACACCCAATCTTCGGGCGCGGTACAGGGCGACAGCTTGCGCCATTCTTCGATGGCTTCCCGCAGCCCATCCGACAGAGCCGCCTTTCGCACGGATTGGTGAGTCTTGGGGCTGTCGATATCCCCGTGGTACACACGTTGCGTGATGTGGGCAGATTTTGCGTCCAGGGACCTCCATTTGAGCGCGAAGATTTCCCCCGTCCGCATTCCAGCAAGAATAGCCAGCTTTGCAATCAGGCGCTCGCGGATGTTGAGCACTTCGAGCAGTTTCTTCACCTCCTCCTTCGTCATTACGGGATGTTCGGGCCGCTTCGCTTCACGGGGGACGAATAGAAGTTCCGCAGGGTTCCGGTCCAAGTGTCTTTCTTCAACCGCCATTCGGAAAATCTGCCGGAGTCCCCATCGAAGATGAGCCACAATGCTGTAGGACAGACTTGCTGCCGCCTTTTGCTTCAGGAACTCCTGAAGTTCATCGCGACTGAAACTGTCCAGTGCCCGCGCAGCATAGACCGAAGTCAAATAGATCTCGATGCTCTGCTCATTCGTCATGGCCGTTGATCGCTTCCACTTGCCCCGGTAAAACGGCAAATACGTATGCTCCACGAATTCACCGAACGTCGGCTTGATGCTCTCCGCTGTTCGGCCAGCATTGACGGGGGCCAGAATACCAGCAAGCTCCGCTTGCGCCTGGGATTTCGTCATCTCTGATACCTGCCCAAGCGTTCGTTTCCGCCGGTGTCCAGTTTCCCACCACTGCCCTACCCATCGCTTCCCTCGTTTGGACAAACTACCTTTCTGAAGCCGTTTTCGCGTTTGGATCATGTTCACTCCTCACGCGTTCACGGAGTCGTTTCTTGGCGATGCAGATAGGATAGCGCGTTCGTTCGCTTCGATCCACTTGAGGAGTGCGGCTCGGCGTACGAGTTTGCGGCGGCCCATCGAGACAACCGGAAGTGGTGTGACATTGGATAGTTTGCCGGAAATCGCCTTTGAGACATGGGCCTTAGAGCAGCGCAACTCGCGCGCGACTTCGTCTGTGGTTAGGACGTCGAGCATATACACTCTCTCTTTGCATATCTACTCGAGGCTGCCGGTGGCACGGCTTGCCACCACGCTCTTACCGACCCCTCCCTTTCCTTGTAGGATGAGATGGATTACCGTTCCGTTGGTATCTCCATTAACCGTTTCATTTTCATTTGGTTTTGCCATTTCCGTTGAGCCTCCTTGCTCAAATCAAAACAAATTTCGATCACTGGGATCGCCGTCCCATGAATCTTCCTGATATCGAAGCGACGCTTGGCCAATGCTTCTTGCGCCTGTGCCAGCGGACCTCGAGAAGCAACGGGCTTGGTCGGTTGCGTGGCGGCTGAGACCTCCGCCGGCTCCGTCCGCGAAGAGACCTGTATTGCGGATGGAGCAACGGTGGGTGTTGCAATCGCTGCCTCGAGAAACCGTCTTGCAGCGTCAGTTCGGCGTTTTTGTCGGAGTCGCCAAATATATGACCGAAGAGTAGCGGTCGTCAGTACTAACCCTTCGTCTTCCAACCAGTCTCGAATGGTGTCGCCGAGTAGAGGAGACCCGATGTACTTTAAACTTTCCTTGGCTGTGTCCGCCGTTTCCAGCTTCGTGCCCGTTTAGGTCCATCATGGCGCATCGGGGACTCCCCATACGCTGGACATTTGGTTCCAAAACAGTTATGCTGTTTTCTGTTTGATCAAGCGCGGGCTGGAGCATGCGTCCGGGATAAGCGCAACGGTGCGCCCCAGGCGGTCCTGGCGGCCCGGGAAAGCAGGTGGCTTTTGGCCAAACAGCGCGAACCTCGTACGCCGGCCGCACAACCCGCGGAGGCTCCGCAACGTCCCGTTTTGCAGGAAGTCTCGCAGTTCATGTTGCTGGAGCGGGAAGTAGAGATGCAGTACCGGCCGCGCATGTTGGAAGCGCTGCAAGGCA
>QHXW01000520.1 GCA_003223115.1 Acidobacteriota bacterium
CGTCAGGTGTCGTCGCCAAAAGCGCGCTCGGCGCCGATCCAGTGTGGAAGGATGCGAGTGAGCCAGTTCACTGTCCCACTGCTGCAAGCTGGGCAGGCGAAACACAAAGCTATGGAGACCGCCAGGAAGATGCTGGACGGCGCGATTTCCGGATCGGTTCGGGTGTATTTGACCAACGCGATCGGGCCCATCAGCGTTTCGCCCTTGTGATTCATGAAGACCCGCCGGTAGGAAACCGCCAGTTCTGGGTGACGGTTCCTTGCCGATGGCCCTCGCTGCTGGCCGCAAAGACACTGTTTGTGCTGGCTTTTATCCATCTTCCCTATTTCGTAGCCAACGTAGTCAATCTTTGGACGCGAGGATTCCCGCCCTTTGCTTGGATCCCGTATGATCTCCTCCATCACGATGCGTACGATTCGCTGTTTCAACCGCATGTCCGTCGCCGGTGAGTTCCAGATCCCCGGTAAGTCGTCGGCCAAGCTCAGCAGCAGTTCTTTGCTGGGCAGCGGCACCTGGCCGATCCCACTGCCCGTAGGTTTCTATTCTCCAGCGGCAAGATTGAACAGGATCCCGACCAGCGCGTACAGCAAGCCATCCTGTTGGTCTTTGACAAGATGGTCGAGTTGGGCAGCGTTCGCCAAACGCTGCTCTGGTTTCGCCAGCAGAACGTTCGCATACCTGTGTTGCCTCGCGATCCGAGCGAACCCCCGATCGTGTGGAAATTGCCCGTTTATCGCAATGTCTGGGCGATTCTCACGAATCCCATCTACGCGGGCGCCTACGCCTTCGGCAGAAGGGAAGTGCGCACCAAGATCGTGGAGGGTCGGGCGAGGAAGAGCAAGGGACATTTGAAACCGCGATCCACGTGGACCGTCTTGATTCCCAATCACCATCCCGGTTACGTTAGCTGGGAGCAGTATGAACGCAATCAAGCGATGCTGGCTGCCAATACGCACATGAAATCCGAAGGAAACGTCAAGGCGGGCCGCGGCGGCCGCGCGCTGCTCTCCGGCATGCTTCGCTGCCGGCGATGCGGGCGAATGCTTCACGTCTCTTACACGGGGAAGGACCGCATCGTACCACGCTACGACTGTAATGATGCGCATCTCCATCTCGGTGAACCACGCTGCCTTTCCTTTGGGGGCTTATGGGTGGACGAGGCGGTTACGAAGGAAGTTTCGTGCGATCGAGGGAAATGCGGTGGAAGCTGCCGTCGTGGCAGCGGAGCAGATGGAGCAGCAGCGGCAGGAACTGCGCAAGTCGCTCGAACTGGAACTGGAGCAGGCTCGCTACGAAGCGCGCTTGGCCGCTCGACGCTACGAAGCGGTCGACCCCGAGCAGAGATTGGTGGCCGCGGAGTTGGAGGCTCGATGGAACTCTGCTTTACAGAAAACGCGGGAGCTCGAAGATAAGCTGCAGGACTTCGACCGTGGGCGGGTGGTCGCCATTCCGAACTGCGAGTCAAGAAGAGGGAGACGGGCCAACACGGCCAGTGTACAAGTCTGGAAGCCATTGAAGTGGTTCGACACATGGCTGGGCGGTTCCCCGACGAACTGATAGCGGCCACGCTGAACCGGCTGGGCCTACACACGGGAGGAGGCAATACATGGAATAAGCAGCGGGTGTGTTCTCTACGTAGCTACCAGCAACTTCCCGCCTTCGATCCCGATCAACCGCAGCCCATGATTACGCTAGCGCAAGCCGCGGAACGTCTGCAGGTGAGTCCGGCGAGCATACGACGCTTGATCGCGGAAAAGAAACTTGCAGCGAGTCAGGTCGCAGAGTGTGCACCGTGGGAGATTCCTACGGAGGCACTGGATTCCGAGTTAGTGCGAAAAGTTATCAGCGATATCAAGAAACGAGTTACGAGGCCGCGAACTCGAAAAGTGGATGGCCAAGAGACAATGTTTTCGGATACTTAGTGAGGTCTAGCAGAATGTTACAGCCCAGGGCAAAATCAGGAACCGTCCATGGTTGACGATCCATTGCAAGTTACATTGCCGCCGCTCATCGCTCCACGCGATCCAGGCATGCGCGCCTGCATCTTCCAGGCTGGCGATGTCCACAGCAGGCAGGCCAGTTCCCGATCTCGATTCCGCACCCAGTAGCGCAAGTTCGCGCCCAAGGGCACGCGGCACCCCAGATAGTGATAGCGTTCCACGTGCTCGCGCCACAACCGGCTCTCCGCTGGGCGTTCCACCAGAGCCAACTCCAGCGGTTCGCATTCTCGCGCCAGGCACTCGACCGGCTCTGGCTCCAAGCGTTGCTGCGATATGTCCACGCAGCGCGGACCTTTCCCGCCCAAGTGCCGCAGCGCCGGCAACGTCAGGACTCCTCCGGCTTGCAGACGCTCCAGCAGTTGCCGGCACTCGTGATTCTTCAGCCCGCCACTGGGACGCTTCCACTCCAGCAGTTCGCAGATGGTTCTGGCGATCTCGGTCACTTTCCACCTCAAGAAAGTTGGTCAGCCCATTAATTGGGCGACGTTCCTGTGAATCAGAGGATCGCCCTTGCTCAACTCGATGTAGCCTCTCACGGCTTCCACAAAACGACTTGAACCGCTGAACCGAGTACCTCGTCTTACCGGAGAGTGCATTCTGGAATTTCGCTGCGGACTACACGCGGAATCCGCGAGTCCTTTCGCGGCGTCACTTGTCCGAGACGGCTCTACGGACATGTGGATTCGTAAACGCCTCTCGTGAGGGCCCATTGATTCCATATCGCGTTGGAGTTGTGTTTGCACTACTCATGCCGCAATGCGGTGAGCGGGTCGGTTTGAGATACTCGCGCTGCTGGAGCCAAACCGGCCATCAAAATCAACGCAGCGGTCGGGATTGCAGCCGCCGACAACATCGCAATTGGGTCGGCGGCTTCATTCCGAACACGAAGGGATTTGATGGTGGACATGGCGCTCCAGCGCGAAGCCGGGATTGTGCCGCAGCGTGCGCAGCGCATAGCGGAAGCTCGAGAGCCACATAGAAGTATGTTATGCCTAGCTATGCTAGCAGGACGGCCTTGGGTGCGCAAATACGACCTCTCCAGGAACCTCGGTGCAAGTCGTTGGAAACAAAGAACCGGTCGAATAGAGGTTTCTGCCGCCAGAGACGTTCCCGCCAGGGACCGTCCGTTGCTTTCCGATGTTGTATGGAAATTTTGTTGAGAGTCCTCCGCTTTCCTTGGGCGGGGACCGATTTCATGAACAGGAGTGGTATTGTTGCAGGGAAGGAGAACAGATCTCTATGAGAAATCACCTATTCTGTCGGATTGTGTTCCTTGGGGTTTGGCTGTCGTTAGTGGCGGCGGCAGCGGATGTGAGCGGCAAGTGGAAGGCCGAGTTTACTACTCGTGATGGGACGCAGCGTGTCAACACGTTCTCCTTCAAAGTCGAAGATGGAAATCTAACGGGCACGGTTGCAGGCTCGCAGGACGAGACTCCAATCAAGAACGGCAAGATAGCCGGTGATGAAATCTCGTTCACGGCGGAGCGCCCATTCGGAACATTCACGTACAACGGCAAGCTTAGCGGCAACGAGATTAAGTTCAAGGTAACGATCAACGACCAGAGTATAGAGATAACGGCGAAGCGAATATCGAGTTAACATCCTTCTCAACCTCGGGCTCCAGAAGCCAGAATGACCCTAGCCTAGCTTAGCTATTCGATTGAAAAACACTCGAAGTTGCGTTCGTCGAACTCGATGTACCTCGACAGGTGGTCCATGTCACGGCTCGATCGCGAGAAAGTAATTCCAGTGCTGCTCGATTCTTTGCGTTCGGATTCCCATGATATGTACTCCAGTTCGGGCAAGCGCCAGATCAACGCATGGCTCGCAACAGGACCGCGTTCCGATGGTAGTCCAAGAATGGCCGTTACCCCTCGGTGAATGAGCCGACATTCACGACATGGTCCGTCTCGACACCCATTCGGTTCAGCGAGGGCTTGTGCGCGACTGGCGACACAATCAGGTTGCCGGAATCTTCGAAGCTGATGAACCCCGGTCGAACAGGTGATCGATGCTCGACGTCAACAGGAGGCCATTCTCGCCATTTAGCCGCTCGTCATTATTGGAATCTCGCCATGGTTTGCAGTGGCTGGCACGCAGATGGACCGGGTTGTTGACGTGCGTGAGGCGGCATCGCTTCTCAACCAGCATGACGCGTTCTTTGAAGAGCCCCTGTCCGCGCCGCGCGACTATCAGAGCCTCGCGCTCCGTATCCCCAATGCGTGGGTCGTTCTCGACATCGTCTTCCAGATGATGTTCCCAGACTTCCAGGTCCGCGCTCACTGTCTGGGGACTGATTCGACGGCCGGGTCCATCGTCCGCGTCAGTGATGCCTCGGAGCCAATTAGTCCGATGAGTGCCTCTGCAAGAAGCTCCGGTACCTCAGTCAGATAAATCGACTGAACTCCGTTGCCGTTCGATTGCAAAGGCGAATAGCGGTCGGGCAGCAGGTCTCCGAGTACGCGCATGTGATCTTTTGGCCGGACCTGGTGGAGCAAACGCACGAAAACTTACGCGAATCCGCCAGCCAATGGCCTCCCAGTTCAGACCCGCCTCACCAAATTCAGCCGGTTTCGGGCTCTCATAGCAGTAGGACTGAGCGGTACCAATCGCGACGATCCGCGTATCGACGAAGGAAAAGACCAAGTCGCCCGGTGCGACCTCCCGCATGGATTCATAGAAGGGATTTCGAGCCCCATTGGCGTTTCGCTTGGGAGACCAGAGGTAGCCACCTCCGATCTCCTGCCGGAATGGTTCTGGTTAACCCACCAGTAGCGCACGGCTGTTTATCGTTGCCATTCTAGCCGAGCCTTCGAGCTATTCGGGAGGAGTTTGCGGGTCTAGTGCGGCAATCCAGCTGACGTTTTCAGGAAACTTTTCGCTTGAACTCCAAAGCGCACGTTGCCGAGCATCCCTGAGCACCTGCCGAAGCATCTTGCAGCACGGGATCGTTGCGCCGTCCAAAGTTCAAATGCCGGATGCGACTGCCGGCGAAAATAAGGGCCGCCCGGAGTTCATTATGGGAACGCGTCAAACGGCGAATCTCTGGCAGTCAAATCTGTATGGCATCCAATGGGTTGAACTCTCTGTCCGGTCAGGATGAACCCGACTGGAAAACTGGTGCTAGCGACGTTTGGCTTGGCGCTTGGGCGGGCGTCGTTGCGATTTGGCCTCGCCCGTCGCTTCCTCCGCCCGGCCCACCGGCTTACGTGCTGCAGCGAGGCTTTTCTTCAGCGCCTCCATGATGTCCACGACCGGAAGGGCTGGCACTGGCCGCGACTCACTGGATACCACTTCATGACCCTGAATCTTGGCGGCGATCAGCGCCTCGACCTGCTCGCGATACTTGTCCCGGAATTTCTCCGGCTCGAATTTGGCGGCCAGAGCCTCGATTAGTTTCACTGCGAGATCCAGTTCCTTGTCGGCCACTAGCGCAGAGTCAGCTTTGAACTCCTGTTCCTTGTGCACCTCGTTCGCGTAGAACATCGTGTGCATCAGGATTCCACGATCGCCCGCTCGGATGACAGCAACGTGTTCGCGACGATGCATGGCAATCTGCGCGAGAGCGACGTAGCCGGTCTTCCGCAGGGCCGTACAGAGCAGCGAGTACGGCTTTTCTCCTGCTCGGTCTGGCGCGACGTAATAGGAAGTCTCGAAATAGACCGGATCGATTTCGCGTAGTTGAACGAACTCAAGAATCTGAATGTCACTGGATGTGGGCGGTGTGATGCGCCGGAGTTCGTCATCGCTCACCAATACATATTGCTCGGGCTGATACTCGTAGCCTTTGAGGATTTCGGCGCGCGGGATGGGCTCAGCGTTCTCGGCAGAGGTGGGCGTGCTGCGGATCGGAGCCACGGACGGCGGAGCTGGCTGTGCAATCTGACTGACCTTGCGCTCGACTTCGTGTATTGTCTCGATGTCCCCGCGCTGGGATGGCCGGATGGGAGTCGGCTCGATGAGAAGCATGTCGGGCTCTGCCTCCGGAAGTTGCGTCGGAGTCGTGTGGTGCAGCTGGCGAAAGCCAACCTTCTCCGCCCTCGCCGCTCTGTAGAGCCGGACGGGAATTGCAACCAGCCCGAAGCTCAGATGCCCTTTCCAGACAGTCGATGCCATATCTGCACCCCTCGCCACCGTTGTACCGCACTGGCGTAGCCACGCACGAGGGAATTAGTTGAGTGCTTGTATTCTCCTTTTGTTCGCCTATGTATATATATATAGGGAGTAATGCCCACTGCCCCGGACCCTCGTCTCCTTCACCGACGAGGTGCTGCGCGTTGTTAATATGCCCCGGGCCGAAGAAAAGATAAACCTTGCCGCCCGTCAGTTTTCGCAGCAGATCTGCGGGAACGCTGGCGACCAGAGGGACGAAGTGAGCGTCTGGGTACTCCGGAGGGAAGCGTTTGGGTGGAAAGCGGCCTCAGACCACGTGCTGGTAACGAAAGTTGTTTCTGATATTCCGGTGGAAGTAGGTTTCTTTGGATGTTGCGGCGATCAGATTCTGGAAAACAGCGGGTGGAACGGCGAAGTAGCGATAGACGGCACCACTTCGGAACTGCAGTTCGAGCGTTTCGTTGGCGGAGTAAGCCGCTGCCGCAAGCAGTGACGAATCCAGAGCGGTATAGAGACACTGGGAGTGGGAGTCAGTCATTGGGAGATCTCCGTAGTGGGCAGGCCGCGTTGGAGAGAGGCCAGGATGCGGCTCAATTCGGCGCGCACGAGGTCGGCGAAGCGTGCCAACGAACGGGCGAGTATGCCGCTGGAGAGAGCGCTGAGACGCCGCTGGGTCCCCTGTCTGGGCTGGGAGCGGAGAACTTCGCAATGGGCGCGCACCCGGGGCGCAATTTCACCAGAGCCGAGCAGAACCGCCAGGACATAGCGCTGGAGAGGGCCAGCAGCAAACGTCCCAGGCGGAGTGCGGGATCTGCCTCCAAACGCCATCCGCGCACACCGAGGTGAGTCTTCCCGTCGCGGAAGGTCAGCTCGATGTGCATGCGCTGGCGGTAGAGGGCGACCACATCGGCCATGGATAGTTGCAGCTCGGAACCGGCAGCAACCAGTAGAAACCAAGGCTCCTGAAAACCAGGGTCATGGAAGACGATGATGTCTACGGGCTCCTGCGTGGAATCCTGATAGGCGGCGTTGGTGTAACGCTGAGGGTGTCCGACGCGATGGGGGAGGCGGCCCAGACTGAGGCGCTGACCGTCGACCCGTACGATGGTGTTGCAGCGACCGCGAATAAGAAATGGAATCTTCAGGGTGCGGAGCTGCGTGAGCAGGGAGGCGCGGGCATAGCCGCGGTCCA
>QHXW01000104.1 GCA_003223115.1 Acidobacteriota bacterium
ACTTTTTCAGAGGAGCGGGGGCAGGACTAACTTTCGCCTCCCCCCTGTCAAAACTTGTTCTCGCCTTGGCGGGCGGCAAGAATCCTCTTACTCTCGATGTGCAAGTGGATGCCCGAACATTGCTGTTTACCCTAGCAACCGGACTACTGACGGCACTGATATTCGGGCTTGCGCCAGCCTTCCGCGCGACACGCATCGACCTGACGCCTTCACTGAAGGACGGGGCAACGGGCGGATTCGGTGCGACCCCGCATTCGCGGTTAAGCCGCAGCCTAATCGTTGGACAGGTAGCTCTGTCCACACTGCTTCTCGCGGGCGCGGGACTGTTCATACGGACGCTCGTCAACCTCGCAAAAGTCGATCCGGGGTTCCAATCGCAGCAACTGCTGATCTTCACCGTGGACGGCTCGCATAGCGGATATGAGGCGGGCAAACTGCTGGCAGTGTACGAGCGGATCAGAGAGAAAGTCTCGGCCATTCCTGGCGTAAGAGCGGCTACGTTCTCAATGTTTCCCCTGATTGCAGGCAGCATGAGTAATAGCGATATTTCGGTTCCGGGATACAGTCCCAAGGGAAAGGAATCGGCACGGACATATGAGATGGTGGCTGACAGCGGTTTCCTCGCTGCCATGGGCATTCCGATTCTACTTGGGCGGGACCTGAATGACGGGGACACGCCGAATGCTCCCATGGTCGCGGTTGTGAACGAAACATTTGTGCGGGATTACTTTGCCGGAAACAATCCGTTGGGCAAGATTTTCTACTTCGGCCAGCTGACCGGACAGCCAAAAGCCGCAAGAGATACCGTCCAAATTATCGGTGTGTGTAGGGATGCCAAGTACACTGATCTGAGAAGCGAGATTCCGCCGACCGCATATCTCAGCTATCTGCAAAACGCCGATTGGGTAGGGCGAGCCACCTTTGAAGTTCGTACCGCGGTACCTCCGCTATCGATTGCTAACGCGGTACGGCGGGCCGTAGCCGAGACGGATCGCGATGTTCCCGTAGCCGATCTACTGACGCAGGAACAACAAATCCGCATGTCGCTAAGTCCGGAGCGACTGGCCGCCGGTCTGATCGGCTCCTTCGGCTTGATCGCGGCGCTGCTCGCG
Source organism: Acidobacteriota bacterium (assembly GCA_003223115.1). GTDB lineage: Bacteria > Acidobacteriota > Terriglobia > Bryobacterales > Bryobacteraceae > QHXW01. Next base: position 1,113 of record QHXW01000104.1, read on the forward strand.
GCTATTGGGTTGTATGGTGTCATGGCGTACACTGTGACGCGGCGGACATCGGAAATCGGCATTCGCATGGCGCTCGGCGCCGGGTGCAACGCCGTTCTGTGGAGGGTGCTGCGCGGCAGTCTGTTCATGGTGGCGATCGGGATTGGGATAGGAGTCCCTACAGCGCTCGCCCTTACGCAAGTGGTTCGGGAAGCACTCTATGGCATCGAACCCAACGACCCTGTGAGCTTCATTGCCGCGAGCGTGCTGATGCTGGCAGTCGCAACGGTGGCGGCGTGGATCCCCGCGCTGCGCGCGTGGACCCGATGCAGGCTTTACGCCATGAATAGCTGGGTGAGTGAACTCTGGCGAAGAAGCGACGCGCAGCGCATACGGTTTCTCGAAGCGGCCACTATCTGATGATGGGCTGCCACCTGTGGCCAACGGACTCGTTTGTGCAGATCCCTCGCGAGTAGTCACGAAGGGTTTACCGATTGCTGGATAATGCCCATATCACGAGCAATCAGGCTGGCGGTCCCCAAACGGCGTTCGAGGAGACCAAAGGCGAGGCGACTGAGTCAGGGTTAAACGAACAGAACCTGACTTCCGGCCCGCGTGCTGCGACTCTCCAGGAACCTGGGTGCAAGTCGTTGGAAACAAAGAACCGGTCGAATAGAGGTTTCTGCCGCCAGAGACGTTCCCGCCAGGGACCGTCCGTTGCTTTCCAGTAAGCCAGTTTTTCACCCACGTCAGGCGGCCTGGAATAGCAGCGTTCGGTCTCAGCGTTGATTCTTTCCAAGTGGGTGATGCAAGTTGGAGTGGGCCGCGCAGTTGATGTGCGCAGATCCGTCTCTTGAATCTATACATGTCGCTCTTTCGGGCCCGATGGGGTATGCTCAAAATTCCCTCAGGCCAACGTGCCTCTGTCGGGGCCCGGCAAAGTGGGGGAGGATCGATGGTGGATCGATGGTCCAGCAACTTCGCTTGGTCGTTTTACTTGTAGGCGCCCTTATCGGTGGCGCGAACGCTATTCAGGCAAACTCCCAGGCACACCAAGGGCAATCCCCTCAGGATCACGTGGCTTGGGTCGCTCAAGCTTTGAAACGAATACAGACAATTAAGCCCGGTACGACGAGAGAGGCCCTCCTCACGGTTTTCACGACCGAAGGTGGGCTATACACGGGATTACAGCGTACGTTCGTCAGTCGAGACTGTCCGTTCTTCAAGGTCGATGTCGAATTCCAGGCGGTCGGTCGGTCGAACCGAGACCGGAACGGAAGGGTGACTCTGGTCGAAGGCAGCCAGGACATCATTCTCAAAATCTCCCGGCCGTACTTGCAGTTCAGTATTGTTGACTAATCGCGAGGCAAATGCGATGTCGCAAGGCTTGCTGCCGCCCGCCACCGGTTGGAGGCGCATCGGGAGTTATAAGTGGTGGAGGACGCCCAGTGAACAATCTTGCTCGAACGTTGTCTCTACTTACCGCTAGCTTCCTGGCTCTTTTCGCGCAGTCGCAGAATCGACGTACCCCGGAACTCTGGGCAGCGATTGGGGTGGCGGAGCCTCTTGTGTTTGAAGATCCCAACCACGACCTGAACATCAGTTTTGGCTTGGTAAACGATAGCGACATCATTGCGGACACCGACTTCGGTTCATGGAAGATTCTTATCAATGGCCAGAACGTGCCCGACTCTCACTGGATCTTTGGAAACGGCCCTGGGCCAGCGGGGCCGGGTGGTTGGGAAAGACTGCCGGCGCGGGAGGCATTTATTTTCGGAAAAGCTTTTCCGATTGGAAAGTACTTTCCCAAGCCAGGGACATACGAGGTGGCATGGAAGGGATCTAGGTTTTCCGCTAGGCCCGCCGTAGTTCGCGTCCTGCCCCAGAAGAAGAAGTGACCTCAGAGGCTGGCTGCCCTGAGCCCTTAGCGGCGCGGCTATGCGCCTCAGGCGCAGTGGCCCTGCTCCGTGGAGAGTGACGGTCAATCCATGCGCAGACGGGAAAAAGTGATGAAGGTCGGGATGTTGCTGACCTAGTGTCGATTGGTGCTCGGATCACGTCCGAAAGGTGGTTTTGGCCGATAGGTTATCGGAAACTGGCCCCAAACGGGGTTCTCGCAACTTGGCGATGGCCTGGACGTGGTGAGCCGGGAAGAAAACTCGCGGGTGTGCGTCTAACGGTTCCGAAAGGAGTTTTCGTTGCGAGTTGGTATTGCGGCCTGCTCCGTGGCGGCGGTAGTGCTCACTGACCGGTTTAACCTTCACCATCAGCAGCCTGGTGGCTTGCCAGGATTTTCAGGCGAGGTCCTTCCGACGAAACCGGAGGGCACTACGGAACGCCAGGAAGTGGTGCGGTTGGCAGCTAACGCGACTATATTGGATTGAAAACCTGTCCACACGGCGAGGAGGGCGAATTATGGAAGCCAAAATTCATCGAGCGAGTCACCTTGTGCGTCATGGCGCTGGCGTGTACCTTTTGGTTTTGCTCCTCGCTGGAGCGACGAACTCTTCCGCGCATGATGAGTGGTTTCGTCGTTTGGACCTGGAGCCTTCCTTGAGCGAAGCAAGCCTTGTGTTGGTCGCGCGTGTGGTGGATGTAAGCGAAACAAAGATCGTGATGGGAGGCAAGGTCGAGAGCGCTCTGCTGCAATTCAAATGGGTGTGACTACTTTTCGACGACGCTCCATTTGCCAGCCGAATAAAGTCGATTCTGCTCCTGCTGAACGTGGAAGGCCCAATATTGGTCGAGATCCCCGCTCAGGTAGATGGCTCTGAGCTTCACGATGGCTTCGGCCATGGCTTCGGTCCAGCGCATCCCAGATCGCTCCATCCGGTCCTTGATGAGGTTCTTGCAGGCCCCCTCGACCGGACCACTGGCGATCGGCAAACCTGCCGCCAAATATTGGTCATAGCGCATGCGGGTCCGGTTACGGTAGAGATAGTTGGACACGCCAGAGAGCGTCTTACCCTTGTTGCCAGTGAGCCCGAGCTTGGTGACCGACTGGCGCATGCCCTGGACCACTTGGCTGCCATGCCCCTCCAGAATTCTCTGGGCACGCAGTCGAACCCACTGCTCCGCCTCCAGACTACCTTCGGCATGGAAGACGTAGGCCGCCTTCCACAACTTCTCCAGTACATGCAGCAAATCGAGGATCAAAGTGACATCGAGCTGTTTGCTTACCCGGATCTGCAGAGCGCGTTCTCCGTCGGTGAGCGCCACGTGGGTTTTGTGGCCCTGGGGATCGCGGCGGGACACCTCGGCGGCTACTTCGGCAATCACCGCGGTCTTGCCTTTGGTCAAGCTCGCCCATACGCGCTTGTGCTCCGGACGCGGTGCAGGCTGGTCCGCTTTGGCGATCGTCCGGTCCTTGCCGAAGAGGCTTTCCACCACTTGTTGAGGAGTGCGGACCCAGGGTGCTCGCGTAAATACGGCGGCCACCGTGGCCATCTTCTTACGGTTTCTCTTTTGACCCTTGGTCAGCCGCACTTGCGGGTTTGCCCCCTCGGGCTTGATCATCGGAATCCCTTTGCCATCCACCGCCGCCACCAACACCGAGCCGGTATCAGCCCACGGTGGGGGATCGCGCTGGGCATAGAAGGTATCGAAGTCCGCGGCCGCATCTTGGATGACTTCTTCGATACTGCGCGTGTGAACCGGCGCGCCGGTAATCTCCGCGATGCGCTCGCGGGCTTCCCGAAAAGTTCCCTGCACGGCGGCCTTCACCATGCGTTTTTGCAGTTCGTAGGAAAACGAGCGCGCGGGCAGTTGCAGGCTTTCGTCGAGCGGATGGATGCTGGCGGCGCCGGGGTACGAGTAGCTCATGCGAGTGATCTGGACGGGGCCAAAGATGGTCTTCAACAGACGAGAGTGCAGGCGACGGTGGGAGTACACCACAAGCTCAGCGCCTTGGACGACCCGTAGGGCGAGGCCCACATCGCCGTTGCCTCGCTGCTGCATGTGGGCCTGGAGGAGCAAGCGCTGCACCTCACGTCCCCTGGGCTCCTGCTGGCACTCGATCTGGTGCAGGGGGAGTTGGCGGGTGGGCGGAGCGGATAGCCAGTCTTCCAGGGAAGAGAATTGCTGGCGGGCGGCAGACGCGATGGAGCCAGCGAAGGAGAAAAGCGGTGCGATGAGGGGCGATTGGCTGGTCATAATCTACGGTAATATATACCGTAGGTAAATATGCGGCAAATCTCAACCAGCAGACTGGCAACGCTCCTCCGACGGGATGCGCAACGTTTCGAAGCCCTCAAACGGGAGATCGTTCAACTCGACTACTTCTGCAAAGGAACGGTACTCAAGCGGATGATGAAGTGCGGCAACCAGCAGTGCGCCTGTCACCGGGATCCCGCCAAACGCCACGGGCCCTACTTCGAATGCACCTTCAAAGTTCAGAACAAGACGGTCAACCTAAAGCTTTACCCAGAAGTGACACCGCTGTATCGAGCCGCCATCCAGCAACACCGCAAGTTGAAATCGCTTCTCGGACGCCTGGAGCGGCTGTCGCGAACCGCGCTTGCACACCTTGCGCAGCAGAAACTGGCGGGTCGCCGCTGAACCAAAATCCGGGGCTATTTTCATAGCCCGCCATTTTGTGGCCACCATCGAGCCCGCCCATCCCCCTAATGTGCTGATTCACCGACACTTCGGCGTCGTCGAAAAGTAGTCACACCCAATTCAAATTCGCGCCGGTGCTAGTGCTTAAGGGCGTGTTCTCACGGGAATCGCTGTCGCTCACAAGCCAAGACCTCGGCATCGAGAGTATTACTGACTCTGCCCCGATCGAGCCTGGGCAGGTGCGATTGCTGATGCTGGGTCGGTCGAGCCAGGGTTACGCGATCCTGCGCCCTACTCCGCGCTTCGAGCAGACCATTCCGCCATTAAGTGGTCCGACCGACGAGTTGATTGATATAGTCAAAGTTCTGCTTGCGGTCAACGCGACCCCAGAACGCCCAAACAGAGTCGCGCTGCTGGTTGCCCGACTTGCGGACACAACGCGGTGCGGCGGCCATTCCGCTGCTTACCTCGCTTGAGCGTCGCTCGCTGCTCGCCGTACAAACCTTGGGTGCAGTGGAGGCGGTGTGGGGCCACTTGAACGACCCTTCACCAGCGGTGCGCGAGCAGGCAGCAAGAACTCTCGATTCTCTGCTCGAAGCCGACTACATCGAGCAACCCGCGCTGCGTGAGGGCGCGGCGAGCGCGCTCGCGGCGTCCTTGGGGAAGGCGGACTCGAACGTTGCGCCTCGCGTGGCGGCGTTGCAGGCGCTCGGCGCGGCCGGTCCTAGGGCGCTGGACACCACGTCAACTAAAGCGCTTCTCGGACCAGACTCGCTCACCACTTTTGCAGAGCAGAGTGCCAGGCTTCACGCCGTGGGCCAACTCCAGATATCCGGCCAACAAGGAGCGGTTTTGGCTGTGCTCAAACAATTGCCCCTCGATGCCCCGCCAGGCATGCAGTCTTCAGCAGAGTGGGCGTTGGGGCGATTGGATCCACGGGTGGAGTCAATGAGGTCACATTCAGGCTGAAGAACAAGTACGACGCAGGCTTCCCTGTCGTAACCGAAATAAGTTCATTGGCTGATCTGTCGCCCACCGACGCTGTGTCGGCTCTGATCGAGGTTTCGAAACGGTCTTTGGACCATGCGGAGCGGCATGCGTTTGTCATGGCCTGCAGGAAGATCTCAGAGAAGGTCGCTGACGGGCGCTTGGTCACGCCGTTGGCGCGCATGCTCGCTCCGAACGAGGCGGACGTCCGGTGGGGCGCAATCGAAGCACTGACTAAAATCGATACCGAGGATGCCGCGAAGGCGCTTCAACCTCACCTGAGCGAGGAAAAGAACCTCACTGGAAAACTCAAAATGGCAGAGTTCCTGGGACGGCATGGAATTCGCGACGGTTATCCCTACGCCATCGAGCATATGTCTGAACCCTACCTTCGCGAGCAGGCCATCTCTGCGTTAGCCGCGATCCGTGAGCCGCGCGCCGCCGGAGAACTTCGCAAAATCCTAACGACCAGTAACGATGTTGCGTGGAAAAGCGCTGCTGTGCGCGGCTTAGGGAGGCTCGGTGTAGCGGAGTTGGCCCCGCAGTTCCTGGAGATGGCGCGAAACGCGAAGAACCCACTTGCGCCTTCCTCGCTCATCGCCCTCGGTGACCTGCATGAAACCAAGGCCGTTACCATACCACGGTACGTGCGAGTCTCGCATCACGAAACGCTGAGCTGCTAATAGCCAGCGCTCGCGCTGCTGGTAGCCTCGCGGCCTTGCCGGGTGTAACAGCTGATGACGTGCGCGATCAGCTCGCCTCGTTGCTGGCCGATCCGGGCGCTCCTCTTGAGGCGCGCGCCGCAGCGCTCGATTCACTGGTGATGTTGAATGATGCTCGGCTTGACGGCGCTCTTTCTCAGGCAGTGCGCGATGCTGGACTCGAGGAAGGCGATCTCCTCAACAAGATTGAGAAATTACTGCGCGAACGAAAGATAAAACTCACACTACCGTAAGTGAGTTGCGGAACGCAAAGCGCGCCAGCTACGGCCGTCGCGGAGAATAAGAAGTGTGTTGGCGATCGAATTTCAAAGGAACACAACCGGACATATGGCCCCTGAGGCCCCAGACCGGGCGCGGCGGGAGACACGAGAACACGGCGGCTGGTTACGTTCGTCGTTGGAGCCGAGCACTCGAAACGCGTTCCCGGTTTCAAAACCGAGACAGCATGCACAGATTTCGCCTGTGCTAGGCGCTCTCGTCAGTGGCCGGACTGAACGGATCAGGGTCCGGAACCGGCGGGCGCGGAGAATGGAAATCGTGTCGAAGGGCCGAAACTTTCAAAGGAAGACGATTGGCTTTCCGGCCGAGGCGCTACCTCCGCCTCGTCTTGCCGTGTCCTTACTCGTGGCGAAGCATGGCCATCGGGTCTACAAAGGCGGCTCGCCGAGCCGGGACGATGCCGGCAATCAGCGCGATCGCGAGCAACAAGACGGCAGAAGCCACCAGCGTCCATGGATCAGTAGCGGTTATCCCGTATAGATAACCGGCGATGAAACGCGTGAGCGCGAGTGCGCCGAGCAGCCCGAAGAATACGCCTACTAACGCGGGAGCCATAGCGCCGCGCAGCGTGGAACGCAGGATGCGGGTGGGCGTCGCCCCCAGTGCCAGCCGGATACCTGCTTCCGCGAGGGACTGCTGAACCACGTATGAGAGTGTTCCGTAGATGCCAATCGCGGCCAGGATCAGGGCGAGCGCCGCGAATAGCGACAGCAGAACAGTGGACAGCCGGTTCTGCCAGAGGGAATCTTCGATCACCTGAACCATGGAAGCGACTTTCGACACCGGGAGCGCCGGATCCGTGTCTGCGATCGCCTGCCGGACACTCCGGGCGAGCTCGCCCGGGCTCCCGCTCGCACGAACCACCATCGTCGCCACAAACGTCGGGCCGATATAACGCTGGTAATGATAGTAGAGGGCGGGGCTCGGAGCCTCATTCAAAGTACCGTGGCGCGTGTTGCCAACGACACCGATCACGACCTGCCACGGGTTTTCCTGGCCACCGCCGGCCTGCCGGACCCGTTTTCCAACAACGGACTCCCCGGGCCAATAATGCCGTGCGAAGACTTCATTGACAAGGACGGGCGATGGCTCGATGTTGCTCCCGTCGTAGTTGGTGAACAGCCGTCCATCGATTAACCGGATTCCCATCGTGCGGAAGTAGCCGGGGCTGACGGCGTACATCCGCAACTCCACAGGGTTACGCTCCGCACGGCCTTCAACCCAGATCCGCGTAGTGACCTCGGCTCCAGTCAGCGGTAGTACATTGACGAACCCAGCGGACCGGACTCCCGGAATCATCTCAATGCGCTCTAACAACCGAGCATATACCTGTTTCTGGCGGGCTTCGACCTGGAACTTCTGGTTGGCCGTCGGAACCTGAACCGTCAGCACATGCTCCGGTTCAAAGCCACGATCGGTTCTCAGTAGGTGGGTAAGGCTAGAAATCATAAGCCCGGCTCCGGCCGTTAACACCAGGGCCAGTGCGACTTCAATCGACGTCAAAGACCGGAGAAGCCGCCGCCCGCCCCGACCGAGTGTCGACGACCGCGTTCCTGTGGCGGCCAGGGCTGGCATCAGGCCGAGCAGGACAGCCACGACTAGCGTGACGGAAAACGCAAAGGAGAGAACGCCCATGTCCAAGTGCACATTGTCCAAACCGGCAATTGGTGTGTCGGCCGGAATCAATCTGAGCAACAGAGGAATTCCCGCGAAAGCAAAGACCACGCCCGCCAACCCCCCAAACAGTGCCACGATGAGACTCTCGGTGAGCCAATGTGCAGCGATTTGGATGTTCGAGGCACCGAGTGCGCGCCGAATCGCAATCTCGTGTCGTCGCACGGTTGTCCGCGCCAGCAGAAGCGATGTGACGTTCGTCGCCGCAATGAGAAGCACGAACGCCGAAGCTCCGAGCAGCGTCAGAAACGCGGCACGACTGTCTTCCGAGATGTAATCGCGAAAGGGCTTCGCGTAAATCTCACGACCTTGAACCTCGCGAGGCCATTGTGTGCGAAGCCGATGCGTAAGATGCTGAAGTTCTGCGCCGGCCTG
>QHXW01000521.1 GCA_003223115.1 Acidobacteriota bacterium
AAAGATGAAGGCGCGCTGCCCGGCCCCAGTCGAAGCAGGTTGAGAAGTGTGTTGGTTGCGGGCCAAGTCACGCTTTCCATGGTGCTGCTGGTTGCGGCGGGCCTGCTGGTCCGTAGTGCGGCACGCGTGGCCCAAGGCGCGAACTTCGATCCGCGGCATGTAGCCCTGCTAAGGCTGCGGCCGGGAATGATGGGCTATGGTCCTGAAAAGGCCCAGCCGTTTCTTCGCCACGTAGTGCAACGTCTGGAAGCGATGCCTGGCGTGGAAAGTCTGAGTTTTGCAAAAGGCCAAGGCCTGGTGTGGCTTGGGGACACCGAGTTCATCTCCCGTGTAGGCGATGATACGCCGAATTTCTCTTGCAAAGAGATTGGCCCACGATACTTCGAAACGTTGCGAATTCCGCTAATCGGGGGCCGGGAATTCAACTCACGCGACCAGGCTGGATCGTCGATGGTGGCGATCGTGAACGAGACTCTGGTGAAGAGCATTTGGCCGGCGCGCATCTATGGAATGCCGCGCGAGGTGGTTGGAATAGTTAAAGACGCCTTGCTCCACACCGATACGGAGAAGTCGCCTTTGTCCTGCTATGTTCCTTTTTGGCAAGTGCCTAATATGATCGACGCCCGAATGTGCGTTCGGGTGAAGGGTGATCCATATATTGCACTCCCCATGCTTCATCGGGAGATTGCGCGGATCGATCCAAATGTACCGATTACTGAACAAATGTCCATGATGGACCAAATACGTGGAGTCTATATGCCTGTGTTTCTGGCGCGAGGCGTGGTTACCTGCGCCGGAGTGATAGCGATTCTGTTGAGCGCAGTAGGGCTATACGGTGTGCTCGCGTATACGATCGGCCGGCGGAGACGGGAGATCGGCATCCGAATGGCGTTGGGGGCGTGCGCTCGCGACGTGCGGCGATTAGTGCTGAGACAGGGCATGGTCCTAGCGATCGCGGGGACCGGGCTGGGCTTAGTCGTCGGCATCGCGTGCACGCGTCTTCTTGTCGGCTTTCTTTACGGTGTCGCGCCCTGGGATCCCGCAGCATTTGTGACCGGCGCGCTGATGATCGTGACAGTAGCGTTTTTGGCATGTTGGCTTCCAGCGATGCGAGCCACACGGGTGGACCCGTACGCGGCCCTAAGGCACGAATGACAATCAAGAGCCTTACTTGTTGCCGCGGCGAACCGGTCAACGCGCTAACTTGAGATGGCCTGAGATGAACTGGAACGACCTACTGCTGCGTCTGCGTGCACTGGTGTTTCGGCGCCGCGTGGACCACGAACTCAATGAGGAATTGCGGTTCCACATCGAGATGCAGACCAGGAAGAACTTGGCGGCCGGGATGAGTGCGCGGGAGGCGACACGCCGGGCTCGTGTTCAGTTCGGCGGCTTCGATCAAGCGAAAGAAGAATGCCGCGATGCTCGCCGCACGCGGTGGCTTGAGGATCTCGCCCAAGACATCCGCTACGGACTACGTACTCTTCGACTGAACCCTGGCTTCACTCTTGTGGCTGTTTTCTCACTGGCGCTCGGCATTGGAGCTAACGCCGCGGTATTCAGTGTCCTGTGCGGCGAATTGTTCCCGCATCTGGCATACCGTGACTCCAGTCAATTGCTGAAGTTGGTGGGCGCAGCCAATCGTGGTGATACGCCGGCTACCCTTTCTGACTTCGAGTTTCTGTCTCTGCGCACAGATATCCGCACCTTGCAGGAGGTAGCGGCTGTTAGCGGTCAGGTATTTCACGTGACCGGCGGGGGATCCGAACCCGAGCGGCTTGTTGGCGCCGCCGTCAGTACAAATTTTTTCTCCTTCCTGGGCGTTTCGCCATTTATAGGTCGAGACTTCTTACGCGAGGACAGCCGGCCCGGCAGCGAGGGTGTCGTAATCCTGAGTGCCGGTTTGTGGCGAAGCCGGTACGGTGGCACACGCGCCGTTCTCGGGCAACGTGTGATGCTCAATGAGCAACCTCACACCATTGTGGGCGTTGTCTCATCCGACCCTTGGCTACGCCCCGAAATGGGTAAAGTTTACGTCCCAGCCGTGATTGACGGCACGAGCTCCGCCCAAGCCCGAAACAACTACGACTGGGAGGTCTATGCGCGGCTGCATCCCGGCCTCTCGCTGGCTGCGGCGCAAACGGAGATCGAATCAGTGTCAGCACGCTGGGCCTCCTCACACACAGACGCGAACAATAGCCGTAGGCTGCGGGCGGCTCCTTTGCCCGAGACAGTGTTTGTCGACAGGCCAGAGAGTCGCGAACGGCTGCTTCTTCTCCAGATTGCAGTTGCCTTTTTGCTGTTGATTGCTTGCGTCAACGTCGGCAGTCTTCTGCTGGCCCGCACGATAGCGAGGCGGCATGAGTTCGCTCTGCGCGCCGCTGTGGGTGCGGGTCGGGCTCGAATTCTCCGCCAACTGCTAACGGAAAGCCTATTACTCGCCGTGCTGGCTGGGCTTGCCGGACTGCTGCTGTCCCTCTTCGGCACCCGGTTGATCGCCAATATCTGGGGCTGGCACCAATCGACCTTCTTCGACTCTCGCGTTCTCGCATTCGCAACCGCAGTTGGGTTAGCAACGACCATGCTGTGCGGTCTCGCTCCCGAATGCCAATTTCGTCAAAACGGCGATGAGAGCGCACTTAGAGAGCGGGGCAGAAGCACGACTGCGGGCCGCACCTCACATCGATTATTGGATGTACTGGTAGTTTGCGAGATTGCCCTTGCCCTTGGTTTGTTGGTGAGCGCAGGCGTACTCATCAGGAGCCTGTCGTTACGGTTCCAAAGTAATCCAGGCTTTGTGACCACCAATCTATTGTTGGCTCGCACACACTTCCTAGGGCAACGATATGCTGCACCAGATGCGAGAGCCCGATTTATTCGGCGCGCTATCGGGGAGATTACAGCGCTTCCTGGGGTACGGGCGGCTGCAGTCGTCGACACCTATCCGCCTGCTGGCGAAGACGACTTTCCCATCGTGGCAGCCGGCCGTCACGTGATCGGAGATCAGCCGCTAACTGTGCGCCACCGCTCTGCCACAACCGGATACTTCCGCACGCTAAACGTGAAGGTGCTTCAAGGCCGCGACTTCGAATCGCGAGACGAGGGAACTGATCCTGGGAAGGCGATCATTAACGAGGCCATGGCGCGTCGATTCTGGCCTAATGCGAATCCTCTTGGGGAATTGATCACCACCAAACGCAGCGGGAAGTTAAGTCTGCTTGAAGTAATCGGAGTCGTGGCAACTGGGGACAACAACTTGGCTTATCATCCTGAGCCAAGACCTGAGGTCGTCGAACTCAGCACGGTACCGTCGGCAGCCCCCTGGCTATTGGTCCGTACAGACCGGGAACCGATGCTACTGGTGACGGCCGTTCGCCAGGCGGTACTCGCTGTCGACTCGAACCAGCCGGTGGCAGCCATTCGTACCGTCGAAGGGTGGATCGCGCAGGAATCCTCCGCGCACCGTTCTCTGGCGAATGTGCTGGCCGTGTTCGCCGGAGTGGCGCTCGCGTTGGTCGCCATCGGTGTCTACGGCACGCTTTCCTATATTGCCGCACTGCGCCGGCAGGAGGTTGGCATTCGCATCGCCCTCGGCGCACGCTCCACTACGATTCTGGGACTGTTCCTTATGAAGGCGGTGCGCCTACTGCTCGTTGCGTTGCCGCTAGGCGTCGCTGCGTCCTGGGTGTTGACCCGCTGGATGTCGGCTCCGCTCTTCGGCGTTGGTCCGGCTGAGCCGAGGGTGCTAATCCCAACCGGCCTATTCCTCTTTGGCACTGTGTTGCTCGCGGCCCTGTGGCCCGCCTGGTGTTGCGCGCGCGTCGACCCAGCGTCGGTGCTACGCGCCGACTGACAACTAGCTAGACCGTTGAGCCGAGCATAAATGGCAAGACTTCCGCTGCTATCTTGCTCCCTTGCATCAATACGCAGCCTCCACGGGAAGTTGCACAGCCTTCAGGAAAACACGGCGCCATCGTGCAATCGCCGGAGGCCGTATGCGTACCAATCGCTTCGGAATTCGCGTCCGTCGGACTGGTACCACTTCGGGTTGGCATACGACGATATCCTGAAGCAGCGCCTGTAAGAGCCCTTGGTCACGTACTTCCAAACTTAAATCCTCGTGAGACACTCGTGAGACAAGGGATTGACAATCCTGCCAGGCCGGTCTACACTCCTCTCCATAGATAAACTATGGGTACGCGCGATCCTCGTCGGACGGAGATTCCACCCGGCACGCTCGACATGCTGATCCTCAAGACGCTTTCGCGAAGCCCCATGCACGGCTACGGGATTGCCGAGCACATACATCAGATGTCGGAGGACGTGCTGGAAGTGGAGGAAGGTTCGCTCTATCCGGCGCTGCAACGGTTGCTGATTCAGGGGTGGGTGTCGGCGGAGTGGGGACAATCGGAAAACAACCGGCGCGCGCGCTATTACCGGCTAACGGCCTCCGGTAGAAAGCAACTGGAGCGGGAGCTCTCGGATTTCAACCGAGTGATTCGCGCGATTTCGCGCGTGATCCGGACAGTATAGGACGGGCAAAAGGATGCGGATCTGGCGCAAACTGTTGTTCCTCTTCCGACAAGGGAAGTTCGACCGCGACCTGGAAGAGGAAATTCGTCTTCACCTGGAGATGAAGGCGCAGGCTGGCGGTGGGACGGAGGAGGCACATTACGCAGCACAGCGGAAATTCGGAAACGCAATTCTGCTGCGTGAGATCAGCCGCGACCTTTGGGAGTGGCGCTGGCTCGAAGATCTCGCGCAGGATTTGCGTTATGCACTGCGCATGCTTCGCAGAAATCCGGGGTTCGCGACGGTGGCCCTGCTCACGCTGGCGCTGGGCATCGGAGCGAACACAGCTATCTTCAGCGTGCTAAATGCAGTGCTGATTCGCGAGCTGCCCGTGCGGCAGCCTGAAGAGTTGCTGCGCGTGGCGCCGATCGGTGAACGCGGCGAAGATATGGCGTTCTCTTATCCCTTCTTTCTGGCGCTGCGCAAAAGCCAGCAGGTCTTCTCGAGCGTTTATGCCGCCACCGGTTCGGATCCCATGGACTTGACGACGGCGAATGGAACGCAGAAGGCGAATGTCGTCATGGTGTCGAGTGAGTACTTCTCGACGTTGGAAGTTGTGCCGCGACTCGGACGTGCGATTACCGATGACGACAATCAGATTGGCAAAGCTCATCCAGTGGCTGTGATCAGCGATGGCTTCTGGCAGCGCCATTTTGCGCGGAACCGGTCCATCCTGGGCCAGACGATAATCATCAGCCGGCAGGCGCTGACCATCATTGGAGTCGCACCGGCGGGGTTCTTCGGGGACATGGTGGGGGTAGCGCCTGACGTGTGGGCGCCGGTTGCGCTGGAGCCGCAACTGACTCCGGGCCGTAACTGGCTGGAAGTGGATTACGTCACATTCCTCCACGTGTTGGGACGCTTGCGGCCAGGCCTGACGGAGCGGCAGGCGAGGGCCGGTCTCGCGGTACAACTGAAACAAATTCAGAACGCGGCGCCGGCATCAGAATTCCACAACGTAGTCCGCCTGGATACCGAGCCGGCGAGCCGTGGTCTCTCGGAATTGCGGCAGCGCTTCTCGCAGCCTCTGCGTCTTCTGATGGGAATCGCAGCTCTGGTGCTGCTGCTGGCCTGTGCCAATATCGCCAACCTGTTGTTGGCGCGAGCCACGGCGCGACAGAAAGAAATCGCCGTGCGACTGGCGACGGGTGCTCCGCGCCGGCGAATACTCCGGCAGTTGATCACCGAGAGTCTGGTGCTCGCCGGAGCCGGCGGGCTGTGCGGTGTACTGGTCGGATTCTGGGGTAGCACGATGCTGGTCGCGCTGGTCTCATCGCAGGGATCCCCGGTGGTGCTGAACGTTGGCCCCGACGCTCACGTGCTTGGTTTTGCGGTTGCGGCGTCGGTTGTTACGGGACTTCTTTTTGGAGTGGGTCCGGCGATGCGAGCGACGCGAATCGATCCTGTGCCCGCGCTCAAAGGGGCGTCGGGCGTAGCGCGGGGCGATCTGCGAATCGGTAAGGTGCTGGTGACGGCGCAAGTTGCGGCCTGCCTGCTGCTTTTGGTGGGAGCGGGGCTACTAGTGCGGACTCTGCACAACCTGCGCACATTCGATGCTGGCTTCGCGCGCGAAGGCATCCTGCAGGTGGATTTTGACCCCGTAGCAGCAGAGTACCAGGCAGGACAGTTCGTTCCACTCTATCGACGCATCTCGGAGCGGGTCGACGGATTGCCCGGCGTGCGTTCCTCGAGCTTTGCATTCATTGGGCTGGTGGAGGGTGACGCCGCCGGCTTTTGTTGCCTTGTGGCGGAAGGGCACGAGCCGAAACCAAAGGAAGACGCCCGCGTGCGGTTCAACATTGTGATGCCACGGTACTTCGCATCGACCGGCATGGTACTGCTGGCGGGCCGCGATTTCACCGCGAGCGATTTCAGCAGCAGCGGGCATCCGAAGTCGGTGATTCTCAACGAAACTATGGCCCAAAATTTTTTCGGTCAAGAGAGTCCAGTGGGCAAGCACATAAGCAAAGCAGACGCGAACAAGCTCGACTACAGCATGGAAGTCATTGGCGTAGCCAAAGATGCGAAGTATGAGCACTTGCGGGAGGCAAAGACAAGCGTGATGTACTTGCTGCCTTTGGTTGGATTCTTTGATGGCGGGGTGCGGCATCTATACGTTCGGACAGTGGGTGATCCGGGTCTGGCCGCGGCTGCCGTCATGCGGGAGATGAAGGGCATTGATCCAAGGCTGGCCATCATCGGCGCCGCGACCGTTCGCGAGCTGATTGACCGCGATGTCACGCAGGAGCGGCTCGTAACCCAGCTCACAGGAGCGTTCGCCGGGCTGGCGCTTCTGCTCGCGGCCACTGGCTTGTATGGCGTGATTTCGTACGCAATGGCGCGGCGCACGGGAGAGATTGGGATTCGTATGGCGCTGGGCGCAGAACGTGGCGAAGTGCTCTGGATGGTACTGCGCGAAGTGTTGATCCTGACGCTGATGGGCGTTAGCCTGGGGCTGCCAGCGGTTTTTGCCGGCACTCGTGTGATTTCGAGCCTACTATTCGGCCTCGCTGCCACTGATCCCACGACGATCGCGATCTCCATGTTTCTGATGTTTTCAGTGGCGGCTCTGGCAGGATATGTTCCCGCTCGGCGCGCAGCAAGGACCGATCCGATGGAGGCGCTGCGGTATGAGTAAACTCTGGCGGAGGCTCTTGTTCGTCCTTCGGCGCGGGCGGTTTGAGCGCGAACTGGAAGAGGAGATGCGTTTTCATCTGGAGATGAAGGCGCAATCTGGCGGCCGAACCGAGGAAGCGCGGTACGCGGCACAGCGGAAATTCGGCAACACGCTCGTGCTCCGTGAAGCGAGCCGTGAGATGTGGGGATGGGGGACGATTGACCGCCTTTGGCAGGACCTGCGCTACGGGATACGCATGCTGGCGAATAACCCGAGCTTCACGCTGATCGCCGTACTGACGCTGGCGGTCGGGATCGGCGTGAACACGGCGATTTTCACGACGTTCAATGCGGTGGCGCTGCGGCCGCTGGACGTGCCGGACCCGGAGCGAATGGTGCAGATCGATCGCACGATGCAGGCGGGCTTCTTCTCCTACCCGGACTACGAATACTTCCGGGACAACAGCAGGGTCTTCTCGGGCCTGACCGGGGCGAGTTTTTTTTCTTTTTCGATGACGGGCGCGCCCGCATTGCATTCGAGCGATCAGGGTGGAATTGCTGGCGCGGCCGGATTCAGCTTTCCGGAGGTGATCGCCGGGAATAGCGCGGAGCCGGTGGTGGGCATGCTGGTCTCCGGAAATTACTTCAAGGTGGTGGGCGTAGCGCCCGTTCTAGGCCGCGGATTCATTCCGGAAGAGGATGACAGGCCCGGCGCTCAGCCTGTGCTGCTGCTCAGCGACAATTTCTGGGAGCGTCGATTTGGGCGAGATCCCAACCTGGTGGGAAAGACGCTCGTGATGAATAACGTGGCGTTCACGGTGATCGGAATCACGGCGCGAGACTTCAGGCGGTTTGGGCTCCGCTCGCCATGTGGGCCCGGCTGGATCCGGCCACCGACATCCTGCATAGCCGCACGGTAGTCTGCTGCCGATTGTATGGCCGGCTGCGGCCCGACGCCACGGAACAGCAGGCTCAAGCCGAGGTGAGCGGGCTGTTCAGGCGGTTGCGGCAAATGTTTCCGCAAGACGATTCCGGCGAGGGGACAAAACAAGATCGCGCCGCTGTAGTGCCGGCTTCGGCGTTCGGAGCGCCCGACAAGGAACTCTTTACAATTGCCGCATTTGTTCTCGCGGCGGTCAGCATGGTGCTGCTGATCGCGTGTTCCAACGTTGCCGGTCTGCTGCTGGCGCGGTCGGCGAACCGCCAGAAAGAAATCGCCATCCGGCTGGCTATCGGCGCCAGCCGCGGCCGCCTGGTGCGGCAACTGCTGACGGAGAGCGCGCTGATCAGCGTGCTGGCCGGCGCCACCGGTCTGGTCTTCGCTTGGTGGATGTTGCACTTCCTGATGGTGCAGATTTCGGCGTCGATGCCGGTTCGCTGGATGACGATCGCCCTACACCTCGCCCCCGATCATCGAGTCTTCGCCTACATGCTGCTGCTTTCTATGGCGGCTGCGACTGCGTTCGGCCTGGTGCCCGCATAGTTATCGGCGTGGTGAAAGACATTCGCACGGAGCGCGTGGACAAGTTCGACGAAACGTGCGTGTATCTTCCCGTACCGCGCATGTTCAGCGGATCGATCGTGGTGCGAACGGCAGGCGATCCAAAGCCGGTCGTGACGGCATTGCGCGGCGAACTCGCTGCGATGGACTCCACTATGCAAGCTCTCATTTTCGATTTTCGGGCTGCGTTTTCATTTCAACCGGCATTTGTGCTGTCTCGGATCGGAGCGACGGCTCTGCCATCATCGGCGTACTGGGACTGCTGCTGGCGTCGGTCGGAATTTACGGCATGGTGAGCTTCGCCGTGAGCCAGCGCACACACGAGGTCGGCGTCCGCATGGCGCTGGGCGCGCGAGGAGGCGATGTGCTGGGCCTCGTGCTACGTGAGGCGATGCGGCCGGTGGTGATCGGGGTCGTGGTTGGCCTCGCGGCAGCGGCAGGCGTGTCTCAG
This sequence comes from Acidobacteriota bacterium, assembly GCA_003223115.1. Classification (GTDB taxonomy): domain Bacteria; phylum Acidobacteriota; class Terriglobia; order Bryobacterales; family Bryobacteraceae; genus QHXW01. The sequence continues at coordinate 9,141 of QHXW01000521.1, forward strand.
ATTCTGGTGGCTTTTCTTTTTGGGTTGAGCACGCTCGATCCGGTAACGTTTGTGAGCGTCGCAGCGCTGCTGATTGCCGTTGCGCTGCTGGCGGGGTACGTCCCGGCGAGGCGTGCGACCAAGGTGGATCCCATGGTGGCGCTGAGATATGAGTGACCATAGTCCTTCGGCAGTTCTGTGTAGTCGCTAACGCCGCCGCCCAAGCCGCCCACCGGGCCGCGTGAGGACGCGGCGGTTGCGCGCGCCGAGTCTGTCGATTGCGGCTCGCCGTAACGAGCGCACGCCGTTTCGGGCTCGGACCGGCGCGCACGCCCTTGTTCGGATTCGCAAAACGCTGGCTATTTCCGCGAGTTGATTCTGCGGGTACCCGTCCCTCATCGAAGGCTTTGCCTCGCTTCAGGCGGCGGTTGACATCCACCAACATGGCTTCCAGCGGGTCCAGGTCGAAGCCGCACAAACTGTATCGCAAGGTGTCATCGCGAAAAGCGCGCTAGGCGCCGATCCAGTTTTGCAGATGGGAATGGGCCAGTTCACTATCCAACTGCTGGAAGCTGGGCAGGCGACACACAAAACTATGGAAGAGAGCCAGGAAGATGCTGGACGGAGAGATTTCCGGATCGGTGCGAGCGTCGGACATCTGAGCTGCATGAGCGCGCAGATCGAACCCTTTGTTCAGCCAGGCGGAAAACG
>QHXW01000096.1 GCA_003223115.1 Acidobacteriota bacterium
GGCGCTGATTGGCGTGTTCTTCGGCTATTATCCGGCGCGCAAAGCCGCGTACCTCGATCCAATTGACGCCTTGAGGTACGAGTAAACGGGCGCGGAATACCCGATCGGCTACCCGTGAATCAGCATAAACGTCCGGCGCCAGCGGGTCTTGGTGAAGAAGTGTTGCGCCAGGTCCACAAAATGCCGGAGGTTGTAATCCACCAGATCTTCGGTGGGAGCTTCGTAAGACCAGTAGATTAACAGGGGCTTTCCTTTGATGTTCTCGCTCGGCACGAATCCCCAATAGCGGCTGTCCGACGAATCATCGCGGTTATCTCCCATGGCGAAATAATGATCCGGCGGCACCACCACTTCACCATTCACGACGTGGTGCTCCAGCATATCGAGTGCCGCGGGCAGCAGCGGCCTGTTAGTCGCGCCGGGAAAGTTGTCGCGATAGGGATCGATATACGGGCTCTTATGAAACGTATACGGCTCGTCGAGCTTCTTGCCGTTGAGAAAAACGTGTTTGTCCACCATGTGGATTCTGTCGCCCGGAATGCCGATCACGCGCTTGACGTAGTCCTCTTTAATGTTGGGTGGATATCGGAAGACGATGATGTCGCCACGTTTCACCGGCTGATAAGGCAACAGATGCTCGGATATCGAGCCGGGCGGGGCATAGGCCATGCGATCGACGATGAGGTGATCGCCCACCAGAAGATTGTCTTCCATGGATCCTGTGGGGATTACGAACGGCTGCGCAATCATGCTGGTGGCAAAAACCAGGATGATGATGTTGAAAACCCACTCCGCGATGGAGCGTGATACCGGTTCAGCCTTTTTCTTACCAGCCGGAGCGGGTGCAGAAGCAGCAACCTGAGCGGGTTTCTTGGACTTATTGCGTGGCATAAGCTTATTCATTTCATTTATACCGTAGCGCGGACGTCGTGTGGACAGGGGAAACCGCGTGTCCTACCATCAAGCCATGCGAGTCAGGGAGTTGGCCGAGTGGCTTGGCGCTACGTTTGAGGGCGACGGCGAGACTGAGTTGACCGGAGTTAATCCGCTCGAGATCGCGGGAGCGCCCGACCTTTCTTTTGTGTCGAATCTCAAGGTACTCAAGCAGGCGGAGAATTCGGCTGCTGGATGTCTGATTGTGCCGCCGGATTTTCCAAACGATTCCGGCCGCACCGTGATTCGGGCCAGTGCCCCGCGTACCGCATTCGCACGTGCGGTGAGCCGGTTGATACCTCCGCCGCCGCACCAGCCGGGTATCGATCCAACTGCCGTGATCCACCCCAGTGCCGAGCTGAGCGAGGATCTAGCCATCGGTGCGCACGTCACCATTGGCGAAGGCTCACGAATCGAAGCCGGCTCTAAAATCGGTGCCGGCTGCGCCATTGGCCGGCGAGTGGTCATCGGGCCTGGCAGCCTATTACACGCGCACGTTTCGATCTACGATGACGTGGACATCGGGGCGAGCGTCATTCTGCATTCCGGCTGCGTGATCGGCGCGGATGGCTTCGGCTTCGTGCTGGATGGCGAACGCTATCAGAAATTTCCGCAGATCGGCCGAGTGGAGATCGGTAATTCCGTGGAAATCGGTGCCAATTCATGCGTCGACCGCGCGGCGCTGGGCGTCACTTACATCGGCGAAGGCACCAAACTCGATAACATGGTGCACGTGGGCCACAATTGCCATATTGGCCGGTACGTCGTAGTGGCGGCCCAGACAGGGTTCTCGGGTGGTGTGGTGGTGGGAGATTACGCGATCATCGGCGGCCAAGTGGGTATCGGTGATAAGGCGCGAATTGAATCGCACGCTGTGCTGGGATCGGGATGCGGCATTCTCACTTCCAAGATCGTGCGCGCGGGTCAGGTCGTATGGGGAACGCCGGCACGGCCGTTGAAGCAGCACCTGGAGCAGCTTGCCGGTCTTTCGCGTCTGCCGGACATGCGGCATGAACTGGCCGAGTTGAGGACACGCGTCGCCGAACTGGAAAAAGTGCAAGCGGAAAAGGCCTGATGCTGGTCGCGGTCGGCGGGCACTCACGAAATATCGGAAAGACCTCGGTGGTGGCCGGATTGATCCGCGCCATTCCCGAAGCCGGATGGACAGCCGTCAAAATCACGCAATTCGGTCACAGCGTGTGTTCGAGCAAAGGCGAAACCTGCCAATGCCAGCCCGCGACTCTGGAACATCCTTATGCGTTGAGTGAAGAAGTTGACCCGTCGGGCCAAGGCGATACCTGTCGCTTTCTGGCAGCCGGTGCGCAGCGCTCCTACTGGTTGAGAACGGCGGCGGGCCAGTTAGGTAATGCCCTTCCAGCACTCAACAGCATTCTCCAAAGCAGCCGGAACGTCATTGTCGAATCCAACAGTATCTTGCAATTCTTCAAGCCGCACTTGTACGTGGTGGTTCTGGATTTCACGATTGAGGATTTCAAGCCAACCAGCCTGGAATACTTGGACAGGGCAGATGCGCTCATCGTGATCGAGCGCGGTAAGCAGCAACCTCACTGGAGTGGTGTAGCGCGAAGGCTGTGGGACTCGAAGCCGCAGTTTTACGTAATGCCGCCTCAGTACGTCACGGATGCCGTGGCGGGGCTGGTGAGGGCGCAACTCAAGCCCTCGACTGCCTCGCCTGCGGATAGTGGCATGACATCCACCACGCGCGATCCAGATTGATGCGCCACCAACGTCCTCAACGAGCGCACGCCCTCCGCCAGAATCCGATCCACGGTTCCGACCTCGAAATGCATGCGGCGTAATTGCTCCTGGGCGCGCTCATCTCCTACGGGAATGATCAGCTCCAGGCAGGAAATGAGGGCTTCGAGTGTGCTCAAGGGTTGGCGTAACTGATGAGCAAAATCTGCAATGAGGTCTCGCGCGTGCGATTCAGACATTGTTTGTTAGGTCTCCGATCAGTCGAGATGGGAAGGTTGGCGCGACCAGTTCCGGGAGTCGATTATAGCGCAGCACGGTTCCACGTAAAGGATTTTTTTTATTTTTCTAATTTCACGTGGAACGCAAAGAAATTTGTATCATATCAAGCGAGACGAATCCGCTCTTCAGGGACCTCGACTTGCTTCAGTCCTTTAAACGAAAACATCAGATCGATCAGGTAGGTCGCTGGATCTTGAGATGTTTGCTTCACTACGGAACCCAAAGCATCGGTGACCGCCGCGTGAAACGTGACGCCCTGAAACATGAGTCCGGCTAAATTGACGCGAACGCGCTGATTAGCTGCAAAAGGCATAGGCTCTGCTCCTTGGAGTTTGTCTCACGGTCGCACAAAACACAAGCAACCGGCGTTTCATTCTTTTATGATGGCTCTTCACGAAGCTGTTACCGCCCCAGTCTCGCCAGCACCCTTTCCGCCGCTTGTATCCCACGGTATTGCGCCTCTTCAAAGATCGAGAACCCGCTCAGGTCCGCATTGGCGAACAGCAGATTTCCCCGGGAGTTGATCAAGTTCCGGCGCTCCTGAGACTCCAGGAATCCGACGACCGGGCGAGCCATAGCGTGGCCCAGGCGCAAGATATCGATGCGCGACACGCAATTCCGGATGTCCGGATGCGCGCGCTCCAGATCAGCCAGAATCGCCGCTTTCCACCAATCCCAATCGTACTCCAGCAGCAAGCGCCGGTTCGCAGCGGGCGGGCCTTCAGCCAGAGACCAGTAAAACGTCCAGACGCTGCGATCTTCGTGCGTCCGCAATGATTGATGTGTCGCCACCACGTAGCCGAGCGCCGGCGAATCGTAAATAACGTTGTCCCACGCGGTTTCCATTCCTTGCGCGCGCGGCAAACGGTCAAGCGTAATGTTGGCCGTGAGCCACGGTGAGTACACAAAGTTCGGGATCGCTGGCGCATCATCTGACAGGTGCGACGCAAGAAAGCTGGGCGCTGCGAAGATCACGAAATCGGCGAGATAATCCGTATCTCCCGCCGAGACCTGCAGCCGGTTGCCTTCACGCCGGATGCGGTGCGCCATAGTTCCGGTGCGCACGTAATGCTCCAGCTTAGCCAGTAGTTTTCGTGAGATCCAGCCGTTGCCTTCCGGCCACGTGAGCGGACCTTTTTCCTCCGGGTCGCGCGACGCGAAATAGTGGATGCCGGCCCAGGCTGACGTGTCCCCTGCCAGCGCACCGTAATCGTCGCGGCAAGCGTAGTTGATATACCAATACAGATAGCGGGAGGTGAACCGCTCCTGCCTCAGCCATGCGGCGATGGAAAGCCGGTCGAGCTGCGACGGCTTCGCGCCGAGGTCCATGGGAATTGTGAATTCGCCCGTGGCACGGAATTGACGGATGCAGTCTCCGAAGCGCGAGAAATCCTCACGGTCGCGTGCGGTCGAGCCCACGGCGGGCTCGATTCCTTCCTGCCACCGTCCGTGCAGAAAAAGACGCTCCTGCGGCGAAAAGCACAGGTAGCGGTCGTCCCAGACGCCATTGCGGAGCACGCCCAGTTCTTCGAACAATTCGCGTACCAGCGCCGTCGTTTTCCCCGGCACTGGAACGTAGTGCGCGGCCCAAGGATACGCCGTGATTTCGTTCTCCCCCCAACGCGCATTTCCGCCGGCTTGGCCGTGCATTTCAAGCAGCACAAAATCGCGGAATCCGCGTTTGTCGAGACGCCATGCCGCGGAGAGTCCGGCGATGCCGCCGCCCACGATCACGACCGGAATCTTCATGGTCCGCCTGGCTGAAGGAAACTGCGAGTGGTCGCGCAGGGCGTGGCCGGGCCCGTGGCCGTCATCTGCAAAACCTCCAATAATCGCTCTCTGGGTTTTCGGGGCGAGGCCGATCAAGGCGAAGCCGAGAAAATTCCGGCGCGTCCAGCGGCCCGTTCGCGCGCGCGGCCTGACAGTCTCGAGCGAACCACGAGCGCCGGTGTCCGCTGCCCTGCTCAATGGGCGATCTCGCGCCAGTCCCGTTCGTAATAACGGACCAGCACCTGGTCATTCAAACGATTGGGCTCGGCATCCACCGGCAACATGTCATTGGGGAACCGGAAGAGCTCGGGCACATCGTGGACGGATAAGAATCGAAGGCCCGCCGGGAGACGCATAGGTGCTTCATACGGAGCGAGGCTCGCCAGCACGAATCCCCACTCGCCGAACGACGGCACATAAACGTGGTACGGATACGTCCGCAACCCCGCCTGCTTGAGCGTCTCGACGATGCACCAGTACGATTGCCGTGCAAATAGCGGGGACGTGCCCTGCACGACAACCAGCCCTTGCGCGCTCAAGTGCCGTGCCAGCAACCGGTAAAACGCCGTGGTGTAGAGTTTTCCGAGGGAATAGCTGGTGGGATCCGGAAAGTCCACCACCACAAAATCGAACGAGCCTGTGTTTTGATCGAGCCACGGAAAGGCATCCGCGTTAATCACATGCACTCGCGGATTAGTGAGCGAATGCTGGTTCAAGGTGCTCAGGTACACGTGCGTGGAGAACAGCCGCGTCATGTCGGGATCGAGGTCCACCAGCGTAATCGATTCGACCGTTGGATATTTCAGGATCTCCCGCACCGCCAGACCGTCACCGCCACCCAACACCAGCACACGGCGCGCCCCGGCGAGCGATGCCAGACCCGGATGCACCAACGCCTCGTGATAGCGGTACTCGTCGCGCGAGCTGAACTGCAGATGCGCATTCAGAAACAGCCGCACGTCGTCCTTCCACTTGGTGAGTACAAGCCGCTGGTAGCGGGTGTCGCGCGCGAAGATCACTTCATCAGCGTAGAGGCTGTTATCCGCGGCTTCGGTGATTCGCTCTGCGCCCGCCATGCCTACGCCTAGTGTGGCCAGCACCAGCACAGAGGCCGCCCGCAACAGCACGCGTGCCCCAAGCTGTTCGCGAAACAAGAACATGGACCACAACGCCACCGCCGCGTTGATCATGCCGAACAACACGGCCGAGCGCACCATGCCGAGCTTCGGCACCAGCAGAATCGGGAACAGCAGTGAAGCGGCCAGCGCGCCCAGATAATCAAATGTCAGAACGTGCGCGACAAGCTCTTTGAATTCCAGCCGGCTCTTCAAAATCCGCATTAGTAGCGGAATTTCCAGCCCCACCAGCACGCCGATGATCATCACCAGGGCGTAGAGAATCAGCCGGAATCCTTGCGTGTACGCGAAGGCCAGAAAAAGCGCCGCCGAAGAAAAACCGCCCACCAGCGCCACCATCAGCTCAATCGAGACGAAACGTGCCACCAGGCCGCGCGCGATATAGCGGGACAGGTAGCTGCCTACGCCCATCGCGAAGAGATAGCTGCCAATGACGGTGGAGAATTGGAAAACGCTGTCCCCCAGCAGATAGCTCGCCAGTGTGCCCGCAATCAGCTCGTAAATGAGCCCGCAGGCGGCAATCAGCGCGACCGGAACGAACAGAAGCAGCGGCATCCTCAACACATCCTACGCAGCAGGCTCAGGTTTGAATGATGGAGCATTCAATTTTCCGGCAATGGACCGTTCCGTCCGGATCAGTGCACCGCCGCGGCAATGATGATGCACATCCCGATGGACATCGCGCCAACCAGAATGGCCAGCGCTGTGTTGTGTTCATGCACGATCTCGTTCCACAGGTGGTAGGGCGTCAACTTGTCCACAACGACGAACGCCACCACAAAAATCAGCAGCCCGAGCGACGCGAAGATTACTGCGTTCCAGATGTAGCCAATGTGGAACTCGTTCATCTCATTTGCCTCCAAAGTAACGGTAGTAGCCGGCGTAATGCGAGCGGTATGAGCCAGGGTTGTCACGCACCGATTTGGGAATGTTTCTCACTTCGTTGACTCTGGTGAGGCTCCAGCCTCTAAACTCCGCGAAACCGACGAAAGTCAGAATCACAGTGCCATAAATCAGATACAGCGGATGACGCATCAATCGTCTCCTCCTGATGAAGGCGCGTAATCACTTTGCGCCCAACGCTTGGTCTCAAACGCTGCTGCCCGCCATGTTGTCAACATCGGAGGGATCAACAGGAGAGTGGCGGCGATCCAAAAAAAGGCTGCGGACGGGACGGCGCGCTTAATCTCGAGTGTATAAATCATCGAGGCCGCATTTTTCGCCATCTCCGGTTCCACGCGCAAATAATAACGGCCCGGTTGGACCTCCGGAATAATCGCGTGATCCCGGGGATTGCCTTCAGACCATGTTCCATCGCTGTCGCGTCCGGTGTAGTAACTGACCTCGCGGCCGAAATCGTAGCCCTGGCCAGTGGCTTCGTTGATCAGCGCCAGACTGAAATAGGCCCAGTTGTTGTAAAGATTCGTGTAGATCGACACCTCGACATTCGCGGGGTGTCCCTTCACCTCGAACGGCTCCGTCACAAACGAGGCTTCGGCGGTGGATTCAGCCGAAAAGCCATACTGGTGCTCGAGCAGTGTTTGCCGATCGGCGAACGAGTAAAACAGAATTGCTACCACCATGACCGAGGAGAGCAGAAGCAGGCACGTTTGCCACATCGAGCCGGTACGGCCCAGATATGGTGATGGCTGATTGGCGAAGACGCCCTCGGCCGCAGGAGGCGTCCCCTGAAGTTGGAATGCCAGCCAGATCTCCGCGCCCGTTTTGTAATCGCCGAGCGACCACACGGACTCCGATGGGTTAATCTCGTTGGAGAGCATGCGCGGCACGGCGATGTAGTCCGTGAACCCAATCTTTTCTCCTACGTGAACTCGCCACGGAAATTCTCCCAATACATACGTCGTGGTTGCCAGACCGGCATCGAACTGCGTGTACCGCTGGCCTGACAGTTTAGCGCCGTGCTTTTTGCCGATCTGCATTTTTTCGGGAACCAGGGGAACGGATTTCACGAAATTCCAGTGGCCCCGGTACTCGGTGAGATACCGAAAGCCTTTATGGCGGTTGAATAACAGGTACTCGTCCCAGCTATCCGGCACATCGTCATCGTCGGTGGTGCGTACCTCGAAGCCGATCATTTCGTAATCATCGCCGTTGATCTTGCCCCGGCTGCCGAGCGGAATCTTTGGCTGAATTTCCTGTTTGACCCGGAATTTTTCGAGAACCTGAAAATTCGCATCTCGCGCATCCAGAATGGAGTGACACTTTGGACATACCACGGTCAGCGTAAGGCCGGCGGCGCGGACTGCCAGCGGTCCGCCACAGTTGGGGCAGTTCAGACCGCTGACCGCAGCGCCCGGAGCGCCAGTGCCGGGAACATCCAGTTGGCGCAAGTTCTTGAGATGCAGGTCGTCGAATTCCACGGCCTCCCCCAGAAACAGGAGCGGCGTGTGATCGCTGAAGTCCATGGTTCCGAATTTGGTGTCACCTGTACGCAAATCGGCGAAGACCACGCTCCTCTTGTCCCAGTACTCGAAGGAAAGCTCTCCTTCCACCCCACGATAGTGCGCCTTCGTGACCGAGGTCACTTCGTAATTAATTCCGCTCCAGGTGAACTTCCGGCCGCGCGCGATCTGGTCCGAAGGAGGGATCGGGCTTGGCGCCGCAGTGAGGAAGGAGAGGGTGTATTCCAGTTGCGCATCCGACAGCCACCCGGTTGTTCCGTCCTGAAATACGACGTGCCATTCGTTCCAGCCTCCCTCGTCGTATTCGTAAAGAATGCGGCCCACTACTTGAAACGCCTTGTTGCGAAACATTCCCTCGGTTGCGATCTGTATGGGGGAGACGTCGCGAGGCAGATCGGCCACCACCCCAACCTTCTCCAAATCCAGATCGCGGCGCACCAGAATCGAGTGGCAATAGCTGCACGTGGTCTGCACGGCGCCCGACCACAGAAACCGCACTGCCGCGCCGCAGTTGGGGCAGTTAACTTGCTGCTGACTCATGTTGGGGCGCCAGGTAGGGCCGGTCGATTCGGCGGACATTGACGGTGGTCGCGGCGAACTCACGCTTCAGACATCGGGCGAAGTCAAAGGAGCTGCGCGGGCGGCAGCAAAAAATGTTCAGGCACAGAGAACCATATTCGGGAAACGTGTGGCAGGCCATGTGCGACTCGGCGAGCAGGCACAGACCCGTGATGCCGCCGGTACCGGGGAACTTGTGCCAAGTGGCCTCGCAGACCGGGTTCAATGCCAGCTCTTTGGTGAGCCGCGCAAACAGCGCCCGCATTTTTTCGAGATCCGTCAACGCCGCCGGATCACACCCGTGCGCTTCGATCACCCACTCGCAGCCGCTCATCACCCGGGTGATACCCCGGCGAATAGTGGATAGCCGCTTGGTCTCATCTTGACTTCAGAAAGTATAACGCCAAAAAACTTGCGCTCTCGCATTCTCGCGATTGACAAGTATGAGCGCGATTCTGTTTCGCGTTGCGACGCGAATCTATGGCTGGGCCGTGCCGCACTCCGGGCAGAATTTTGACGCCCGCGGGATGGACTTCCCGCAGCTCAAACAGAATTTTGTGGCAGACGCCGCGTCGCCGCCGGAAGGAGCGGCGGATCCGGCAGGTTGAGCGGAGCCACCTGCCGGCGCTGGTGGGGCTGCGGCTCCCGGCTTCATGGCGTTCATCATGCTCTGCGCCATGGTGAGGCCGGCGCCCAGACCCACTCCGACTCCCGCGACGCCACCCTCGTTGCCCGCCGCGATCGGCATGGATTGCGCTACCTGAAATTGTGTATAGCGGCCCATATCGCCCACCATGTTCATGCCAATGCGCTCGTCCAGGCGCTTCTGCAGTTCGTCCGGCAGCGAGAGGTTTTCCACCACCAGAGAGTCCAGCGTCAGGCCCAGATCGGTAAATACCGGCTTCAAACCTTCAGCGATCTTCTGCGCCAGTTCAATCTGGTTCGCCGCCATGTCCAGGAAGGGAACATTGCTCTCCGCGAAAGTATCCGCCATACGGCCCACGATGGTGTTGCGCAGTTGACCTTCGATCTCCGCCGTGCGGTACATGTCCCTCGTCCCGCTCACCTTCGTATAGAACGTACGGGGATCGCTGATGCGGTAGGAATAGATGCCGAAACCGCGCAGCCGGATGGCCCCGAATTCTTTGTCGCGAATGGTAACGGGGTTCGGGGTGCCCCACTGCTGGTTGACCTGCAGGCGCGTTGAGAAAAAGTAAACATCGCTCTTGAACGGCGATTGGAACGCCTTGTCCCAATTCATGAGGTTCGTGAGAAGCGGCAACGTGTGCGTGTTCAGCGTGTAGAGTCCGGGTCCGAAGACGTCGGCGATGCGGCCTTCGTTGACGAAGGCGGCCATCTGCGAATCGCGCACGGTCAGCTTACCGCCGTTCTGAATTTCCATGTCCTGCATGGGATAGCGGTAGGCCAGCACGCCCTCTTCGGTCTCGGTCCATTGAATGACATCGATGAACTGCTTGGAAAGAAATGATCGGATGCTCATGAGGCTTTGCCAGCTCCTGAAAAAGTATACGGCAAATCCGGCCAACAGGTTCAGTGTTAACGAACGTTGACCCTGGCGCTGAGCGTCTCCTAGAATGGAAGTGGCTTGGCATCAACGTCCCCGGGCGGGAGTAACTCAATGGTAGAGTCACAGGGCAAGCGTGAATATTATATTAGTATTTTCTACAATAGGTTACCAAGAGATTTCATGTAATTCTATGCAAAAATGGGGTCGCGGTCAATCCAAACGCCCTTGATTCTGCTGAGGGTTCTTTGTCACTTACTTGTGAAGGCGCGGTCCAGGAGATCCGGCATGTCCTCCTGATAAAGTCCCCGGCTGCGCCGAAACTCTGCCTGGGCCTCCCGCTCGCGCCCGAGCCTCTGCAGCGTTCTGGCCAGCAGAAAACTGGTGTTCTTGGATTGGGGATTGAGCTTGCCGGCGGCCATCAGATGAACCAGAGCATCGCGGTAGTTCTCTTCGCGATAGGCGATACAGCCCAGTTCAAACTGCGTGTCTGCGTGATCGGGACGCATCGTCGCCGCCTTGGCCAGGAGAGGTTTCGCTTCTCTGTATTGCCCCTGGTGCCCCAGCAGGACGCCCAGCGCGAAGACCGACGGGAAATGGCGGGGCTCAGCTTTGACGGCGACGCGCCATTCCCGGAGGGCACTTTCGTGGTCGCCCTGCTCGTAGTGCGTCGCGCCGAGATAGAAATGGGCCTCGGCATTGTCGGGCTTTGACGCAAGGCTCTTCTGAAAAGCGGCCATTGCAGCCGGATAATCCTGCAGGCCAAACTGTGCCATCCCCAGCATGAACTGCACTTCCGGGGACTCGCCGTCGTTGACCATGATCCTTTCGAAGAGGTTGGCGGCCTCCTGATGGCGACCCACTTTCAAGTAGGCGGTAGCGGCGCCCGTCAGTACACTCAGATCGTCCGAAGGTAGCAAACGATCGAAGGCCGCCGCCGCTTCCTTGAACCTGCCCCTCTGCAGCTCGCAGATGGCCAGCAGTTGCTGCGCGCGGCTGTCGCCGGGATTGACCTTAAGGACCTGTTCCAACCAGCGCGTGGCTTCGGCCCAATGCGCCGTCTGGAAGTGTGCGATGGCCAAGTTGATTTTGACCGCGGTGAGGGAAGGGTCGAGCTTGAGGGCTTTCTCGTACGTGCTGATGGCGTCGGCGTATTTGCCTTGCCGCGCCAGCACCACACCCAGGTTCGTGAGTGCGGGAATTGAATGCGGCTCCGACTGCGCAGCCAAGCGATAGTATTTTTCCGCTTCGGCGTAGCGCTTCTGATCCTGCAGTCTGCGGGCTGTATCAAAAAAAGAGCCGGTCTGCGGCCTCAGGATGCAGCCCGCTCCGCAAAGCAGAATCGCCGCGATTCGCAGCAGTGTCCCCCCTAGAATTCTATTTTCGCCGAAACCTGCATGAGCCGGGGTATCCGCGAACTGGTCACCGCGCCCTGATTGCCCGATCCGATACTGGTGCTGATTCCGTCGAAGTTGGTGTGGTTTAGAATGTTGAACGATTCACCGCGCAACTGCAGACCGAGTCGTTCAGTGGGGTGGAACGTCTTGAACAGCGCTACATCCCACTCATGCATGGCCGGACCGCGGATAAGGTCGCGACCGGCATTGCCGAAGAAACCGAAGGCCGGCGCCTGGAAGATGCTGGAATCGAACCACTGAGCGACGGTCTTGGGCAGGCTCAGCCCGGAGCCGGCCTTGACGTCAGGCCTGTTGGCAAGTCCGATGGTGCCGCCAGTGAGGCCGAGGTTGCGAGGAGTACCGGACTGATGGATTGTCACGCCGGAGATCTGCCAGCCGCCGAGAACCTTACCGCTCAGCCGCGAGTGGTCGGTGAAGATCGGCAGCTCGTAGATGTAGTTGAAGATCAGCATGTGAGTCCGGTCGAAGGTGGTCAGGGCGCGTTCGGCCCGGAAATTGTAAGCATTCTGCGGCTGCTCTCCGAAGTCGCTGGCATCGGCGATGGCCTTCGACCACGTATACGCCGTCTCGAACAGCAGCCCTTTCGACATGCGCCGCTTAAACGTAGCCTGCAACGAGTGGTAGGTCGAAGCCGCCGTGGTCTGCCGCATGACGATGTTCGTGTAACCCAGGAACGGCCGAATCAGTTCCGTGGGAATCGCACGCGTGTTCAGCCGGGGATCGAAATCGTAGCCTGGCACAGGGGAGGGTTGGTTGACATTCTGGCCGCGATCCAGGTGATTGCCGCGCGTGCCCACATAACCAACCGTAACCGCATTGCCCGGAAACAGTTCGCGCTGGACCTCAAAGCTGTATGTCTGGATGTAAGGGACATGGTAGTTGGGGTCGAGCGAATTTAGACTGATCGGCCGCAGCGCCCCGGCTTGTCCTGAACCCGGGTTGTCCAGCAATGGATTGAACACCTGCACCACCTTAGCGCCGGGCGGATTACCCACCATGCTATAGGTGTCGTTACCCTCGACCCGGTAATAGCCGATGCCATATCCGCCACGGACCGCCCACTTGCCCTGCCCGGTGGGATCCCAGGCAAACCCAAGACGCGGGCCGAAGGTGTTCCAGTAGTTGTGCACTAGGCCACGCGGCAATCCGTCTTTCACTGTTAGGATGCCGTTGTACAGCTTACCGGAATCGGGCGCGATGGTACCATCCACCAGCACGGTAACCGCCTGCGTCGGGTCATACGTGTCCATGCGGAAATTCGAGATCAGGTCACTGGCTTCGTGAAGATGCGGAATGTCGAACCAGCGCACACCGAGATTCAGCGTCAGCCGGCGGCTGACCTTCCAGGTGTCCTGGGCGTAAAGCTCGAGTTGCGGGTAGTCGTAACTGGGCATCAGGATCTTGTCCAATTCCGAGTAGGACGCCGCCCGTCCCAGCACGAAGTCGGCGATCGGATTACCGGTGAAGCTGCCGTCAAAGCTGAAAGAGCCTTGATCGTGTACCTGCGATCCCACCGGCGTCTTCGAGAATTGATAGGTGCCGCCGAACTTCAAGGAATGGGAGCCCACCGTCTTCGACAGGTTGTCCGTGACCGTGGTGATGTTGTGGTGCGCCCACCAGGGATAGTAACTGCTGTCGATGCCGCCCCAGCCCCCGCTGAAGCTGAGATTGGGAACCTTCTTCGGCCGGTCGGCGGGGATCGCGAACAGACGCGGGATGTTTAGGCCCGGCGGATTCTCATAGTTGCCGGTCAGCGTGACGCCATATTGGTCCCTCGCTGGATAATTGCTGCCGTACGCGAACGAGACTTCGTTTAGCAATGTGGGGCTGATCACAGTAGTCGCTTTGGCCACGAAGCTCCGTCCCGGGATGTTGGCAATGGCGCTGATGGTCGGAAAGGCTTGGCTACCCCATAGGGTGGTCGGATATTGAGCCACCCAAGTGTCCTGTATGTAACGGACCATCACCTGTGTATTATGCGTAAGCTGGTGCGTGATGTTCAGAGTTTCCTCGCGCCAGTTCTCCGGTGTGGGTCCGTTGGCCTGGAAATTCAGGAATCCCCCTCCGGGAACGTTCGGCTGCGGGAACAGAGCCTTCAGCAGAAGTTGCGCGTTTTGATTCAGGCGCGCAGTCGGAACAGTATTTCCGGGGAAGGGAATCTTGGAGTCCGGATCGACGATGGTCTTGCCGATGCTCCCCGGCACTGCTGAGAAGTCCCCGGCACGCATCGCGTCCGTGGGTGTAGCGGCGCGAACGATGCTCGCTGTGCGCTTGCGGCGCGACTCCTCGCCAAAGAAGAAGAACGTCTTATCCTTGTTCCTGTTGTAGAGCCCAGGGATGTACACGGGCCCGCCGATACGGTAGCCGAAATTGTTGTATCGCAGGGTAGGCTTATTGGCCCCCGCGAAGAAGTTTCGGGCATCCAGATTGTCATTGCGCAGGAATTCGTACGCCGCCCCATGGAATTCATTGGTGCCGGTTCGTGTGGCGACAATCAGGTTGGTGCCGCCACCGGTGCCATACTCCGCGGAATAATTGCTGGTCTGCACCCTCAATTCGGCGATGGTTTCCAGGCCCGGCGAAGTGAACATGCCGTTATTGCTTCCCATGTCGGTATTCTCTACGCCATCGAGCGAGACTCCGCTGTATTTTGGGCGTTGCCCGTTCACAGCAAATCCACGGGCGCTGTTGAAGCTTAAGCCGCCTTCGTCGCCCATGGTTCGCGACGATCCGGGAATCAGTTGCAGCAGCTGCGTGAAGGTACGACCGTTCACGGACAGGTCGGTCATCTGTTTCGTCTGCACGGCATAGCCGACGTCACCCTTTTCGGTCTCCAGGATGGGTGCCGTGCTGGTCACGCTGACGCTTTCATTGATTGCGCCGACCTCTAAGGTGATGTTAATGGCGAGCCGGTCCGCAACATTAAGCTGGATATTGGGGCGAGAAACCTTCTTAAAACCAGTTGCGGTGGCTTCCACTTCGTACGTGCCGACAGGGAGAGAGTAGGCGATGTAAAAGCCACTCGCATTACCCTCCACAACCCGCTCTTCTGCCGTGCCCATGTTCCGGACGGTGACAGTAGCTCCAGGTACAACAGCGCCGGTGCTGTCTGTGATCGTTCCGGTGATCACACCGGTTGTTTGAGCGCCGACGGGAAGAGTGGAAGAGAGAACGAGAGATACTAAAGTTGGGAGGAGAAGTGTTCCCCATTTTGCGGATGCAAGCATGCGAATCTCCTTACCGGGTTTTTTTTTGTAGACCAATGGGCCAAACGACAACCGACTTCAGCACAGCTCCAAGGCCGGTTACCGCTTATCGGATTTAAATACTATGCCCATTGCTTTATCGAGTCAAGAGTAGAATTGTCCGTGATTGGGGCTTCAGTGATCAGGGCTTCACCTCGGGCCCGCGCCTGGCCTGGAACCAGTTTGAGCTCGGCCAGCTGGCTCCCGCGAAAATCAACCTCGAACATGTCCTGAAGGAAAATTTTCACGATGCCGTAGCCACTCTGTTGATGGGATGATCGAGGAGGAACTACGGCAATACGTAGCAGCCGTGAGGCTGCTGGAACGGTCCCAGAGCAAGTGCGGCAGCGGCCGGAGTCGGTTGCGGCACTGGCGCACGCCTATTACTACACCGGACGCCGCCAGAAATCTCGCGAGGTCCTGAAACAGCTTCAACAGCAATCCGCGGAACCGAAAAGGATTTTTGTTGCGGGCCAGGTAGCCGCGAAGCCGTGCGTTCTCAAGGCGACCGGATAATTTGGACATTCGGGGAAGAAGCCAAGACCTTCATTTTCAATCCGGACGGTTTTCGGTATCCACAGCCACCATCGAAGATCGTAAGGCGGATGGAGGAACTGCTGCTGGGCTCCAAGCCATAGAGTTGCCCTGGGCTGATCTATACTGGAAAAAGAATATGCCCTACGTAGGCAAACCGATGACCCGCAAGGAAACGCAGGCGAGGAGTAAGCGCCTAGGTCGACTGAGGAATCCTGTGCCAGCGGAGAAGTCGGCTGACCGTTCCCGCAAATGAATCCCACGTACCCGATCAAGCCGCAGACTACTAAGACCGGCGCACGGTTTATCGTCGTCTCTCTTCGGCAAGATGACGGCCGCTATGTTGCCCAAATCGCCGGTAGCCCGACCATCCGATTCGTTGCGAATACGCAGAGACAGGCGGAGCGCGTGGTGACCAAAATGTATCTGGAAGGCGATTCGCGCAAAGCCCGCCAAGACCCCAAGGAAGATCGGTTGTGGTTGCAATTGGCCAAAGCCAATGGGGGTGAACACGGAATCACCGTAGACCAGTACCGGCAACGACGTGGTGTCTGACACACACTACGAAGTTATCATCACATTACTCGCCGAACGGTCCCTAGATCAAATCCAGTCAGAGGCCGTGCTGACCGAGGCAATGGATCTGATCGACGCATTGAAGGATGATCCTTTTCCCGTCTACGCTCGCCCTTTAGCCGACAGAGATTTTTTTTGGGTATTCGACTTCGGCAGTGCAAAATACCGCCTTGTGTACCAAGTGTCTAAAAAACAGAAAAAGGTCATTGTTAAGGCCGTGGGACTACGCAAAGATGTATATAAAGAAAGCCGGCCTTAACGGCAAGGAGCGGGGTCTTCAAGACAAGCGCCGAGACGGGTGAAGCTGAACCCGCCTCATTCGTGATCCCTGAGTCGCCTCCTAAATCATCGCCAAGGGGTTTTGGCTCGGCCCTCGTAAGGTCCAAAAACTCGACCTGTACGGGCTACGCCTGAACGATCTGGACCTGGCAAACCGACGTCTCACGGTAAACCAGGTGCTCGCCAAGACGCGGCGCAAGAAGGGCGAGGATGTTGCGCGCTTCGAGTTCGGGCCGCCCAAAACAGAGCGGAGCCGCCGGACAATCGACTTTCCCCGCTTTGTTGCGGATCTTCTCTAATCCGAGGTTCGGACCGTGCGAAAGATGCGGCAATTTGCCGGCGAGTCGTGGCAAGAGAACGGTTTAGTATTTCCGTCCAAGCCGGAACGCCCCATGAAGAGCGGAACGTTCTACGTCGCTTCCAGGCGATCTGCGAAGCCAACGGCCTGCCGAAGCTGCGGCTCTACGACCTTCGCCACACCCACGCATCCCTCCTGATTCATTTCATGAGGGCGTCCATCCGAAGAAAATCTCGGAGCGACTCGGGCACTCATCGATCAAGCTGACGATGGATACCTACGGCCATCTCTTCGAAGGAAGCACCGCGATTCAGCGGAGAAAGATGGAAACGCTGTTTGTCGGGGAGTCGAAAGCCGCGTGTGCTGACAATGCCGGACCGGAGCCTGGTTGCTGACAAAACTGCTGACAAAAACTCGAAAGCCCGTCTGGCGCTGGCTGCTAAGTGATTGATTTTATTCTGGAGCCACCCGCCGGGATCGAACCGGCGACCTGCTGATTACGAAGAATATTCGCCGACTCCAAACTCTCCATTAGCTCTATACGGAAGTGCCTAATATCAACTTGGGGAAGCTGCTTTCGCTCAAATAGCAACTTCCGATGCCCCAAATGGATAGGTTTTTGGCACAGTTTCCGCACAGGTGGGATTCAACAAGTTGGCGAACAGTCTTGGCACGCATCCGAGCAATGCTCGTGGTGTTGACCTCTGAACGACGCATCGTCCCTTCGCACCAAGTCGAACTACCTATGCCGGACTCTGATGGCCGGGACCACGGTGGAGTGAACGGAGGGAACCCGTCGGAAACCATGCCGCTCTTTGCTTGCGATCGGATGCTCGTCACGAACCCAATCGCTCGACGAGGTACAAGCGGGCTTCGCGAGCCGCTCGCAGCCTGCGAACCTTGCGACCACCCTCGACAACAGACCAGCGCCTGCTTCTTCATCTGACCGGTACCCTTCTTTGATCAGGTCGGAATAGCGTCCTGCTGTCGCAAGTACTCTTCACGACGGCGTTGCCACGCCGCACCACGATTCGATGTCTGAGTCTGCGTAGGCTTTTGCCCCAAGCTGCGGAGTCGTTGAACACGGGATCTAGCGCAGGCTGACGCCTGTGAAATGCCAAATGATGCAGAAGTAGGGAAGGATATCTTTGCCGGGTCGCTGCTTGAATCCAGTCGAGATCGTCGCGAAGTCCGGCGAACGTTCCTCCGCAGGTTCACAGCGCTCGCCTGGCTTAAGCTACCGAGAGGCGAAAGCTACGAACTATCAGACAGGAATGGCGCGATTTTTCAAAAACGGATTGATGATCTGGATTCCGGCCACCGTTTGACCGGAATTCAAGTCTTCCGTGAGCACAGTGGAGCAGTCCTGCTCCTCGGCCGCCGCGAGAATCAGGCTGTCCCAAAATGACAGTTTCCAACCTTCGCTGATCTCGGAGGCGCGAATAACCGTCTGGGCGGTTGTCGGAGTGGCAACCCATTGCGCATAGTCTCGAACGATTTCCCGGGCATCGCTCCTGGACAATGGCTTCCCCAGCTTCTGCGTGACAGTCACATAGAATTCCTGCAGAACCTGTGTGCTGATACGACCGGACTGGTCTTCCCACAAAGCCCGGATCTGCGCAGCGGCGATTTTCTGCTTGGGTCCGGCATCCGCGTCGTGGGCATAAATCAGAATATTTGAATCAACGAAGGCCTTGGCGGTCATGCAGTGACTCTCGGCTGGGCTTGTTCGTGAAACTCAGATGGAGCGGCGACTCCAGTCGAGCCACGGCCCTCGTCTGGGCTCGCCGGTATTTTCCTTCCTGTTCCACGAGGCGCGCCAATTCACTGGAGAGCAGCGCGCTCACGCTTAGACCGCGTTCGGCTGCCATGGCCTTGGCTTGTTTCAGGAGCTTTTTCTCCACCGCGAGGGTGATGTTTTGTTTCATGACGGCCATCCCGCTTTTAGTTTACACGTAAAATACGTGAAGGGGGCATTTGCTCCGAATTCGAGGTTGAGGGCAGCCATTGGCCCGCCCGCCGGGACCAACTTGGAGGCGACCACCGGGCCACAGCCTCACATTTCCGTAAACGTCAGTTCCGAGCCCGAGTCCCGGTCCCCCCTTCTTTGCCAATGCCTCCGCACAGGCTCACCAGCGGAGCCGTCCCGCGGGCGCGCGGGAGTCCAACCCGCATCGATCCTTGGCACCAGATCGAACTACCCAATTGGGGCGCTAACGGCACGGACCACGGAGGAATGAAGGGAGGGGACCCGAGGGCTTTTCTTGACCCAATCCGCGCGCGCGCACATGGTATCCGGACAACAAAATCCCGAAGGGGCGGCGAACGGTGAGGGAGACGGTCATGGCGGGACGTTCTGTAACGGTCCTGGGAAGAAAGCCCGTCTCTGCCGGCCTGGGGCAGTCCGGAGAGACCCTAAACGCACGCATGTTAAAGGATTAGCTTGCCGACCTGCACATTTTATGGTACATTGTACTAAAGAAGGTATACGATGGTAGAGGACTCTCAGCCGCAAAAAATCCCACTGATTTTTTACCGCACGGCTGCGGGTAGCGAGCCGGTGAGGGAATGGCTGAAGGAATTGGATGACGCGGAGCGCCGTGCGATAGGCAAGGACTTGTTGCGGGCGCAATGGCGATGGCCGGTGGGTATGCCGCTGTGCCGTCCCTTGGGAAACGGACTCTGGGAAGTCCGGACGGACTTGCCGACGAAGCGGACGGCGCGCGTGCTGGTCTGCCTCTATCGCGAGCACCTGGTCGCGCTGCATGGTTTCATCAAGAAAACGCGGGCGACGCCTGATGAGGATTTAGCGACGGCGCGAAAGCGCAAGAAGGAGTTGGAGCAATGAGCAAGAAGCATATGGGTTCGAGCATTGATGACTTCCTCAAGGAGGAGGGCATCTTCGAGGAGGCGCAGGCGCAGGCGGTCAAGGAGGTCGTCGCGTGGCAGCTCGCTGAAGCGATGAAGAAAAAGAAGATCTCCAAGAACAAGATGGCCACGCTGCTCAAGACGAGCCGCACGCAGGTTGACCGCCTGCTTGACCCGAAAAACGACATTACGCTCGGCAGCCTGCAACGGGCGGCGGCGATGGTCGGACGCCGCGTAAACATCGAGCTGGTGTAGGGGCAGGGAAGAGGACGCCGCGGCGCGAGATTGAGCTGGGCCTTAGCCGAACCTTCGCAGTTGGCCCAACTGCGAAGGTTCGGTTAGTCCGGCGCGAAATCGGTTCAATGATGGAGATGTACCAATGGCACGAATTGCTGACCTGCACAAGAAATGGCTGAAAGAGCCGAAGTATCGGAAGGCTTACGGGGCGATTGAGGAAAAGTTCGTCCTGGCGTCTGCCGTGGTCGACGTGCGGAACCGGGCTGGCCTGACTCAAGAGGATCTGGCCCGGATCAGCTTCGAACCGCGCGAGGCGAAGAGGCCCATTGGATGAAACAGCGCAATGGGAATGCCGGTTCAAGCGAGGGAGCGGAAATGTCTTTCGCGATCTCGGGCATAAGAACGCGGATGCCGAGCCAGTTCAAGGCGATCCTGCCCGCCGAAATCATCAAGGCGCTCGCTCGGGAACACTTAAGCGTACGCGCGGCGCACGGCCGCACGGGATAGCGGCGGCCGATTTCTCGCGTATCCGCAATGCGGACCTCGGACGGTTCACGGTCGATCGGCTCATGTCGATCATCAACCGGCTCGGGTCGCGCGTAGAGGTGGAAGTCCGGGAGCGTCCCGTGGCAGTTCAAGAAGCGCGCGCGTAAAACGCGGTGCGCTCTGGGGGTTCTGTTGAAGGTGTCGCCACGCTATACGGAAAAGCAATGGAAAGCCGCATTTGACGGTTCTGAAGATTGGGATACAGCCATCAACATTATTGAAGACCGCATCAAGGGCAGATGGCTGGATGCGGCAAGCCGGCTACTGGACGAGCCTCACGCCGGGTTCGCCATTCTTGCGCTCGATTGTATCGTCCTTGAATCCTTGTGGGGGTTCATGAATGGAAAACCGGCCCCACAGGGTAAGGAGCGGCAGGTGTACCGGGACATCCTCACAGGCCCGAGTTTTGGATGGACCGCCGACCAGAGTCAAAGCTTCCGTGAGCTGGTGCGCAATAGCATCATGCACGATGCGGAGACCAGAAAACGCTGGCTCGTGGGAAGGACAGTTCCTCGTGGTGTAATCCCTCCGATAAAAAAGACGGGTGAGTACCAACTACCAACTCAACCGTACGAAATTCCACAATGCATTAACAGGGACGTTTGAAGACTGGGTAACGAAACTCCGGGGCGGCGACGCGTTACGAGGCAAGATGCGCGACCGGATGAACCAGATCATCGCGACGCATTACGCTACGTGATGGAATGCGGACACGCTAATTGGAGCCTTATGGTGATAGTGGTTATTCATTAGCGCACCTCACGCCTGGATGCGGTTGAGGCGCGTGGCCTCCTCGGCGTAAGCCGAGAGCCGTTTCGTGGCCTTGAAGTGCCGGTCCCGCTCGACGGGGAGCCCCAGTGCGCCGCGCAGAGCAGTGATCTCAGAGAGGCTCACTGAGCCGAGTTCCGGGCAACCCATGCCGAGGTCGCAAAGGCCGAAGGCGATGTCTGGGTCATACAACCGAGTGGGGACTCTTGACACAGGCCGGGTCGAGGTTGACTCGACATTTTCCTGAGTCGTCAACAAAATTCATGAGAATACTGCTACTTACCTTATGCCAATCAAGACACGATCCCACGAACAGAAGAACTGTGCAAATGAGGGGCCGCATCTATCCAACGTCGGTTTAAGAATCCTGGAGCTCTGCATTCGGAATGCTCGCTCGGGCTACGGGCTCTCTTACTGCCGTTGGTATTGCTCGGATTACGCGCACAAAGGTGAGATCCAAAAACGCAGAGTTCGCATGGCGTCGTTCTATTTCGCCGTTTCCTGCGGCAACGCGAAAGGCCCGAAGACGGGCACAGCGAATCCGCGTTCGTCAGCCAGATTGCAGTATGGATCGCGGCCGTAGCCATAGCGGACTGTGGCGCCGGGCGGAGGATTGTTGTCGAGATAAAGACGTATCACTGTCGGCTCGCTGGGATCGATATCAGCCCGATAAATCAACGACACCGATGCGCCGGCAGCGTCGTGAATCGTGAATCCGTTGATGCGCCCCGGAGCACGCAATCCGCCGCTGCCTCCCGAGAAGCCAATCCGAATCAAGTTTCCATCGCGGCGAATGAATACAGGCTGTGGAAGGGCCGATTCTTTTTCGCGGTTAAGGGCGTAAATCGGTCTGCTGCGCGCCAGCAGCGCCATCTCGTGCCCCAACCGCTTCAAATCGGGTGTGCTGATATGGATCCCGTCATCCAGGGCGCTCGTAACCGAAGCGACCATTTGTACATTCGAAATGTGAACTGCGGCCAGACGCTGCTCTTCCTACACGAGATTCCACGGCTCGGCTGACCCTTTCGAAACATGCCGGCCAATTTGCACATAGTAGAACGGCAAGTCCGAATCATTGAAATCACGGCGCACGGCGGCGATGAAGTCTTCGAACTTCTTGCGAAACTGAGGGGCATCCTTGGCGTTGGCGTCGGATTCACCCTGGTACCACAGAATCCCGGTGACTTTGCCACCCGCGGCCTGGAAGCGGAGGTACATGGCGCCATAGAGAGAATCGCTGCCCTTGTCGCGCAGAGTCGGGCTCCACTCGTCCATGGAGGTTCCACCGTGCGCGCAGGGGATCAGACCGATGGGAACGGCGGTAGCCTCGGAAAGCGCTACTGCAAAGGGAAGGCCGAGTCCGGCACCTTTGCGTCGGCCGTTGATCCAATTCACCAGTACTTCGCCGGTGAGTTTCTCCGGCTGCTTCTTGGAGTTCCGCTGCCAATGCACGCGGTCGGCTGCATCTACCAATCGATGCAGCGGCTCCTGGGCAAAGCGCCATTGATCCGTCTGGTCAAACATGTTCACACGCGGCGAGGGTCGCTGCACGTCATCGAGGTCACCCACACCTTCCATATTGGATTGGCCGGCGAGAATCCAAAGGTCGCCGACTAGCACATGCTCAACCACAATGGCCAGCGACGCGCCTTCGATGCGGAACTCCAGGCGATAGGGGCCGCCTGTACCGAGAGTGACCTTACCGGACCAGTGGCCACTCTTGACCGCAGCAACTTTGGCCCACTCGGATGCACCGATTTCGGTGGAAGTCCGTTCTTCCACTTCCTTGCCGTCAAGCGCTGAGGCCGTGCCACCCACCGTAATATCTAGCCGCGTGTTCTTGAAATCACGCTGGAAAACCTGGTAATCCGAGACGCCTTCAGTGACGCGCAGCGACTGCGCTTGGCTAGTGGTGCAAAACAAGAGTGCGATGAAACAGGAGAACGGACGGAGCCCCATGAAGATCACTTACCTCGCGCGGATTGTATCAGAACGGCAAACTGGCCATCTAGGGATGTTGATGCGGAGAAGGAAGCGTTATCTGGTGTTAACGGAAGGTATTTTTCAGTCGCATACCCCAGGACTTCGTGGCGGGGCTGGTGTCCCAGAACCGGACAACAATCCGGTGCATCAGCCTACAACATTAATCGCTACGCAGCGTCTGAGCAGGATCGATCTGCACGGCCCGAATCGCCGGAGGCAGAGCCGCCAGCAACGCGGCGCCTAACAGCGTCAGGATTGGCACGATCACAATTCCCAGGTCCGTGGCCTTCACCTCGAACAGAAGGCTCTCTAGGAAGCGCCCGCTCACGAGTCCTGCGGCCAGGCCGATAGCCGAGCCGAGACAAACCATTCCGAACATGCCCCCGGTGACGTGGCGCACCATGTGAGCCGAGCGTGCGCCGAGCGACATGCGGATGCCGATCTCGCGCCGCTGCTGCGTTACCGAATAGTTCAGTCCAATGGCAGCCAACACGAGCGCCACGATCGCGAAGAATAACGACAGCGTAGCGAGCAGCCGTTCGCGAAGCATTTGGCACCGCAGAAAATTGCTTTGGGGTTGGATGTTGATCAACGGAAATCGGGACGCACCTCTGAGACTGCCCGCCGCACCATAGGCGCCAGCGCCAGCGGATCACCAGCGGTGTGTACCAGAAGTACCAGAAGTGTATTGTGCTCCTTGTTTAACATGGGCACATATACCGTAGGATGCATAGGTTCGCGCACGTCGTAATAGACGGCATCGCGCACGTAACCGACGATCTCCATGGGAGCGGCAAGATCCTTGTCTATGCGGACATTCACCGACCTGCCTACCGGATTCTGCCCGTTGAAGTAGGTGCGGGCGAACGCCTCGTTGACAATACCAGCTCCCGGCAACGGCTGCGTGGAACCGTTCAACCGCGGCGGAACATCGCCCCGCCGAAAGTCGCGCCCATCGATCTGGCCGATCCGCATGGTTTCGAAGAAGCCGGGAGAGACATCGAGGAAATACGGCGTGCGAGTCTCGACGGCGTGGCCGGGGAAGCGCACATCGCCGGTCCAGCGGTTGCGGCTCAATAGCGGCCATCCCGCCAGCGACACGAACTGCACGCCCCGCGTTCCACTGAACGCACCGATGGACAGAGGCATTCGGATCGGAACGGCTGACAGGAGCGCTGCTGGACCGGCTTCCCTGTGACGACCGATATGGTTGGTTCGATCATGACGCAACATTTCGATCTTGTCGCGCTTTCGTAAGAACGCCGTTGCTTTGTGCATTCTCCAGTTGGTTAGGTATCGGGAAAGACCTCTCCCTCGATGAATCGCTTGAGGAGCGACTCGGCGTCCCGGCGCAGGAATTCTTCAAATTCCGCGCCTGACGAGATGTCGCAATCGCGAATGCCGTTTGCGAGCGCATGCGCCTGGATCGTGCCCCGCATCTTCGCGGAGACAGCCGAACGTGTCACAAAACGGAACCGATGCGGCGTGCCGTTGGGAGCGTTGAGTACCTGGCAAGGTCCGCCTTTCGCCTTGGCGAACGTCAATCTGCAGCGGTTCACACACTGCGCGCATATGGTTTCGCTCCTGCCCTCACCCAGATCACGAATTCCCCAGATGTCCCGCCCGAGGTCGCTTCCCGTCTGGCCGTACCATTCGAGGGAAAGCCATTTCTCCGTCCGTGCAAGGTAGGCGAACACGAGACGTTCGAACTGCCGGCCGTCAAAATCCTCAAAATGGACCGACTGGACGTATTGGGCGGGCTTGCTCATATGCTCGGTCCTATGGAATCAGGTGCGGAGCGACGATGTCGATGAACTCCCGCGACGTTATCACCTTGGTCTTCTTCCAGAACTTCGGAAAATGCCGTGTGTTCCCGGTCACGAGATAATCGGCACGTGCGGCGTCGGCGCATTCCAGGAACTTGTTGTCGTCCGGGTCCTTCGTCACCGGCAGCGCGCGTGACGGCTTGATCGGATGCGCCCTGCTCTGGATGAGTTGGAGGAGTTGCTGGCGAAGCCCCTTGCGGATCTTCAGCTCCGGTCGCGCCAGCACCTCGCGGTATTCGGCGAAAACGGCTTCGGACACATACAGGGTCGCCGGTTTGGCGGTGGCGAGCAGCAGGACGGTCCGCTGAAGGCCGTCCGCCTTTAACGCCGCCGAAACGACGATGTTGGTGTCGATAACGAGCCGGAGCGGAATCACCCGCGCTTGCGTTTTTGCACACGGGCCGCTTTGATGACCTGGTCAATCTGCCGCGAGGTCAGCTTGTCGGTCCCCTTGCGCTGCGATTCCTCGCCGATGAGCCTGAGTACTTCCGGCTCGGGTGCGGCAAGCTTGACGTAGTCGCGGATGCTGAGCAGCACGGCCCTGGGCGTGCCGCGTTTCTCGATGACGAGCGAGCGGTGCTCATCTTCCACTCGGCGCAACAGCTTACCAAAGCCGGTGCGGGCGGTAAGCGCGGAAACGACGATACTCTCATTCTTGCCAGTGGGCTGCATTGGGAACTCTCCAGTTCAATTATCCGAACTGTACAGTTTGTGCGCAACCGCGTCAAGGTGTCTGTGGTAGCCCGGAAGCGCCAGGTGATGGCTGTCATGCACAGGTTACGCGCCTTGCATATCCAGACCCTGGCCGTAAGGGTCGGCGCCCGCAACAGAGGTGCGACGATAGCATCAGCACGGCGCACACTCCTCGCACAGAGGACTGAGTCGTCAGGCTGTAAACAAGAGAAGCCGCTCGATCGCCGACGCCGCAGTCACTGACTAAAGCGAATCAGTGGTGCCGACTCCCCATTGACCTAATGCGCCTGCTTCCGTGGCAGATGGACAGAAAGCGGGGGATTCCCTGCTTTTTTCCGCCGTATCAGAACTGTATCAAAACCTCATCTGTTCGACCTGCTTGGGTTGTCCGTCGAGCGAAGAGCAGATTCCCCAAGTTATTGGAAAGACTGAGAAAGCGAGAAACGGAATAGACGGTTTGGCTGAAGGAGACTTCACGCCCCCTGTTAATTATGATAAGGGAGTCAGCCCTTTGTGCGCGGTTTCTATCGATTCGAGTTGTTGGCGGGCTATCACAACGAAATCGCTCTCAGATTTACCCCATCACCTCGTGCTTTGTGCAACCTGGTGAAGCCGTGAGCGAGGCGAAGCGTTCGACTACCCGCGCCACGTAGCTTCCATGTCAAGTTCGCGAATCACCGCCGGGGTCACGCGTTGAGGACACAACAGAATCTGAAGTCCCAGAACTGCGCGAAAGTCGCGGTAAAGCACAGGCGTCTTCGAACGGATGTTCACCTCTGATGTTTTGAGCTAACCTCTCAAGCTTCATTCATTTGACTGCTGTTTTGTACTCAATTATGTAGACATGTATTATTGCTATATTTTCATTGTTAAATGAGTGTTTATGCCTTATCATGTGGACATGTACGTCGCCCGCGCCTCCTGGCCCTCCTCCAACGGCAAAATCTACCAGTCCATCTTCCTCCGCCAGTCCTACCGCGACGGCCCCCACGTTCGCAAACGCGATATCGCCAACCT
>QHXW01000524.1:0-4043 GCA_003223115.1 Acidobacteriota bacterium
TCAGAAAAGGATTCTTTGAGCGAGAACACTTCGTCATTCTGCGATCATCCCTGCCAAATGAGGTGAAGCCCATCGTCACATTTGCGTTCTGGACCGGTTGTCGGAAAGGCGAGATCCTCTCTCTGATCTGGCCACAAGTGGATCTGATCGAGCGAGTGGTTCGACTTGAGCCAGGCGAAACCAAGAACGACGAAGCGCGCGTGATCCCGCTCGTGGATGAACTTTACGAGATGTTAGCGATGCAAAAAGCGGCTCGAGATCTGAAGTGGCCAGAGTGTCCCTGGGTTTTCTCTCGCTGCGGCAGGAAGATCAAGAATTTTCGTCGCGCGTGGGATCAGGCGTGCAAGGCTGCGGGCATCATCGACGAAAATGGCGATCCCGCGAGAGTGTTTCATGACCTGCGGCGGACCGGTGTGCGAAACCTGATTCGGGCCGGGGTGCCGGAACGCGTCGCGATGATGATCTCCGGTCACAAGACGCGATCGGTGTTCGATCGCTACAACATCGTTTCGGAGCGGGACCTGCATGAAGCGGGCAGGAGGCTCAACGCATACATCCGTGAGCGTGAATCACAGAGTGGCGATGACAAAGCTACGCCCCGCCGAAAACACTCCAGAATTGCGATCGAAGACGTTGAACTGAGCCTGGCCGCGAATCAAAGCGGCTGCCCATCGATCCGTTCGCGAACCTACGCGATGTTTTCCAGCGGATCGGCGTAGATCCCGAGAACCGATTCGACCGACTGCTGCCAGGCGGCACGCGCCCGGGATATTAGTATGTCCTGACCTTCGGTGGAGTTCGACACCCCGCTGGCGGACGCGCAGATCAGCGCGCTCGCGTCTCCGCCCTATGCAGGCGCGGCGGCGATTCATTCCCGTGCGCGGGTAATGAGTCGTCAGATTGTTTCCCCGGCGATGCTGCCTTCGCCGCTGCGCAAAGTGAATCAAAGCGCCGCGGTGACAAAACAGTTACAGTAGGGCAAGGCAGCACCTTCGTTACGACTCTGATGCCAACCGCTAACACGATGAAATAATTGGTGCTGGAGGAGGGAGTCGAACCCTCATACCCAGTGAAGGATGCGGGATTTTGAGTCCCGTGCGTCTGCCAGTTCCGCCACTCCAGCAATGTCGCGGGGATTGGCTTTCAGTATATCATCCGGGCTTCGCTATACTGGTAGTTCGAAAACCCACCTAGATGGCGCTGTTCAAGACACGCAGCGCCGCCGTTTACGGCATCGATGCTCACCTAATCGATGTCGAAGTCGACCTGTACAAGTCTGGCACGGCGCGCGACTTCATGATGGTCGGCATGCCCGATACCGCTGTTCGCGAGAGCCGCGAGCGCATCAAATCGGCGCTCATGAACTCCGGCTTCGGCTTTCCTAACAAAGCCGTCACCATTAACCCGGCTCCGGCCGATGTGCGCAAAGAAGGCGCTGGATTCGATTTGCCCATGGCGCTTGGAATTCTAGCCGCAATGGGCGCTGTTGAAGAATCTGGATGAATATCTGCTGGTGGGTGAACTTTCGCTCGATGGCGCCATTCGTCCCGTCCGCGGCGCGCTTTCAATCGCGGTTTGCGCGCGCAGCCAGGGAATTCCGAACCTGGTGTTGCCGGCGGAGAATGCCGCGGAGGCTGCGGTGGTCGAAGGCCTGCGCGTATTCGGTGTCCGGCACCTTGCGGAAGCGGTCGCCTTGATTATGCGGCCCCTGCAGTTTTCGCCCGCTGTGGCGTGCGATGTGCCGCCCTTGCCTTCGTCGCTCAACGACTCTTTCATCCCCGATTTCTGCGATGTGCGCGGCCAGTCCTCGGCCAAGCGCGCTCTGCAGGTGGCTGCTGCCGGCGCCCACAACGTTCTCATGATAGGCCCGCCGGGATCCGGTAAGACCATGCTCGCGAAGCGCCTCGCTGGCGTACTGCCCTCTCTGAGATTCGCAGAAGCGATTGAGACCACTAAAGTTCACAGCATCGCCGGAATTCTGCTGCGGGCGCCCTCTGCTGCGTACATGGCCGTTTCGTTCTCCGCACCACAGCGTTTCAGATGGCGGGCTCATCGGCGGAGTAATGGGGATGCCACGGCCAGGTGAAGTCAGTTTCGCGCAAAAGGGACTTACGCAACATTCTGGAGCTGTTGCGCCAGCGCTCGAAGACGGAACCGTGACGATTGCCCGTTCCACCATGACGCTGTGCTTTCCGTCGCGCTTCATGCTGGTGGCCGCTATGAACCCGTGCCTGTGCGGATTCGATTAATGGCGACAGCAGCCGGTAGTTTGATCGTCACTTGGGAAATCTGACCCTTGCTGACCTGTATCTTGGACACATACCGCCCCAATATCCGCTTCCTGTCAGATAGGCTCAGAAACTCGAACTCACCGAAAACTGAGGCAATCGCCGCTGCTACTGCCCGACCATCCAAAGCCGATGCCGCTAGGGTTTGCTCTGCGCCGCGGAGCCTGCTAGAGATCGCCTGCTTTTCGATCTCGATTCGACGAGCCTCGCGTTCAATTTCTGACTCGCTGAAGAACCCCTTCACGGACTGACTAAGCAGTCGCTGCTTTTCTATCCTCAGACGATCCAGTTCCCGACCCGCCGCCCCGATCTCCGCCTTGATACGCTCGGTCCCCGCGGCCTGACTGGCAGAGTCAATCAGTGCCCTAAGTGTCTTCGGTTTCGTAAATGTCTCGGCGACGAAAGCCGTCAGCGTATGATCGAGTTGCTCGCGTTTGGGTTTAGTTGCACCACAGCCCCGACCGCCCCGGTGCTGGCTGCGACAGTAGTAAAAATCGTGCTTTCCCCGCCTTCGGTCCCCTTTGGAGTAGAACGGCTCTCCGCATATGCAGTAAATCAGCCCGGATGACTCGAATCGGCTCTCCGCTTGCCGCGACTTATTCCATTGGTGGCGCACGCCTGCGAGAATCTCTTGAGCGTGCTCGAACTCCACGACTGAAATTAAGGGTTCGATTTCAATCGGCACCCGCAGAGGCTCGTCGCGCAAAACCTTTCTGCGGTCGGACTGCCTACCATTGCGTGTGGGATACTTTTCACCGCGTTTGTGCCGATACTCTCGGATGCCGATCCAGATCGGATTTCGCAGTTTGTTGTAGAGTGTCCTCTCGCAGGGGTAACCGAGCCTTCTTGCGATGGCCCGAACCGTCATCGTACGGGACAGCAGTAATGCGAACGCTTCCTTCAAGCGCCCAGCCTCTGGTTCAACCCACGACCACCTGCCTGTCTTAAAATCGAAATCTACCCCTTGAGGCAGGGTGATTGTGGCGTTCGCACACCGGCCACGCTTCCGGTTTTCCTCCTTTGCAAGCTGCGTGTTTCGCAATATCTTGCGTCGATCAAGACCCGCCATCAAGCCCTGCATCATGGCTTGCATAAATCCAGCGTCCTCGGCGACATCGATCTCGCCGGATGGTGTCCAGATTAGCTTGCGATTTTTCAGGAAAATTTGAAAGATGCTGAAAGCGGTGAAATCGTCCGGCCTGACCAACCGATCAATCGCCGCTACAACTAGGCCGTGGATGCCCGGTTCGCGTAGCTCCAGCACTAATTGCTGAAATTCCGGTGTTTCACTCACCTGAGTTCCACTCACATCAACGATATCGATGATCCGAACAAGGTCAACATCGTGCTTCCGGGCGGCAAGCCGTATTTCCTCATGCTGCCGCAGTAACCCTGCTCGGCCATCAGCAGCCTGTTCTTCAGTGCTGAGCCTGCGCAATCCAATGCCTCTATACTTCATACTGTTCTGGCCTCCTGCTCTATCCCACAGATCATCTCACTGAGCCGGATTGCTTCCAGCACGTCTCTAGCCAGCAACGCCCCCTTCAACTGCCTGATTTGGTCGGCTCTCTTGTTAGCTATTTCCAAGACGATCAATACCTCGTCGCCGCCCGGATCTGAGTTCACGTCGGTGGTGATGCTTTGGACTGAATCCGACTTGGGGCCCTCCAAGGTGCGGGCGCACTCGTGGAACAATTCGAGCAACCTCTCAGTCGGAAGTGAATAGATGCTTCCTTTGATGATTGTCAGCATCGC
>QHXW01000524.1:4094-4453 GCA_003223115.1 Acidobacteriota bacterium
CGAGAGAATCTCGGCTCCAACGAGTGTTCTGAAAAGGTCCGGCATCGCGGAGGCGTTGCGTAAGACCGAAAGTAAGCCCGGCTTCCCCCTCATCAACAAGACCTCCAACCAGTCATAAACGAGGCCGGACGCACCAGCGTACATCAGCAGTGCGACTGATGCGACATCGCCTGCTCGGTGCGTGTGGGGTTTCCCCTCATAAGTAAATGAGACTAAGCGCCGTTTTCTCATGCTCTCTTTCCCATCCTAAGCACGTAGCTTCCGATGCCATCGCGCCTTGTGCCCAGCCTCGCCCTTCTCGTGCTGCCCAGCAGCACCGCGACGGATGCGGCCCGATCCCCTGCCACTACCGCTGTGAA
>QHXW01000525.1 GCA_003223115.1 Acidobacteriota bacterium
TTCTGGGGCGCCGTAGCCGGATCGCTGGCCGTGATCTGACTTCCTGCTCCCCGCCCAGTTGACTAGATCCCCGTTTCTGGACAAGAGTGTAATCGCGCGCTTTTGCGGTAAACAAATGGGGTCCTTGCGTTGACGGATCATGCGGTGCCGCTCGAAATCATCAAGCGGCAGCACTATCCCGTATCCAAGGATTTGAGGATAAAATCTCGAGAGGATTTGTAAATCCTTCGCGACTGCTCAGGACCAGTGAGCGAAATACCGGGTACACGGTCGCGTCTGCAGGTCTGAATCGCGTTATGAATTCTGCATATCCCCGAAGCTTCCGGTCGCTGCGCCGGGGCATCAGTGCCGCAGCCCGGGCGGCTTTCTCAGGCATTCATTATGCTGGCCGCAGTTGTGCCCCTCGCCAGTTGATTACCTGCCCGTCGCGAGACCAAAGTCGATCCGACGATGGCGCTGCGAACGGAGCGGTAAGTGGCGAGTGACCCGTGACGAGAAATGCGGACAAAGCAGTCCATTTCCGATTTTCTGTGCGCAGGATTCTTATTTGTTTCACGTCACAAACTCGCCACGCTCACCCACGACACGCCTCGCCACTTTTCACCAATCACTTACTATTGACATTATGAATGACCTCAAGTTCGCATTCCGCCAGTTGGTGAAGAACCCCGGCTTCACGGCCGTGGCAGTGCTCACGCTGGCGCTCGGCATCGCAGCGAACACGGTCGTGTTCAGCGTTGCCAAGGCCGTGCTGCTGCGGCCGCTGGGATTTGACGCGCCGGATCGATTGATGTGGATTCGCTTGTCCAATACCCAGACCGGAGCCACCGAGGACCGCTTGTCCTGGCGGGATATTGAGGACATCCGCGAATTCACGCAGAGTTTTGAGTCGCTGGCGGCGTTCGGGTCGCAGAGCGCAGCCTGGAACCAGGACGATCACATCGAGGAACTCCCGGCGCTGGGGGTGACATCGAACCTCGCCGACGTATTGCGCATTCGTCCGGCGTTGGGACGGCCTTTTCTTCCCTCTGACGCCGACGAGTCCGCCGCGCCGGTTGTTCTGATCAGCCACGAGTTGTGGCAAGCGCGATTCGGCGGAAGGCCCGACGTCCTTGGTCAAACACTTCGACTCAACGAAAAATCGCACACGGTGGTGGGCGTTCTGCCGCCGGGGCTTCAGTTTCCGCTGGAAAGAGCTCCGTCGGCTGGGACCGGAAGCATCTTGAAGGTGGGGCTTCAGTCCTTTTGGTTTCCGATGGGGGTCCATGGCGACGATCGGGTCTCGCGCGGGGCAAGAATGTTCCTGCTCGTGGGCCGCTTGAAATCCGATGTGACGGAGCAGGGCGCCCGCGCCGAACTGGCCGCGTTGGGACAAAGGCTGGCCGCAGACCATCCGGAAACCAATCGCAGGTGGAGCTTCGATCTAGTGAGCTTCCGCGACCAAGTCCTTGGGCGGACGCGGAAGGGCATTCCCATACTCGCCATCGCGGTCGCGGCGGTGTTGCTGATGTGTTGTGTCAACCTCGCCAATCTTCTCCTCGCCCGCGGCGTGGCGCGACAACGTGAGTTGGCCGTGCGTTCGGCGCTGGGGGCAGGCCGTGGGCGGCTCGTGCAGGCATTCATGACGGAGAGCGTTCTTCTCTCGCTGCTCGGAGGAGGATTGGGAATGGCGCTGGCGCGAGGCGCGCTTCAGGGAATTCGCTCGCTGGGCTCGGCAAATGTGCCGTTCATCCGTGAAGCGAGGGTGGACGGAGCGGCATTGGTGTTTACCGCCGGGCTGTCACTAATAACGCCGCTCGTGTTTGGGTTGTTGCCGGCGCTACGGCAGTCGCGGGTTGAAGCGACAGAATCGTTGCGCGCTGGCGCGCGCACGACGAGCGGGCCGCGGATTCGGGCATGGCAACAAGGTTTGCTGGTCGGTCAGATAGCGGTCGTGCTGGTGTTGCTCGTGTCCGCCGGGTCGCTGTTGGAAAGCTTCCGCCGCTTAATGGGCCAGGACCTCGGCTACAAACCTCAATCGGTGGTCGCGCTTGATCTGAGCACTCGGGGCTTCCAGACCAACGAGGAGGTCTGCCGACTGTATCGCGCGCTGCACGCGCGGCTGGCGGCGTTGCCGGGCGTCCAGGCCGTCGGCACGAGTTCCTCCGCGCCGTTGACCGGGAAATGGACGTTCGACGAGAAGGCTCAAGTGGTAGGCCGGCCCGTGCCGGAGGCCGACCGGCCTTCACTCGCGGCCACGTTCGTGGCCTTCGACTACTTTTCGGCGATGGGAATTCCGCTGCGGGACGGACGCTTCTTCCGCGACACAGAACTGAAGGATGATGGGGCCGGCCAGATCGTGATCATCAACGAGGCGGCAGCGGCGCTGCTGTTTCCCGGCCGCTCGGCGGTGGGCGGAAGGTTCACAGTCGGCTCCGAAAGGGATCGTGTTCTTGAGGTCGTTGGCGTGGTGAAGGACACGCGCGACGTGCGGCTGGAAGAAAAACCGCATCCACGCTTCTACTGGCAGTATGCGTTTGGCGGCGCGCAAGTGGTGGTCCGAACCGCTGCCCCGTCCCGGGCGTTGATGCCGCTGCTGCGCGAGACCGTGCTGCAAACCGACCGGCGCATCATCATTCACGAGATCAAACCGATGACGGAAATCGTCTCTGGGACGGTGGCCGAGCGGCGATTCCTGATGGCGATGCTGGCGATCTACGCGGCCATGGCGCTTGGCATCGCGGCGGCCGGTATCTTCGGCGTCGTGGCCTGTCAGGTTGCGCAACGGACAAATGAATTTGGCGTCCGGCTTGCGCTCGGCGCCAGTCCACGTGGGTTGCTAGGTCTGGTGCTGATGCAAGCAGGCCGGTTGGCGTTGGCCGGGCTGGCCATCGGTCTCGCGTTCTCGTTCGCGACCAACCGGCTGCTCGCCAGCCAACTCTTCGGCTTGTCGCCGCACGATCCATTCCGGCTGATGATGGCGAGCGTAGTACTCCTGTTCGTCGCACTGCTGGCCAGTCTTCCTCCCGCCCGACGAGCCGCGCGCGTCGATCCGATGGAGGCTTTGCGTTAGAGAATGGGTGCGCCGCCCTTTTTCTATTTGATGTTTCCCAGCCGAATTCACTCGCTGGTGCTCCTCGAAGAGGCTCCGCCCGTCATCCATGGCGCCCTGGGCCGTGAGTTCCAGCATTTGAGCTTCCGCTTCTCCGGGTCGGTGCTGGCAAGTCGCTGGTTGCGTCCGCTGGCGGCCTAGTATTTAGCCACGAGTTGCTCAAGGACATCCTCAAGCTCCTTGCATCGCTGGCAACTGCCCATATTCTTACTTGGCTGTCTGCGCCTTCGTTTTCTCTAACGCAGGCCGCGCCATCGCGGAACTGAAGAGCAGCGCGAGTTGGGGCGGCGCTGTCGCTGCCGATCTTTTTTGAACAACATCGTCGAGCAGGACCATCGTTTTATCAAGAAGCGCATTGCGGCGAGTCTATGGTTCCGTTCGGCGGAGGGCGCACTACAGAGACGGTTGCTGGCTACGAGGCGATGCACGCGATACGGAAGGGACAAATCCGATGGCTTCCCAAGGGGGATGTTGTCGGTCAGGTCCAATTTATCCAGCGGATCCTTGGCATTGTGGCCTGATCACCGGTCTCGCCGGTTTAACCCGCAGCTTCTCCACGCTGTTTGCGACAGATCCATAAATCCCCTTCGCACAAGCAAAGGCGGATAGATCCTCCCTGACGCCGCAGCATAGATCTACGCTGGCCGACTTTGCGCGATGTGTCGTTCGTCTAAATGTCGCCCCGGAAATCATAGAAGACACGAATGAGGTTGCCATCAAGATCGGCGGCCATAAACTCGCGCAGCTTCCACGGTTTGTCCTCGGGCTCGGAAACGATCTTCGCGTTCGCGGCCTTCCATTGTGCGAAGAGTTCGTCGACCTCAGCCTTGCTGTTGAGATTGAGCCAGAAAAGGATAGAGCTTATGTTGCCGTAGGACTCGCGGAAGGAGCGATTGGTGATAAACAGTCTGCAATTCCCCCTGGAGATGCCTGCAATGCCTCCTTGGTCGTCCCCCCAATCGAAAGTGAAGCCGAGCGTGTTGACATAGTAGGCTGCGGCTTTGTCGACGTTCGCCGCGGGAATCTCCGGGACCGGAGCAGGGAACGTCATGGGGTTGTTGGGTTGATCGTAGCACGAGCACGCGGCTTGGATGGCCCAGGAATATGAGGAACTGAGTTCAGACCATATGTTTCCGTTGATCGCTCGTGTCTGACGCCGCAGCGTTTACAGACGGGCGAATGCCTCGAATGAGCGGCTGATCGAACGCATCGCCGGCGCAGAGATAGTGATCAACATTCGCTCATCCAGGCGTTTCAGTACCGATGTTTTCCGGCAGTGTCCCAACCTGCGGCTTCTTTCTTTGTGGGGTACCGGCACCGACAACGTGGATCTTGACGCGGCTGCGGGTTACGGCGCTACGGTAACGAACACGCGCGGTGTCTCCGCACTATCGGTCGCCGAACATGCGCTCGCGCAGCTACGCCGTGCGATCATACGGTTAAACCTAAGAAGAACCGGAGATGTTAAATAGGAGCCACTTGCCGCCAAGAGTTAACGGCTTGCACTCAAGCCGCTCGACGCGCCCTGATGCGTCTCATCTCCTGCGGGCTCAACCCACGGCGTGCGACCTTCAGATCATAGTGCGCCTGCAAGTTCATCCAGAACTCCGGAGTGTTGCCGAAATACAGACTCAGCCGCAAAGCCGTATCGGCCGTAATACGCCGCCGGTTGTTGACGATCTCGGCGATCCGGTTCGGCGAAATCCCGATCGTTTTGGCGAGTTGATTCTGCGACAGTCCGTACTCGGCCAAGAACTCCTCTTTCAGCATCTCGCCGGGTGTGACCGCTGCGAATTCATCCTTTGCCATAGTCTGCTCCTCAGTGATAGTCGACGATGGAGACCTCGTGAGCGTGATTCTCGACCCACTGGAAAACTACCCGCCATTGGTCGTTGATGCGGATCGAGTGAAAGCCCTTGCGGTCTCCCCGCAGTTTTTCCAGCCGATTCGAGGGAGGCACGCTCAAGTCCTCAAGGCGGGCGGCCGCATTGACGGATTCCAGTTTCCTCTTCGCGCGCGCTGCAAAGCCCTCAAATTCTTTTACCACATTGTCGTTGAACAGCCTCTCCGTTCTCTTGTCGCCGAAAGATTGGATCAACAACTGGAGTATACCGCATACCGGGATGAGTTGCAGAGCAGTAGGTGAGGACTATTCCGGAATCTGGAGGCGGGAGTCGGAATCGAACCGACGAATAATCGCTTTGCAGGCGATGGCCTTACCTCTTGGCTATCCCGCCCTCTGGATCTCCTGGACAGATCTACATCGCTTGGTTTTGCAGACCTTTGACTTACTCCGGCAAATGCCGGCATATCAGGGGAAAATCCAGAACACTGAGAAATCGGTCAGATTTTGGTCAGACTCCATCTGCAGCCTTTGCCTGGTATGGTCCGGAAACTGGATCTGCATGAAATAGCGTTACCGCAGTCCTCAAGTCTCGCGATAATGAGCTAACGATGCCGAGAGTCCTGCACTACATCTACTTCGATACTCTCACCCAGAGGAAAAGCTGGGGATTCTGACGTTGCAACCTCGCGTCCTCCAAGTGTCAGTAGGATGTCGCTAGACCTGATCCCTGCGTTGTACGCCGCACCGCCGCAGTGAACGTCTTGAAATCGCCAACGTTCTCCATGGAAGGTTTCTGCCTTGATAAGAGTGGCGCTGACGGCTTGCCGGGCAGACGCGTTGAACCGAGCCTCGAAGAATCCCACGTGGCTTGCCTTCAACTCCCGCAGCAGAGTTGGGGGTGCAAAAGGGGTGCTGTAAAGCGATCCCTCGCCGCGCATTTTCAAGATCCTCCCCGGCTCACTTGAGCCATTCGGCAGGCGCAATGCCGCTACCTTCGATGATCGCCCTCATGGTGCCAAGCGGAAGAACACGACCACGATGGTGCGCAATAATGACCGGCTTCGCGGTGGCCGGATTCCGCCACTTCTGATGGCTCCCGGATTGTCCAACCCGCAGGAAGCCATGATGACGAAGGATTCTGATCACCTGGTCTGATGTGAGCCGCGGCGTGCCGCGATCACCCAACCGTCACCTCGACCAGCTTCGCATTTTCTGGCAGTTCGATATCGCCGGGCGCCAGATAGAGTTCGATGGCTTCTCGGATGTTTGCGCGGGCTTCCTCCTCGGTTTCGCCAGCAGACGCGCAGCCCGGGAGTTCGGGGCACACAGCTGAGTAGTCACCCGTTTCCAGATCATGTTCCAGAACAACCCTGAACGTCATAGCGAAACGAATGTAGCTTCTGGGAAGCAAGTGTAGGAGAGAGCCACAACAAAGTCAACTCAAGATGTTTTGGCCAAACTTGTTAATTTGAATTTCCCGCTCGTTCCGCTTTTGAACGAATGACAAAGACTACTTCTGCCGTGCCGTTGGGACCTTTTCGAGCATAGCTCGCCACGTCGATCGGTCCCGTATGGTCCGAAATCTGGATCTGCAAGAAATAGCGTTATCGCAGCCCTCAAGTCTCGCGATAATGAGCTCACGATGCCGAGAGTCCTGGATCCATTCCGGCTCGTGCTGATTGCCGTCGCCGGGTGGATGAACCAACACCAACTGCAGATCATCGATTACCTTCGCGAGGAGAACCGAGTTCTTCGCGAGCAACTCGGTGGGCGGCGAGTGCGCTTCAACGACGACC